>NZ_JBPCHW010000006.1:0-231436 GCF_051011795.1 Chryseobacterium sp. RLHN22
TTTTTTTTTTTTTTTTTTTTTTTTCTCCCCCCCCCCCCCCCCCCCCCCCCCCCCCGAAACACAGGGAAAAGAGCTCAAACATACCGCTCAATCCGGGCTAAGAAACGACAACTAAAAAACGTCACAGGTTACAAAAACCTGTGACGTTTAACTTATAAAGTTTGTCAGAAAATGACAATCGAAACTACGAAATCACTCCGCTGCCAATTAACTCTTCGCCAATATACCACGAAGCAAATTGTCCTTCTGCAATAGCAGATTGTGGTTGGTCAAATTCCACGTAAAACCCTTCCTCAAATTGGTATAAAGTCGCTTTCTGCAACGGTTGTCTGTATCTGAATCTTGCCATTACTTCCATCGATTCTCCGTTTTGTAACTTCAGGTCTTCACGTACCCAGTGCAATTCAGAATTATCAATTTTAAGGGCTTTTTTTAGCAGTCCCGGAAACTGATGACCTTCTCCCACGAAGAGAATGTTATTTTCCATGTCTCTGGAGATGATAAAGCAGCTTTCTTTATGTCCGCCGATTCCAAGTCCTTTAGACTGTCCGATCGTGAAAAATTGGGCACCTTGATGCTTTCCTATTGTTTTTCCGTCAGATTTTTTGTAATTGATTTTTCTGCTTAGATATTCAAGTTCCTCTTGTTTTGAAGAAAAATTGGGTGCTTCTTCAGAAAAAAGTGGGGAATCTTTGAAAATCTCAACAATTTCTCCTTCTTTCGGAACCAATTGTTGCTGCAAAAATTGGGGTAAGCTCACTTTTCCGATAAAGCACAATCCCTGAGAATCTTTTTTGTCTGCGGTTACCAAACCAATTTTCTTTGCGATTTCTCTTACTTCAGGCTTCGTCAATTCACCAATCGGAAATAATGCTTTTGACAATTGATCCTGACTCAACTGACATAAAAAATATGATTGATCTTTATTATTATCTTTTCCGGCCAAAAGGTGGAAAATTTCTTTTCCGTTTTCATCGAAAGTAGAATCCACTCTTGCATAATGTCCCGTTGCCACTTTATCGGCACCCAAAGACATAGCGGTTTTCATAAAAACATCGAATTTTACTTCTCTGTTGCACAAAACATCAGGATTCGGAGTTCTTCCTTTCTGATATTCATCGAACATATAATCAACGATCCTTTCTTTGTAAAGTTCACTCATATCGATCACCTGAAAAGGAATTCCAAGCTTTTGAGCAACCATTAAAGCATCATTGCTATCTTCAATCCACGGACATTCATCTTCCAGAGTTACCGATGCATCGTTCCAGTTTCTCATAAAAAGAGCCACGACTTCATGGCCTTGCTGTTGCAGCAAATACGCTGTAACACTCGAATCTACACCTCCGGAAAGGCCTACTACTACTTTCATTATATTCAATTTTACGAAACTCTTAACGGGAGTTCTTAGTTTGACGCGGCAAAATTACGATAATCCTGTTCTCAAAAAAAATGATAATTTTAAGGATTGATAAAAACGATAGTATTAATTAATCAATATTTAAAATTAACTAAACAAAATAGATAATTATGAAAAAGCTATTTATTTCTTCCTTTATTTTAATTTCTATTCTTTCATTTTCTCAGGTTGCAGTGGGAACGCCTCCCCAAAACAACAATCGGTGGACTTTCGGTGGAGGAATCGGCTTCGGCTTTGGAAGTAATTCGATGTTCAATTTACAGGCTTCACCAAGAGTAGGTTATCGGGTAACGGATGATCTGGAAGCAGGAATAACGGGAACAGTGATGTGGCAGACTTCGGATTTTTATAATTCTACGATGTTTGGAGTTGGACCTTTCGTGAACTACTATTTCGCAAGGTCTTTTTATGTAAGCGGAAATCTCCAGCATTTTTTCATCAATTATAAAGATAAGTATTACGATTTCAAATCAAGCGATGAAGAAACAGCTCTATACTTAGGAGGTGGTTATTTACAGAGAATTGGCAATAATTCTTTTCTGCAGTTAGGTATCATGTACAATGTTTTATATAAAGAAAACAACAGTATTTTTGCAAGCGGATTGGTTCCGAGTATTGGGTTTGTCGTGGGTTTGTAAATAGAGATCAATATGATCTTCAGATTGAAATTTCTGTTTAAATATGTGATTCTATTCTCAATAATCTGTGAAAATCCGTAAGATCGGTGGGTGGTAAACAAAAAAGCATCGGGAATTTTCCCGATGCTTTTGATTTATAAAAAATTTGTTATTCTAAGATTGTGACTTTTCAGCCGATTTTTTTGGCTTTGAAGTTTTTCCAACTAATCCGTCTTTAGCTTCATTAAGGTCTAAAGTAACCGTCTCGCCTTCAGATAGCTGTTTGTTCACTAACATTTCTGCCAATAAATCTTCAATATATTTCTGAATAGCTCTCTTTAACGGTCTTGCTCCAAAATCTTTATCCCAGCCTTTTTCAGAGATGAAATCTTTAGCTTCAGTTGTTAATTCAACTTTATAACCTAATTTTTCAAGTCTTCCATAAAGCTTAGTCAGCTCAAGGTCGATAATTCTCTTAATATCGTTTTGCTCAAGAGAGTTGAAGATCACAATGTCATCAATTCTGTTTAAGAATTCCGGTGCAAAAGCTTTTTTAAGAGCATTTTCAATAGTACTTCTCGCTCTTGAATCTGCTGTTGTTTTCTTCGCTGTAGTTCCAAACCCAACACCGTCACCAAAGTCTTTAATATCTCTCGTTCCGATGTTTGATGTAAGAATAATGATGGTATTTCTAAAATCAATTTTTCTACCTAAACTGTCTGTAACATGACCTTCATCCAAAATCTGAAGCAAAATATTGAATACATCCGGATGCGCTTTTTCGATCTCATCCAGAAGTACAACAGCATAAGGTTTTCTTCTTACTGCTTCCGTTAACTGACCACCTTCTTCGTATCCAACGTATCCCGGAGGCGCCCCAACTAATCTTGAAACTGCGAATTTTTCCATATATTCACTCATATCAATTCTGATCAAAGCTTCATCAGAATCGAAGAGTTCTCTTGCCATTACTTTTGCCAATTCGGTTTTACCAACTCCGGTTGTTCCTAAGAAAATGAATGTACCAATCGGACGATTCGGATCTTTCAGCCCGGCTCTGTTTCTCTGAATTGCTTTCACAACTTTTTTTACAGCATCTTCCTGACCAATCACTTTTCCGTTCAGCAATCCATCCATTTGAGCTAATTTGTCAAGCTCGTTTTTACCCACTTTCGTTACTGGAACACCACTCATCATCGAAACAACTTCTGCTACATTTTCCTCAGAAACAGTTTCTTTTTTCTCTTTTACATCTTTATCCCATTGATCCTGAGCAGAGTTTAATTCCATCTGAAGTCTTTCTTCTTCATCTTTTAGCTTTCTCGCTTCAAGATAATCCTGAGCTTTTACCGCTTTTTGCTTTAATTCTTTGATGTCTTCGATTTTCTTTTCGAAATCAATGATCGCAGTAGGAACTTTCATGTTTTTAATATAAACACGAGAGCCTGCTTCGTCCATTGCATCAATTGCTTTGTCTGGTAAAAAACGGTCTGTAATATATCTCGATGTCAAATTGACACACGCTGCGATTGCTTCAGGCGTATAAACAACATTGTGGTGTTCTTCATACTTATCTTTAATCTGATTCAGAATCTGAATCGTTTCATCGATAGAAGTAGGCTCCACCATTACTTTCTGGAATCTTCTTTCTAAAGCACCATCTTTTTCAATATATTGACGGTACTCATCCAAAGTAGTTGCTCCGATGCATTGAATTTCACCTCTTGCCAAAGCTGGTTTGAACATATTAGAAGCGTCTAAACTTCCCGTAGAACTTCCTGCTCCAACAATAGTGTGAAGCTCGTCGATGAACAAAATTACATCACGGTTTTTTTCTAATTCCGTCATGATGGCTTTCATTCTTTCTTCAAACTGACCACGATATTTTGTTCCGGCAACCAAACTCGCCAAATCTAGAGTGATTACTCTTTTACCAAAAAGAACCCTCGAAACTTTTTTCTGCTGAATTCTTAATGCCAAACCTTCAGCAATGGCAGATTTACCAACGCCCGGTTCACCAATAAGAAGCGGATTGTTTTTCTTTCTTCTTGATAAGATCTGAGAAACTCTTTCAATTTCTTTCTCACGACCAATGACAGGATCTAATTTTCCGTCTCTTGCCAAAGAAGTTAAATCTCTACCGAAGTTATCTAAGGTAGGAGTTTTACTTTTTGCAGAACCCAGATTTCCTGTTGGTTTTCTCATCTGCTCAAATTCTTCTCTGTCGTCATCATCATCGTAAGCAGAATTCTGTGGCGCCTGTCCGGAATTTTTAAGCATCGTCTGATACTCTCTTGAAACTCCTTCATAATCGATATCATAAGCTCCCAAAATATTCGAAGTAGGATCTTCATATTTATATAGAATGCCTAAAAGCAGGTGAACGGTATTAATTTCATTGCTTTTGTATTGTCTGCATTCAAGTTCAGAACGTTTTATGGCATGATCTGCCATTTTCGTGAACGAAATATTGGTAACCTCTTCAGAAATAGGATTTAGACTTGCTGTATTTAAAGTTTCAATTTTTCTTCTGATTTGTGTTAAGTCCGCATTGAGGTTTTGAAGGATTTCTTTCGCAGAGTTTTCTGTTTTTATAATACCTAAAAGTAGATGTTCTGTATTAAGAAATTCACTTTTCAGCCTTTTAGCTTCGCTTTTGCTTTGTTTGAACACCTGGCTCAAACCTTGTGAAAACTTATAATCCATAATTTAACTCATTAGAATAAAAGCAGAATTGCTTTATATTCACAATCTAAATTACAAATATTTTACCAAAAAACAAATAATGACTTTATGGCAGAAAATAGTTTTTTATCTTATTGAAAATGACTAAGTTTGTCTTCCTCAAATATTCCTCATGAGTTCCGAGATTGTCAATTACATTGGTTATGCTGCTTCAGTTTTCATAGTTTTAAGTTTTATCCTTAAAGATTTAACCAAAATTAGAATTGTCAATTTGATTGGCTGCATCTGTTTTGTAACTTATGGTTTTTTAAACGGAATGCTTTGGCCGGTCATCATCCCGAATGCGATTATTTGTTTTGTACAGGTTTATCATTTAGTGACAGCAAAGAAAAAACAATGAGCAGGAAAAAAATCATTACTTCTGCATTCAGTAATCTTTATACAGACCAAAGAATTGAGAAAGTATGCCAAACGTTACATGAAAACGGCTACGAAGTTGAGTTGATTGGAAATAATTGGGGTGGAGCTGAAAATATGGAACGACCTTATCTGTTTTCCAGAATTCCTCTTGTTTCTAAAACTTTGAAAACCGCATACTTTGAATTTAACTGGAAATTGTATTGGGAATTATACGGAAAAGTGAAGGAAAACAAAAATGTTATTCTTCATGCCAATGATCTGGATGCGCTTTTGCCAAATTATCTGATTTCAAAAAAATATAAAATTCCTTTGGTTTTTGACAGTCACGAAATTTTTTCTGAGATGCCTGCTGTTCAGGGAAAAATGTCACAAAAATTGTGGCGTTATTTACAGGATAAGATTGTTCCGAAATTGGAATTCATGATGACAGCAAGTGGGAGTTATGCTAAATGGTTTCAGAATAAGTACGGACTTCAGCCGGTTGTGGTACAAAACGCTCCGAGAAAAATAGATTATCCTATTGAAATTCCGGATAATCAGCCAAAAATAGTATTATATCAAGGTGCGATAAATCCTTTTCGTGGAATCGATAAAGCCATTTTGGCAATGCATCATCTTGAAAATGTTATTTTTAAAATTGCAGGAGACGGACCGAGAAAAAAAGAATACGAAGATTTAGTGATTAAAGAAAATCTTCAGCATAAAGTTGAGTTTTTAGGGAAATTGTTGCCGGAAGATTTAAGAAAAATTACCGTTACCGCAGATTTAGGAATGAGCATCGAAGAAAATGGGGGTGAAAGCTATTTTTACTCGCTTCCCAACAAAGTTTTAGACTGTATTCAGGCTCGAGTTCCTTTAATTATGGCAAATTTGCCGGAAATGACGCATATTAAAAATCAGTTTGATGTAGGTGAAATTATTGAAAATCATCAACCGGAAACAATTTCTTCGGCTATTCGAAAAGTTTTAGATAAAGGCAGAAAAAATTATCAGCCGGAACTTGAAAAAGCTGCAGAGGTTCTTTGTTGGGAAAATGAAGAACTAAAATTGCTCCAAATCTTTGAAAAAGCGTCTCAGAAAATTATCAACTAAGTTTCTCTTCAAGCTTGGTTGATTTTTCTTAATTAAACTTAAAAACTTTAATACTCTTAAAGTTTCAAAATATTTCAGCAAAAAATTAAGTTTCTAAATTTAGTATCTTTGCGGAAATTAATTGTTTAGAATGACCATTAAAGAAAAACAGCAGGAAATAATTGACGAATTTGCCTTTTTGGAAGATTGGGAACAGAAATATGAATATATTATTGATCTTGGTAAAGAATTAAAAGGGCTTTCTGACGACAAAAAAACCGATGAAAATTTAATTAAAGGTTGCCAAAGTAAAGTTTGGATCGATGCTGAATTTAAAGATGGAAAACTGTTTTTCAATGCCGATTCAGACGGGATCTTACCAAAAGGAATCGTTTCTCTTTTAGTAAGTATTTACAGCGGTCATTCCACAAAAGAAATTCTTGATTCTGATTTCGAATTCATTTCAGAAATTGGGCTCCAGGAGTTTTTATCGCCTTCCAGAGCCAATGGTTTAATGGCGATGACCAAGCAAATCAAATTTTACGCTGTTGCATACCAACTGAAATCTTAGTGGTGACCAGAATTTTAGCATACCGTTTTTCCGCTTTCGGTGACGTCGCTATGACAGTGCCGGTTTTTCGTGAGTTTTTGGAACAAAATCCCAATGTAGAAATTGTAATGGTTTCACGAAATAATTTTGAGAGCTTATTCGCTGATATTCCGAACGTTATATTCCATGGAATTGATCTTGATGAATATAAAGGATTTTTGGGAATCAGAAGATTAGGGAAAGAACTTCTTAAAAAATATAACCCTGACTATGTTGCTGATTTGCATGATGTTATCCGTTCTAAGATCTTAGATAAAATCTATGTAAGAAAAGGGTTGAAAGTTTTCAAAATAAATAAAGGCAAAGAAGAAAAAGAAAATCTGACGAATGTCTGGAATCTTGAAAAATTTCAATTAAAAAAAACGGTAGAACGCTATGCGGATGTTTTCCGTGATATGGGTTTTAAAGTTGACCTTTCGCATCAATTACGACCTCAAGCGATTCAGAAGTCAGGAATTGGTTTTGCGCCATTTGCTCAACATAAAGGAAAAATGCTTCCTCTCGAAAAGTCTTTCGAGCTCGTAAAAATTTTAGCACAAAAAAACACAATCTACTTTTTTGGAGGTGGAAAAAAAGAAACAGAAACCCTTGAAAGTTGGGAGCAACAAATTCCAAATACCAAAAGCTTAGCTGGAAAACTTAATCTTTCTGAGGAGCTTAATAGAATTGCTCAACTTGAAGTAATGATTTCGATGGATTCGGCTAATATGCATTTAGCCAGTATTGTAGGAACAAGATGTGTTTCCGTTTGGGGAGCTACTCATCCGTACGCAGGATTTTTAGGATTCGGACAAAGTGAAAATGATGTGGTACAGATTAAAGATCTTACGTGCAGACCTTGCTCGGTTTTTGGCGACAAAGAATGCTATCGTGGTGATTGGGCTTGCCTTGAAGAAATCAATGTACAGCAAATCATCGATAAAATATAACAGATGAAAATTTCTGTCTGTATTCCCATTTATAATTTTGATGTAAGAGAATTGGTTGATGATCTTAAAAAAGAAATTAAAAACCAATCAATCGACGCAGAAATTGTTCTTATTGATGATGCTTCAGAAGAAAATTTCAGACAAATTAACAATGAACTTCAAAATAAAGTAGAGCAGTTTGTTTTACTTGAAAAAAATATCGGTAGATCCAGAATCAGAAACTTATTTTTAAACTATACAAAAGGCGATTTTTTGCTTTTTCTGGACTGTGATGTTAAAATAGATGATAAAAATTTTCTGGCTAATTATTTAAAGGAAATAGATCAGAATAGAGGAGTGGAGGTACTGTATGGCAATTTCAAAATAGATCCGGCTCATTCCGAAACCCTGCGAAACCGATATTCTATTGAAAAAGAAATTTTTTCTGTGGAAAGATCATCAGACTTTGCACTTTTAAAAACAGTCAATTTTATTATTAAAAGAAATGTGCTGGAGAAATTTCCATTTAATGAAGTTTTGCTAAATTACGGTTACGAAGATTTTGTTTTTGCCAAAACGCTTGAATTCTCAAAGGTGAAATTTTCTGCGATTCAAAACCCTGTGATACATTTTGATGATGCTTCTAATGAAGTTTTTTTAAATAAAACAAAAACGGCAATAGACTCTCTTTGTTTGTTGTTGCAAAAATCTGATAACGAAAAATTTATTAAAGATATTAAAGTTTATAGGGTCGCTAAAAAGATAAAGAATATAAAAATGAAAAGTACATTTTTGTTTCTTTACAGTTTGCTGGAAAAAAAGATCGTAATGAATTTACTTTCCAAAAATCCCAATCTGAAATATTTAGATCTATATAAATTGGGCCTGCTTTTAAGAAAAATGCAATAATCAGAAAAAATCTATTAACTTACTGAAATTTATTGTTTTACGATATTTCTTTACAATCTTTATTTTTTTATAAATTTTTCAGTGATGGTCGCTTTTGCTGTTTTAATTTTTATATAATAAACTCCAGTATTTAAAGAAGTTGTATTGATAGAAGATTGAGAAGAATTTAAACTGCCTCTTGTGACAAGCTGTCCCGTAGAAGAATATATTTCAAAAGCCTGAAGGTTTTCTTTGCTGTTGATGTTTAAAATTTCCTGAACCGGATTGGGATAAATCTTTATTCCTGCTTCAGCGGCTGTTTCTTCCACAGAAAGCGCACTACAGGCAGATTTTGCCAATTTTGCCACAAAAAACTGAGATTTCCCACTGTTTCCCGTTGCGGTTAAAGTATTTATTCCGTCTGCCGGATCTGTAAATTATTGATTATGGAAAAAGCCTCCGACAATATAATTACCATCGTTATCAACAGCCACGGAAGTCAATTCGTCCTGAAAACCAAAATTGCTCTGAATTTCATTGGTGCCTAATACGGTTCCATCATTTTTATTAAAACGAATCAAAAGCGGATCGGCAAGATCATTCTGGGGTCTTGTCATGGCAAAATTTCCCCAAATGTCGGATCGGCTTCCTTTTACAAAAGCTAATTCATTTCCGTTAATGACCAGATTGCCTTTCATAAAACGGTACCCAACATTATTATTCGGAGATAAGCTTTCTGCTATTTTTGCCCACTGAACGTTTCCGCCAGAACCCAATTTCATCACAAAAGGATTATATCCTGTATTCAATGGTAAAGGAAAATTATAGTTGCCAAAAGTTGCGATATCATTGGCTGTACCTCGGTAATAAAATCCGGAAAGGTAAATGTCAGAGTTGCTGTCTTTTACAAGACCAAAAATCTTGTCATCCTGAAGAGAAATGTTCGGAGTATAGAGCTCTCTTCTCCAAACTTCATTACCATTGGCTCCGTTGATGGCTAAAATAAATCCGTCATTATTAACCGGATTAGAATTGTATGAAACACTTGTAGGGGTTACTGGATTCAGGTTTTTAGATCCTGCGATATAATATTGGTTCAGGGTTTCATCATATAACATTTGTATTTTTCCTGCAGTCATTCCGGCTGTTAGATTTCCTGTGATCGGCAACAGCAAAGGATTTGCTTCCGGTGTCATGCTTCCTCCGGCAAAAGAAAATTTCACGAGGTAATACTGAAAAGTACTCACAAATGTGGAAGGCACTGTAATAAGTCCGTTTAAATGGGTACCCGCTGTAAATCCTATGATGGCGTGTATATTCTTGGCATTGTCTAGGCACCAGATTCCGTTGTCTGAAGATCTTAAAGCATAGTTTACAGCACCCTGTAAAGGTTTTTGCCATGCTAATGAACCATCTGATGTATTATATTTCAGGAGAAATGCCGTATTAATCCCCGGGTCAGGATCAGGACTATTATATCCGACTGCAACGACAGGCATTGAAATGTTGGTATCAAAGTGTATTGGCGTGTAATTTGACGGTGCGCTGACGTTAGCCTGATTTACAACATTTACCATAATATATAACCCTCCGCTGTTATCAACCTCAAGTTTCCAGGCATGTTCCAAACTTCCATAACCTCCGATCGTCTTGCTCCACCGTAGATTTCCCTGACAATCTGTTGAAAACAACACAAGATCTCTTGCATTATAGCTCGTCACGGCTTGTCCGTCTATGGTTGGGGAACCTTCGAAAACAGTGCTCAGATAGTAATGATTGTTTTGATTATCCACAACAACACTTCTTATCATTTCGTCGGTAGTATCCGTAAAGCCCGTCCCATTCGAACCACTGTTGCCGCCTCCTTGCTTGGCCCATTGCCATTGATAAGTCTGAGAAAATATGGAAAAGGGAATAAAAAGAAATAAAAGTTTAGAATAGATTTGGTTTTTCATATTAATAATTTGTTCGTGAATTTATAAAAATATAATGATTTTTCACTATGTGTTGATAAAAACTAAAGAACAGTCTTTAGAATAATTTAAAAGATTGTTTTCTGAGAAGGTTTACTTGTAATGACTTATCTGGTTGTTATGATAAAATTTATGTAATCTGTTTTAAAGATGGCTTCAATTTAATCTTGATTGGTAAATGTCTCAGCAAGGCCTTTCAAGGTTAAAATCAGGAGATTTCAGACTTCAGCTGTGTGGTATAGTAGATAATCTTTTTTCCAACAAAAATTTTGCATGGTTTCCCAAACTTTAGATCCGATCGACCCTTATGAATAGAGTGAAATAGTAAAACAAAAAAAATCTCCCTTAAAAAAGAGAGATTTTTTGTGGGTCCTGAGGGATTCGAACCCCCGACCCTCTGGGTGTAAACCAGATGCTCTGAACCAACTGAGCTAAGAACCCGAATTTTTTTGAAAGGTTTCGTCTCCTTTTTGTGGGTCCTGAGGGATTCGAACCCCCGACCCTCTGGGTGTAAACCAGATGCTCTGAACCAACTGAGCTAAGAACCCTCTATACTTGTTTTCTCGTTTAGAGTGGTGCAAATATACAACTTATTTGATTATCTCCAAATTTTTTTCTAAAAAATCTCCCACTACAAAGTTGCTTCCGCCAATAAAAATCATTTCTCCCTCTGTACATTCTTGTTTTGCAGAAAGATAGGCTTCCTGTACAGAATCGAAAATTTTATAAGAAATTTTTGCATTAATCAGCAAATCTTCGTAATCCTTGGGATGTCTTCCTCTGTTAATAGAAGGTTTTGCAAAATAAAACTCGGAATTTTCAGGAAGTAATGTAATTACTTCATCAATTTTTTTGTCATTAACAAAACCTAAAACAATATGTTTGTGCTTTTCCATAGAATTTAACTGTGAAAAAACATATTCAAGACCAGCCTGATTGTGTCCCGTGTCACAAATTGTCAAAGGATTTTGAGAAAATTCAAACCAGCGACCGATAAATCCGGTATTTTTATGAACGGTTAGAAGTCCGGTTTCAATATTGTCATCAGAAATGGGAAAATTTAATTTTTTTAATTCCTCAATTAAGCTTAAAACGACCTTAATATTTTTCTCCTGATAATTTCCTTTCAAATCGGATTTTAAATCCGTATACAATAGAGTAGCGTCAATAAAAGGAGCGTTTTCTTTATCAGCTTTGGTTTGGATGATATTTTTTACCACTTCATTTTCGTCCCCGGAAATGATCGGTATATTATTTTTAATGATTCCGGCTTTTTCTCCGGCAATTTCTTCAATGGTGTTTCCTAAAATATTTTGGTGATCCAATTGTACATTGGTAATTGCCGCTACAATAGGAGTGATAATATTGGTTGAATCTAATCTTCCGCCTAAACCAACTTCAATAATCGCAAAATCTACATTTTGTTGATGAAAATACTCAAACGCCATAATGGTGGTAAATTCAAAAAAAGAAGGACGAATATCTTCCGGCAGATTCTTTAATTTTTGAATGAAATGATAGACAAACTCTTTATCGCAATTTTTACCATTTACTTTAATTCTTTCGGTAAAATCAATAAGATGCGGAGAATTATAGAGACCGACTTTGTAGCCTGCTTCCTGAAGAATAGAAGACAACATATTGCTTGTAGAACCTTTTCCGTTGGTTCCTCCAATGTGAATGCACTTTATCTTGTCTTGTGGATTTCCGAAAAAACCGCAAAGTCGTTTTATGTTGTCTAGTCCCGGTTTATACGCTTTTTGGCCATCAATCTGATAGTTTGGAGCCTGAACGAAAAGCCATTCTACAGCTTCCTGATATTGTTCGTTTGTCATACCGCAAAATTCTCAAAACTTTCATTAAAATAAAACAATAATTTTCTAATTCTGTAACTTTTTTATAATCTCAACGTCTAATGGTGAAAAAGCAAAATTTAAATCGTACTTAATTGAAATAAGGAACGGTTTAAAATGCTTAAAAACATAAATATTTCCTTATGAAAAAAGTTTTGACGGTAGTTTTGGGATTAGCCTTTGCAGGAATCAATGCACAGGAGAAATGGTCTTTGCGGGAGTGCGTAGATTATGCGGTAAAGCACAATCTTCAGGTGATTCAGAATGAATATTCAAAACAGATTCAGGATTCTAATCTTCGAATGGCTCAGAAAAATTATCTTCCGACAGTAAGTGCAAGCATGGGAAATAACGTAAGTTTTGGGCAGGCATCTTTGGGAACGACCAGTATCCGAAACGATCAGTTCAGTAATTCGGCAAACATTGGAGCTGATATTTTAATTTACAACAATGGAAGACTTGAAAAGACTGTCAGAAAAACACAGTTTGATGTAGAAGCGAGTCAATATGATATCGAAACGATTAAAAATGATATTTCGTTACAAATCGCAAGACAATATTTAACGACTTTACTGAATAAGGAAATTGTGAAAATTGCTCAAAGTGCTGCTGAAAATGCAAAAAAGCAATTTGACAGAGCGAAAATTACAACAGATGTAGGAACAACTGCTCAAACTGTTGTGGCAGAAGCAGAAGCAGCGTGGGCGAGAGAAAAACAGAATTTAAAAACAGCGGAAATCAATGTAGACCGAAGTTTATTTGCATTGGCGCAATTGCTCCAGTTAAAAGATTATAAAAGTTTTGATGTAGAAGACGTTGAAATTTCTGAGCAACTTGCACCGCAGATGATTTCCGTAGATGAAGTTTTAAATACTGCTTACGAAAGTCAACCTCAGATAAAAGCAGCAGAAAGCAGAATAAAATCTGCAGAAGCTCAGACAGAAGTTACGAAAACAGCTTTTTGGCCTACGCTTACTGCGAGTGTAGGAGTAGGAACTTTTTATAGGAATCTATTGAATACAGCCTATTCAGGATACGACCAAATGGGGAATGCTACTAAAGAACCCGGTTTTTTCCAGCAGTATAAAGATAATTTCGGTCAACAAGGCGGATTGAATTTAAACATTCCGATTTTTAATAAAGGAATTACCAAACTTCAGGTGGAACAATCGAAAATCAACGAGAATATTGCTAAAAATTCTTTAGAACAGCAACAGCAGGCGGTAAGGCAGAATGTTCAACAGGCTCAGTTTGATGTTGATGCGAATTACGAAGTGTATCTTTCTGCACTGGAAGCAGCGAAAAGCTCAAAACTGGCAATGGAATTCGCAGATAAAAGTTATGCCGCAGGACGTACTACCATTTTTGATCTGAATATTGCCCGAAACAATTACGCCAACGCTCAAGGTTCTGTGGAACAGGCAAAATATAATTATGTTTTCAGCCTTAAATTATTGAATTTCTATGCAGGAATTCCTTTAAGTTTGTAAAATGTCTATTCATTCTTTAGAAAAATATTTACCGCAAAATACACTTTCGCATTTAAAGAAATGGTTTTCAGATTACTATATTCATATAAAAGTTACTAAAAACCGCAATTCGAAGCTCGGAGATTATCGAAAACTTTGTGACAGTTCTCACGAGATTACCATTAATTCTACCTTGGTTCCGCAGCTTTTCTTTTTTGTTCTGACCCATGAGTTAGCGCATCTCATCGCTTTCGAAAAATATGGAAGGAAAATTTCTCCACATGGTAATGAATGGAAACTCACCTTCAGAGAAATGTTGCTTGAAAGCCTTGATGTCTATAAAGAAGATTTAAAACCGATTATTATTAAATTTTCGCATTCTCCAAAAGCCAATTTTATGGCGAGTCCCGATTTGGTAAAGTATTTTCATATTGAAAATCATGAAGATAATCTTCAATATATTGAAGAACTCTCAAAAGGAGATCAATTCGTTTACAGAAACCAAACGTATTTATTGGAAGGTCTAATCAAAAAAAACTATCTTTGTATGAATCTGGCTACAGGAAGGAAGTATTCTTTCAAACCTTTGGCGAGAGTGAAAAAATGCAGTTAAATATGTCAATATCAGATAAATACTGTGTAATTATGGCAGGAGGAATCGGCAGTAGATTCTGGCCTTTAAGCACGCAGAAGTTCCCAAAACAATTTCAGGATATTTTAGGTACGGGTCGCACGATGATTCAGCAAACCTATGATAGAATCAGTAAAATCATTCCCAGCGAAAATATATTTGTCATTACAAATAAAGAATATGTAGCCTTATCTCATCAGCAATTGCCGGAAATTCCTGAGCAAAATATTGTGGGAGAACCTTTGATGAAAAATACGGCAGCCTGTAATCTTTATATGGCAAATAAGATTGCAGAGATCAATCCGAATGCAACGATGATTGTGCTTCCAGCTGATCATTTGATTTTAAAAGAGGATGTTTTCTTAGAGAAGGTGGAATTGGCGTTTAGTTTGGCTTCTTCACACGATTATTTGGTAACTTTAGGAATTACCCCGACAAGACCCGATACAGGTTACGGGTATATTCAGTTTGTTGATAAGAAAGATTCTGATTATTATAAAGTTAAAACGTTTACAGAAAAACCTATTCTGGAAATTGCCAAAAGTTTCTTAGAAAGCGGTGACTTCCTTTGGAACGCCGGAATTTTTATCTGGAATGTAAATTCTATTCACAAAGCATTTGAAACTTTCCTTCCTGATATGACACAACAGTTTACGGCTTGCGAATACAATGCTGAAGCTGAAGTTAGCTGCATTGAACTAATTTATCCTAAAATTCAGAAAATTTCAATCGATAACGGAATTTTAGAAAAAGCAAAAAATGTTTACGTCATTCCTGCAGATTTAGGATGGAGTGATCTTGGCACATGGACTTCCGTTTTCGAGAACAGCGAAAGAGACGAGAACGAGAATTCCATAAATATAAAAACGGCTCTTACATACGATTCGACAGGAAATATCGTTCATGTAAAAAATAACAAGGCAGTTGTTATAGACGGCTTGAAAGATTTTATTGTTGTAGATACGGACAAAGTTCTTTTAATCTGCCCGAGAAAACACGATCAGCAGATCAAAGACTACGTTCTGGATTTAAAAAGCCTGAAAAAAGGCGAAAAGTTTATGTAAAATATTGGCAAAATTCTGCCGCATTTGAGCTATGAGAAAAAGTATGAACCCTGATTTTCTTTTTGTTTTTCTGTTTTTGGGAATTTCAGTTTTTTCCCAAGACAAGAAAAAATTCTCAAATATCGACGGTGTTATGTCTAAAATAATTCCGGACCATAAAATTGATTTCTGGGTGCTTGTTCACAACAGCTATGGCAAAAATAAAGAAGTAAAAATTTCGGGAACAAAACAGGATTATGTTCCGCAGTTTTCAGGGTTTAATCTTAGACCGGGAGAAGAAAGCTTTTATTATATTGTCTATTCTGTTGGAGGAAAGATCAGTTATATCACCGAAATTAAAGATCTTAAAGACTTCATGGGTAAAGCTGATAATGTAGAAGAAGCCGCTTTATCTGCTGTTTTGGAAGGCTATATGATCGATGAACAATTTGTAGACATTGCCGCAAATTATTACGAAGATTCTTCGAGCTATTATTTGGATCTGGGCAAGATTACTTCAAAAGAATGCCCTTATCAGAAAACACACTATACTTTAACGGTCAATAAGTCTACAGGCGTAATCTCTAATGTGAAAGACAATGGGCCGTATATGGAGGTTTATACCAAAAAATGCCCAAATAATCCGAGACTTTTAAAAATAGAAAAGAAAGAAGAACCAAAAGATGAGCCTAAAAAGCAACCTGTCAAAAAAAGAAAATAACATCTACGAAACCGAAAGACTTTTGATTCGTCCTATATCTGTGGATGATGCAGATCTTATTCTTCAGCTTTACAATATGCCTAATTTCATTAAATATATAGGCAACCGAAACATCAATTCTCTTTCTGATGCCGAAAATTATATAAAGTTTAAATTTTTACCGCAATTTGAAAAGCTGGGCTTCGGAAATTATCTGATTATTCTAAAAGAAGGAAATCAAAAGATCGGTGGTGTAGGAATCTTCGAAAGAGAAGGGCTGGATGTGGTAGACATCGGCTTTTCTGTGCTTGAAAAATTTGAAGGGAAGGGATTAATGTTTGAAGCTGCTCAAAAAATAAAGTCTGTCGGAATGGATGAATTTGGCTTAAAGAAAATTTCAGCAATCACTTCAAAAGATAATTTATCATCTCAAAAATTAATCGAAAGATTAGGCTTAAAATTCCAGAAATATGTGACTCTCCCGTATGAAAATGAAGAGTTGATGTATTACGAAACAGAATAACAAGCATAGTTCTTTGTTAATACCTAGTTTGTCATGCTGAAAGCATCTCAACAGTGCTTATTATCAGTTTAGATTCTTTCAGAATGACAAACGTATTACTTAAATAAAAATTAAACCTCAAGAATCTGCGCGGCCGCCGTTTTAGAAGTTACTTTTTCAATCACTCTCGTGCAAATACCTTTTTCGTCGAAAATAAAAGTCGTTCTTACAATTCCCATATATGTTTTTCCGAAGGTTTTTTTCTCCTGCCAGACTCCAAACTTTTCGATAATATCTCGATTTTCATCTGCAATTAAATCATACGGAAATGCAAATTTACTGTGGAAATTTTTCTGTTTTTTCACCGTATCACCACTGATTCCCAACAATTGAAATCCTGCTTTCTCCAACTGTGAATAATTGTCGCTCAGATTACAGGCTTCCACAGTACAGGTTGGTGTATTGGCTTGTGGATAAAAGAAAATAATCAGTTTTTTACCAATTAAATTTTTAGAATCAATTGTTTGTCCGTCCTGATTTGTTCCTTTAAATTGTGGCAGTTTATCTCCAACTTTCAGCATAATGACTTATTTTTGTTCAAATTTAATGGTTAAATGACAAAAAAGCAAAGAGCCGAGCTTGTTCAGACAGAATTAGAAAAATTATATCCGCAAGTTCCTATTCCTTTAGATCATACAGATCCTTATACTTTGATGGTTGCGGTTGCTCTTTCTGCACAGACAACCGATAAGAAAGTCAATCAGGTTACACCCGAGCTTTTTGCTGTCGCGGGAACACCGCAAAGAATGGCAAAACTGGAAGAATATCAAATCAAAGAGCTGATTAAAGAAATCGGGCTTTCTAATACAAAAGCCAAAAATCTGAAAAGAATGGCAGAACTTTTATTGGAAAGACATAATGGAGTAGTGCCGCAAACATACGAAGAACTCGAAGCGCTTCCTGGAGTTGGCCACAAAACAGCTTCCGTGGTCATGAGTCAGGGTTTCGGATTTCCTGCTTTTCCCGTCGATACGCACATTCACAGGTTGATGACGCAATGGAAGCTTACTTCCGGGAAAAACGTTGTAGAAACCGAGAGAGATGCTAAAATTCTTTGGAAAGAAGAGGTGTGGAATAAGCTTCATCTTCAGATAATTTTCTACGGAAGAGAATATTCTCCCGCAAGAGGAAAAGGCGAGAAAGATTTTATCACAAAAATGTTGTTCGAAGAAAAAGAAAAGTAATTTAAGGATACAAAATTCCCTCCTTTGGAGGGGGGAATTTTCTTTGAAAATTTAGAAGGGTGGTTTAAGAAATAAATGGTTTCAATTTTATTCCACATCCAACAACCTTCTGTGATAATTAATCTGTCCCAAGTGATACCCGAAATGTCCAAACAAATGAATCAGAAAATATTCTGTCGTCATTGGGTAGCCTAAAGCTTCAATAGAATATTCTTTTTTCAGATCTTCTTCTGTTAATTGATTAATGGATGAGTGTACAGTTTCAATTGTTTTTTCAATTTTCTTAATCAATTCAGCTCTCGGAATATTTTTTAATGAAAATTCAAGTTCTCTGTTTCTTACATATCCTGAATTTCCCAAAATAGATCCGATATAATGATTGATATTTCCAACTAAATGAAGCGTTAAATTTCCTCCTGAATTCAAAATGTCTTTGTCAATTTTCCAGATTGCGTCTTCGTTCCGGTAAGATTCTATTTCTTTTTTTAATTGGTTTAAATCTCTTGTAAAAAGAGATTTTATACTTTCTGTCATAATTTTAAGATTATAATTTCTTGATTAAAATTAATACGTTTTTATTTAATAACTGCTTTAAAGTATCCCCTGAAATATTTTGTGAATTTTTCTACGCTTGTATTGTAATCGATGAAAACCATAAACATCTCCGAACCAGCCAAATCTTATAAACTTTGGAAGCTTCTTATTTTCCTGTTCTTACATCAAGAATCATGAGGTTTTTACTCGGAAGTTTTTTAAATTCTTGTGATGAAATAATTGGCTGCATATTAAAATTAAATAAAAAAACGCAGAAATTTCTGCGCTGATTGTTTATTCATAAGTAAAAGTAAAAATCTGTTTCAGGTCCGGGTGCAGACTTTTTGCAACAGGGCAATTGTGCGCCGTGGCTTCAATAAACTCTTTTTCCTCTTCCGTAAACTGATCAGGAAATACAAATTCACAGAAAATTTCAGCAATTCTTCTGGGATTTGGAGCCGTTATTTTCTGAAGATTACAATAAGCCCCTTCAATGTTGATGTTTTTATCTTTTCCCAAAATCGCAATGGTTGTCAATGCACATTCAGCTAAAGAAGTTGCGCAAAGATCGGTTGGTGAAAATTTTTCACCTTTACCGTGGTTGTCTGTTGGGGCATCGCTTTCAATGATTGTTCCTGATTGTAAATGTTCAGCAGAGCATCTTAGATCTCCTATATATGTTATTTTTGAAGTCATAATTTTTAATTAAAATAAAAGAGACAGTGTCTCAAAAATGAAAAATATCTTTCGCTCTGTTATAAGAACTTTCGAAATTGAGTAAATTCAATTTGTGTTCCGCTTTTTCGACACTCATAAAATTGATGACTTGCTCAGTAGGCATATTTCCTACAAGATCATCTTTCGCCATCGGACAACCACCAATTCCTTTAATTGCAGAATCAAACCTTCTGCAACCCTGATCATAAGCTGCCTTCAATTTAGAATAAGAATCTTCGTAGCGGTTATGAAAATGAGCGCCAAAATTCATTTCAGGATAGCTTGATGGGATTTTCTCAAAAAGAAGTGTGATTTTTTCAGGAGTTGCCACGCCAGTTGTATCAGACAGAAGAATGTTTTTTATACCTATTTCCGAAAAACGGTTTGCCCAAAAATCGACATCTTCCCATTTCCATACCTCGCCATAAGGATTTCCAAATGCCATTGAAAAATAAAGGTTAAACTCTCTGTTTTCAGCTTTGGTAAGTTCTAGGATCTTTACAATATCATCGAAAGCTTGCTCCTGATTCTTATTGGTATTCCTGTGCTGAAAAGTTTCAGAAATAGAGAATGGAAACCCCAAAATATCTACTGACTGGTGTTTTAATGCTTTCTCTGCACCACGGAAATTTCCGATAATAGCTGAAACTTTCGTATTCGAAAGAGATTTATCGATATTTTCTGCCACCTCTGCAGAATCTGCCATCTGTGGAATGGCTTTCGGAGAAACAAAACTCACACAATCTAAGACATCAAAGCCTACTTCCATCAGCGAATTGATGTAATCTATTTTTTTTGCGGTAGGAATAAATTCATCCCAACCCTGCATTGCGTCTCTAGGACATTCGGTAAGAAACATTTTACTTTTTGATTTTCTCAAATATAATAAAACTAAACTATTTAGTTCTGAAGAAAACAAAGCTAATATTAAACTGACAACCAGTAGATTATTTGTGATTTAAAATTTCGATCTTTACTATTTAATAACAATAATTTACAGTCATTTCCAAAAATGAGAAGAATAAAATTTAATAATAAGAGGAAACGTATAAGCTTAAATCCTCACAAACGTAGTATGGAGGTAGTGACATTATTTATCTTTAATCATTTTTCCTGTTTTTTAAGCGTACAAAACTTTGATTAAGCCCAATACAACATATTAAATAATTTTACCGTTTTGGTGTTCTTTTAGATCCTTAAAAAAGTAATAACTAATGAAATTTTTAGCTCTATTTTTAATCTTTATACCAAGTCTATTATTCTCGCAAAAAATAGACAGCTCTTTTATTGAATGTAAATATTTAGCCAAATTTCTGGTTGATACCGCTAATACAAATACATTAAGGAAAGAACTGGTTTATTTAAGAATAGGGAAAAATTCTTCTTTGTTCAAGAGTGATTTTAAAGAAAAAGCAGATTCTATAACTTTAGCCGAAATCGATAAAAGCAACAAAAATCCCGTTAACGGTATTGCTGTTATGAAAATGGAAAATTGGGCATCTGCCAAATATGTTCCGGAAGTGTTTTCTAACAACGGTAAGACAATTTTATATGACAAAATACTAAATGTCACTTATAATTATGAAGCACAGGAAAAAGCCAAGTGGGATTTTGTAAATGAAAGCAAAATTATTCAGGGTTACACTTGCAAAAAGGCGGTTGGAAAATATCATAATAAAACAATAACTGTTTGGTATACGGAAGAAATTCCAATTTCAGAAGGACCTTATACCTTCAAAAATTTACCCGGTTTAGTTTTAGAAGCGTATGATTCTAAAGATTATTTTCATTTTACTTTAGAAAGCTTAAAAAGAATAGCAAAACCCATTCGTCCGTTCGAAGGTACAGTTAATACTGATTACGACAAGTTTTCAAAGAAAAGAGCGCAGGTTTTCAACGATCCTGTTGGAGCTTTTGTAGGAATATTTGGTAAAACACCTTCTAAGGCTGACCAGGAAACAATGATCAAAAATATACGAAGTATCAACAATTACTTAGATTAATAGGCAAGCCTTCATTTTTTGAAGGTTTTTTTGTTGGCTTCATTTAACAGATGCATCGTATATTTGTAAAAATATAAATTTAAGAATGAGTACAATAGAATTCAACGCCATGTGGAGAGAAAAACTGCTGAACCGTTTTCTCAGCTATGTAAAAATATATTCGACAAGTGATGCAGAGAGCGAAGCTACACCTTCTACCGAAAGACAATGGGATATCGCCAATTACATTGTTGAGGAGCTGAAAACGATCGGTCTGGAAAATGTGTCGATTGATGAGAATGGTTATATCATGGGGTATGTTCCTTCTAATCTGGATAATGATAATCAGCCAACGATTGGATTCATTTCGCACTATGACACTTCGCCGGACTTTAGTGGCGAAAATGTAAAGCCACAGGTTTGGGAAAATTATGATGGTAATGATCTGGTACTAAATCAGACAACAGGATTTACTTTATCTTCTTCAAAATTTGAAAGTTTAAAAAAATATATCGGTCAGACTCTCATTACAACCGACGGAAATACACTTCTAGGCGCAGATGATAAAGCAGGTTGTGCAGAAATCGTAACCGCTGCAGAATATCTGATAGCTCACCCTGAAATCAAACATGGAAGAATTGCCGTAGGATTTACTCCAGACGAAGAAATCGGAAGAGGTGCTCATAAATTTGATGTCGCAAAATTCGGTGCGGAATTCGCTTATACGATGGACGGCGGAGAAGTTGGCGAATTAGAATATGAAAACTTCAACGCAGCCGGAGCTGTTGTGAAAATCCACGGATTGAGTGTTCATCCGGGTTATGCTTTCGGAAAAATGGTGAATGCAAGTCTTTTGGCTGCAGAATTTGCGCAGTCACTTCCTGCAAACGAAACGCCATCTACAACAAAAGGTTTTGACGGATTTTATCATTTAATGGATTTAAACGCAGATGTTTCAGAAGCTAAACTTCAATACATCATCCGTGATCATGATGAAGAAAAATTTGAAGCGAGAAAGAAATTCATGGAAGAAAAAGTAGCTGAATTTAATGAAAAACATGGCGAGAAAACCGCTGAAGTTGAAATTAAAGAACAATACCGCAATATGAAGCAGCAATTTGAAGGAAAAATGCATATTGTAGATCTTGCTGCAAAAGCAATGAAAGAAGCAGGAATTGAGCCTAAAATCAAAGCCATCAGAGGAGGAACAGACGGGGCTCAGCTTTCTTACATGGGATTACCTTGTCCGAATATTTTTGCGGGCGGAATCAACTTCCACGGACCTTACGAATATGTTGCTCTGGAAAGTATGGAGAAAGCGGTTGAGGTGATTGTGAATATTGTGAAGGCATAAAGATAATTTTAAATTATATTAATATCCCCTCTGCTTTTGTAGTGGGGATTGTTTTTTCAAATAGAACTCACCTCTCATCAAATCATCCTTACCATTCATCAAATAAAATTTCAAATCATCTTTCACAGTTGTTGTTTTGCATCAGATTTTTAATAACATCTTATGAAACAACGTTTTTTAGCATTAAGCTCACTATTTGTATGTATTACTTGCTCGGTTGAAGCCAATGCACAACAAACTCCGGCTCTTCACATCGGGATCAAAGGAGGAACTAATTTTACAAAAACAACTACCGAATCTTCCGGAATAGAGGGAAAATATGGCTTGGGATATCAGGCTGGAGTGATGACGAGAGTAGATTTTAACCGTTTATATCTACAGGGAGAGGCTTTATTCAACAAAAGAAAGACTTCTTATGAAATGAAAGACGGGAGTTCTTCAAAATTAAAATGGAATTCCATTGATGTACCTGTTGTCCTTGGTTACAAAATCGTCAACAACAAAGATTTCAATATCAGAGCATTTGCAGGTGGTGTTTACAGTTATGCTTTTAATGATAATTTATCTGCAACAAAAGCTCTTCAGGAAGGATTTAAAAAAATTGATAAATTCAATGTAGGGATTACAGGAGGTGTTGGAATGGATTATAAAAACTTCACTGTTGATCTTCGTTATGAGACAGGATTATCCAATATTAGTAAGGAATTCAAGTCTAAACCTCACAGTTTTTCGCTGGGAATCGGATACTTCCTGTTCTAAAAACTTAAATTATCTTTACGTATTAGAAACTGCAGTTTTGCGGTTTCTAATTTTTTATAAATCTACCCTCCCCATCTATGACAAAACCTATAGTTTTAAAAAAACATATATTAATCATTATTTTCTGGCTTGTTTTCGGGATGGCGCTCTGGATGCAGATTCAGGTTGATGCCGGAATGTATAATGCCTTTATTCAGACTTCCATCATTCTGATAAGTTCTTTTATTTTTGCCCATTTCTTAACCGACAAGCTCCTCCCAAAAGCACTGATTTCCAAAAAAATGAATCAGTTTTTAGTAGAAGCAGCAATTGTAATTATTTTACTGAGTTGTATATTCTCTTTTGTATTTACTTATATCTATATCGACTCACAGACTCCTCTTCCAACAAGTTTCTCCGGGCATTTGGCTGTGTTATGGAAAGGTTTTTATTTATCAGTTCCGGCAGCACTTCTCATCATAGGAACTGCTTGTGGCATCAGGTTTTATCTGGAACACGGAAAAATAGAACGGGATCATATTTTACTGCAACAGGCACATTTAGAAAGTCAGCTCAAATTTTTACAGGATCAGATCAATCCGCATGTAATGTTTAATGTCTTGAATCACATTCATATTTTAATGAAAACCAATACGGAGCTTGCTTCTTTTCTATTATTGAAATTCTCTGACATTCTGCGGTATCAATTGTATCACTGCAATAAAAATCAGGTTATGATCAACCAGGAAGTTCAATACCTTCAAGATCTTGTGGAAGTTGAAAAATTGAGATGGGGAAACGAACTCGGCGTAAAAGCGACCTGGGATATCAATAATAAAAATGCTTTCATTGCACCTCTTTTACTTGTTCCATTTATAGAAAATGCTTTTAAATACGTTTGTCGCCTTCCCGGACACAGAGGTTATATCATTATTTCATGTAAAGAAGAGGATAATACGCTTTCCTTTTATGTTGAAAATTCTTATTCCAACATCTCCACTTACAAAAAGAAAGAAGACGCCCACGGAATTGGCCTTCAAAATGTAAAAAAACGCTTAAATCTTCAGTATCCGGATTCCCACATATTAAAAATTGAATCTAATAATGATATTTACAAAGTCTCTCTAACTTTAAAATTATCCCAAGAAAATGATGAACAATAGTCTTCCAAAAATGAAATGCTTAATTATAGATGACGAGCCTTTAGCAAGATTTCATCTGAAAGAAATGGCGGATCAAATTGATTTTTTAGAAGTTGTAGACACTTGTGCAACTGCTTTGGAAGCCAATTCTAAAGTACAGGAAAAACAGATCGATCTCCTTTTTCTGGATATTAATATGCCCTATTTAACAGGTCTTGAGTTTTTAGAACAATTGGAAACTCCGCCATTATGCATCCTCACAACGGCCTATTCGGAATATGCTTTGGAAGGATACAGACTTCAGGTGGTTGATTATTTGCTGAAACCTATTGCTTTTAATCGTTTTTATCAGGCGGTAAATAAAGCACAGCAACAATTCATTATGAGTGAAAAAATAAAAAAGAATACACCTTTCGATGATCCTTTTTTGTATGTACGACAATCTGATTCTTTTATCAAAGTGTCGTGGGTAGATATTTTATATATTGAAAGTATGCAGAACTATACGAAACTTCATTTTAAAGACAAATCGCTTGTCATACATCAAACAATGAAAGCTATCGAAGAATCGCTTCCTACGGAGCATTTTTTTCAGGATTCATAAGTCGTTTTTAATCAATATCACTCATATCGATATGATCTCAGGAGGGCGTTTGTTTATCAATAAAATTGAGCTTCCTATTTCCAGAACCCGAAAAGAAGAATTACTTAATCAGGTTGTATATAAGAAGCTCATCAGCAAATAGTTTAGGGTAAATTCCAACGCAGGGCTATTGCTGCATAAAATGTGCTTGAAAATCGGGGATCTTCGCCTTTTTTCATCTTAAAAATGCTTTTTATTTTGCGTTCGTTTTCATTAAAGCTTCTCAGCAAAGCTGTTCCTCCCGTTAATTTCAGGCTTAATGATTCATTGATTTTAATTTCAGGTCTTAAGCCTGCTGTGATTTGCTGATATCCCAGTAATACAGATTTTCCAGCCTTGTTTCTTTCTACGGTCATTCCGTTTAAACCAACAACAGCTTTTAATGCAAATTTATCCGTGAACTGATAGCCGGCTTCCATTCCTTCCGGGAAATTGATGTTAAACTTAATTTTATTGCCTGTTTTCCAATCAAAATAAATCCAGGGCATAATGATCGGAACTCCAAACGCAGTGGTGAGAACAGGCCCTAAACCAAGAGCCACATTAGGTTTAAAATTTTTAATAAAAAGTATCCCGCCTTGTTCCAAAACATCATCAAAATCTACATTTTCAAGATCTGTATAAACGCCGACTGATGCCGTCATCATCATGCTCCATTTTCCGCCTAAAGGTCTTAAGTGCTGTAATCCGACCTGAGCGTTCAGCATTTGATCAGGAAATAACTGGGTTTCGTAGTTTCTATGAGACATTTCAGCATAAGAGCCGTTGGCGAGCAAAGACCATGACTTTACCTTACCATCCTCATTTTTTTTCATAGACAATGGAAGATTAAAGCTTAGATCCACCCTTTTAAAATCACTCTTAGAATCCGTTTTCACACTATCTTCCGGACGAATATAGTTAGAGTGCGGAATATATTCTGTTTTAAGTTCCCCGGAAATTCCGGTCTGTGCGTTTATCCAACAACCAAAGTGAGATAAACAATAAAAAACAGTCAAAAGACCTTTCTTCATAATTAAAAAATTTATGCAAAGAGAAACCTTCGTTGCTTTTTTACAAAAAATACTTGATTAAGTGTCGAGATATTATGATGAGTTGGAATATTGGAAGGATAAGATAAAACTGATATTGCTTTTAATCTGTTTTCTTCTGAATTCTATTCTCTGGATTATTTTCAGAAATTTTGATTAGTTTTTTATAAAATATTTTAAACAAATAAAAAACTTAAGTATAAAAGAACATCAAAAATTTTTAAGAAAAACTTATTCAATATTCGTTACAGTAAATAAATTCTGCCTATTGTAAGACATACTACGAATGTACCTTTGCAAAGGCAACGGAAATCCTAATAGTATTTAGCTGGAAGGAATAGGAGGGGTACAAACGTATCACCTTTATAAAAATAATTGTAAGATGGAACAGCTTTTTTAATGAGAAAAACCACTACAAAAAAGCAGTGGTTTCATAATATTTAAAATTAAATAAAATTTTATCCGTTTGGTTGATTTCCTAAAAAAGCATCCCAACCTTGAGCTGTTAAAGCAATCAATTGGTTAGAACCTCTTGCCACCATATAATTTCCTTCCTCTTTTTCCACAGCATGACCGATAATTGTAAAATCCGGGTGATTTTTTATCTTATCAAAATCATTCGGAGAAATAGTAAATAATAGCTCGTAATCTTCGCCACCGCTTAAAGCAGCCATTACGGGATTTAAATTGAAATCATCCGCAGTTGCAATCGTCTGATTATCCATCGGAATTTTTTCTTCATATAATCTGAAACCAACTTTAGATTGGTCAGAAAGATGCAGGATTTCTGAAGCCAGACCATCAGAAATATCAATCATTGATGTCGGTTTGATATCCAATTGTTCTAAAATACCTTTAACGTCAGTTCTTGCTTCAGGTTTTAACTGTCTTTCCAGAATATAATCGAAACCTTCCATTTCAGGCTGCATATTGGGGTTGGCTAAGAAAACAGCATGCTCTCTTTCCAAAATCTGAAGTCCCATGTAAGCTCCGCCTAAATCTCCGGTTACAACCAATAAATCATTTGGTTTTGCACCGCTTCTTTTGACAATATTTTCTTCATTTTCAATTCCGATAGCTGTAATGCTCATCACTAAGCCAGCGTTGGAACTTGTTGTATCTCCGCCAATTAGGTCTACTTTGTATCTTGTGCAAGCGGTTTGAATTCCGGCATACAATTCTTCCAAGGCTTCCACCGGGAAACGGTTGGAAACCGCTAAAGAAACCAAAATCTGTGTCGGAGTGGCATTCATCGCTGCAATATCACTAAGATTCACAACAACAGCCTTATAGCCCAAATGTTTCAAGGGAACATAGCCTAAATTGAAATGAACCCCTTCCGCCAGAATATCTGTCGTTAAAACAACTCTTTTATTGTTAGGATTAATGATTGCAGCATCATCACCGACTCCCAATTCCGAGGATTCGTTGGATAAAGGGAAAAATTCTGTAAGATGTTTTATTAAGCCAAATTCTCCGAGCTTTGAGATTGGCGTTAATTCTTGTTCTTTATCTTCAAACATACGTTAAATTATAAATGATGTTTGATAATTAATAAGTGACGACCAAAATCAATCATCACTTATCAACTATCATTTATTAATTAAAAATTGCCGGGTCAATATTTTCCGGACGGAAAGGAAGGTTTTTAAAATCTTCTCTCGTCATCAATTTTGTTTCTGTCGTTTTATATTTATTCATTGCTTCAACAACATCATCTGGTGGAGAAGTCATTTTTCTTAGCATGGTGTCAATCCAGACTCCGGTTGCTTCTGAAGTTGCACAATGTGAACCATCTGGAAGATAAAATTTATGTACAAAACGATAGATTGAAGCATCTTCGGCACATCCGTCGATTTCCAGACTAACAATTACTTTTTGGTCTGCGAAAATCTCCTTGAAAAAAGAAAATCTTTCATGCATAATCACCGGACCTATTCCCCAACGGCTCATTTGGGTAACACCCATTTTTTCTTTTTTCATAAAAGCCATTCTGGTTTGTGCACAATATTGTACATAAGATGAATTGGCAAGATGTTTATTGGCATCAAGATCGCTCCAGCGAACTTCAAAAGTATGGTAGAATGTCATTTAATAATAGTTTAAAATTGAACTTATAATTAACCACAAAAGTCACAAAATAATTATTCGAAATATTCAAAGCTTAGAATATTCATATCTAAAGCTCACAAAAAATGAAATCTTATTTTCAAAAACTAATGAGCTCTTTTTATAGCGTTAATTAAAACTTAAATACCTTATGGGTTAAAAAAGCTTTTGTGACTTTTGTGGTTTAAAAATCCAAAAATTATAATCCTCAAAATTACTCAAATAAGATGGTTTATAAAAATTGTAGTTTTGTAAAAATAATCTTGAGCATAAGATTAAATTATTATGAAGCAAATTATCATTATCGGAGGTGGCGCAGCAGGATTTTTCTGTGCAGCCAATCTTGACGAAAAAAAATATAAAATTACCATTCTCGAACAGAATTCTGATGTTCTTCAGAAGGTGAAAATCTCAGGCGGTGGACGATGCAATGTAACACACGCTTGCTTTGATCCGAAAGAGTTGGTTCAGTTTTACCCTCGTGGAAATAAGGAATTATTGAGCGTTTTTACTAAATTTCAACCGGGAGATACGATGGAGTGGTTCGAAAACCGAAAAGTTTCGTTGAAGATAGAAAACGACAACAGAATATTTCCGCAAAGCAATTCTTCACAGACAATTATCAAAACTTTTCTGAGTGAGATTCAAAAGAAAAATGTTGAGGTCAAAACAAAATGTTCGGTGAAAGAAATTGAAAAATTTGATGAAAAATACGTTGTTAAAACGAGTTTAGGTGATTTTGAGGCTGATTTTATAGTTTACACTACGGGAAGTTCACCCAAGTCATTAAAAATGATTCAGAATTTAGGACATAAAATCATTGATCTTGTTCCTTCTTTATTTACTTTTAATATTAAAGATGATTTGCTGAAAGATTTATTGGGAACAAGTTTTGAAATGGCAGAGATTTCCATTCCAAAGTTAAAA
This sequence comes from Chryseobacterium sp. RLHN22, assembly GCF_051011795.1. Taxonomy (NCBI): domain Bacteria; kingdom Pseudomonadati; phylum Bacteroidota; class Flavobacteriia; order Flavobacteriales; family Weeksellaceae; genus Chryseobacterium; species Chryseobacterium sp. RLHN22. The sequence goes on from NZ_JBPCHW010000006.1 coordinate 29,212, forward strand.
ACAGATGAAAGCGGACCTTTATTAATTACACATTGGGGACTTTCGGGGCCTGCAATTTTAAAAATTTCTGCTTGGGAAGCCATCAATCTGGCAAAAGTGAAGTATAATTTTGAAGTTGAGGTAAATTTTATTTCTAAAGATTTTGATGATGCAGAAGATTTATTTCAGAGTTTCAAGCAGTCCAATCCAAAGAAAACCATCGGACAATCGAAAATTTTTGAGGTGACGAATCGTTTTTGGCAGAGAATTTTAGAGGTTTCAAAAGTTGATCTGAATAAACAGGTTGCCAATATTTCGGGGAAAGAAATGCATGCGATTATTGAAAATTTATGCAAAAGGAAATTTAATGTAACCGGAAAATCGACATTCAAAGATGAGTTTGTAACGGCAGGAGGTGTTGATTTAAAAGAAATTAACTTTAAAAATATGTCTTCGAAAATTTTGCCCAACTTTTACGTTGCCGGAGAAGTTCTGAATATTGATGCGGTTACGGGAGGATTTAATTTTCAGGCTTGCTGGAGTGAAGCATGGCTGATTGCGCAGGATTTGAATTCGAAATTAAATTAACCACAAATGAAACAAATTTTTACACAAATATTCACAAACACATTGTGTGATTAGTGAAAACATTTGTGTTGTTCGTGGTTAAAAAATAAAATATAAAGATTGCTTTTAGTCAAAAAAAATATTTCGAATATTCTGAAAATCCTTTTAATCATGGGATTTGGCTATTTCTTTTGGCTCATGCTGAAAATTACATTGGAGTATGTTCCTCTCAAAACTGACGTAAGTTTTCTAATGATAAAACAAACCGAAGTAGAGCACAGACCGGAATATCTTTATTTTTTTTACACCCATGTTTACACGAGTATTTTTGTTTTATTATCGGGGTTTTTAGCGATTCTCAGAAAAGATTTTGGCTTAAAAAATTTCCATAGAAACTTAGGGAAGATCTATATTTTTCTCATTTTGTTTTTCGCTGCTCCGTCGGGAATTTACATGGGAATTTTTGCAAACGGAGGATCGTTTTCAAAAATTTCTTTCGTGATTTTAGGCTGTTTGTGGTGGTTTTCGACATTTAAAGCCTATCAGTTGGTACGACAAAAAAAAATTAATCAACACAAGCAATGGATGTGGCGGAGTTTTGCCCTCACAATTTCTGCCATTACCTTGAGAATGTGGAAGGTAATTATTGTATATTTATTCCACCCGAATCCGATGGATGTTTATCAGATCATTGCGTGGCTCGGTTGGGTACCCAATATTATTTTAATAGAATATTTAATCACAAAAAAGCACATTTAATCGATATGAAAAACTTAAAATTTATTTTACTCGTTTTGGCTGCATTGGGTTTAGCAAGCTGCAAAAAAGATGTATCAACAGAAAAAAAATCGAAAGACAGCTTAGTAGCAAAGAAAGATTCTGCCGTTGTTCCGGAAATTCATAAGGAATATTATGGAATTTATATGGGAGATTTTGCCGGAAAAGAAATGATTACTCCTGAATTTGGAGAAGAATATGAAGGAAATGTCTATAAAAAACTTTCGCTGAAGATTAACAGGATTACTAAAGACAGTGTTTACGGACAAAGCATTGTAAATGGAAACCAAAGACCTTTCCGTGGCGTTTTTAATGAATCTACACAATCTTTTATTCTTGATGAACCCGGAAATGATAAAACTGACGGAAGATTTGAAATAAAACTTAAAAACGACAGCATTACCGGAAAATGGACGGCCTTCAACAAAGCTGCGGTAAAAGCTCCTTTGAAAAATTTAAAGTTGATTAAAAAAGAATTCGCTTACAATCCGAATTTTATGCTGGATGAAAATTCTGACCTGATCGACTGGGAAAATCCGAAAGATTTTAAAGAAAAATATACCGACGAAGAAACAGGCAAAACAGAAACCTATACTGAATCGAAAAACAGAATTGCTTCTGATGCCGTTTTCAAAATCAATGCTTCCAAGCAAAAGCTGACTGAAAAAGATCTCAAAAACCTACGCAAACTCGACATGGAAATTATAAAAAATGCAGTTTTTGCAAGACATGGTTATGCATTCAAAAAGCCAACGTACAGATACTTTTTTGAGCAGACCGATTGGTACATTCCGGTTTCAAACAATGTAGACAATGAGCTTTCACCTATGGAAAAAGATAATGTTGCACTGCTAAACCGTTTCATCAAGTACGCTGAAGATAAATATGATTCTTTTGGAAGATAAACGATTATGAAAAAACACTTTGCTTTTTTACTGATCTTATTTTGTATTGTTTATATCAATGCTCAAAAAGATTCGATAAAATCTCCTGAAATAACAGCAGGATCTGATTATACAAAAAAGTCATCTTTAGATAAAATTCCTGAATTCCCAGGAGGTCACTCTGTATTTATGAATCTGATTATCAGTAATTTCAATACCACTCCATTATGGAAACAAAACATTACCAAAGCAAGAGCTATTGCTATTTTTGATGTTGATCCCGATGGAAATATGATTAATCTGAAAATAGAATCTTCTGATAACGAGCTCGTAAAAAAAGAGTTTCTAAATGCGCTTAACAAAATAAAAACAAAATGGATTCCCGGTGAACAAAACGGTGCGAAAGTTAAAACCCGAATGCGACAACCCCTCCAATTTAATTTGGAATAATTATATTACTTTTTTATTTTTATGAAAACATATAAAACTAAGCGTCCAACTGCATAACACAAAATATCAATCCACGAAAAAGAATTTCCGATCACGATATACATCAGGCTTCCTTCGCGGAAGCCTAATTTGTCTGCAATTTTAAAAAACTGGGCAAACTCTACAAGACAAGAAAAGGTTAAAATTCCGAGAATAAGTTTCGTATTATTCAAAACAAAAAAGCTTTTCATAAAAGTAAAAATCAGCATAACGACAATAACGTCTCCCAGATAAGCTCTGATAAAGAAAATATCTTTTAAAACGGTTGCAATTAAAACTTCGATCAAGAAGATCAGAATAGTTAAAAGTAAATATTTCAGGTTAAATCTAAATTTCATCAAATGATTTTGGCTAAAGCCGTTGATTTTTTGTGTTAAAATGAGCGGACTAAAGTCCGCCCAATTACTTTTCTATGCTAAAATAAAATTATTTTTTCACTTTGATCGTACAGCCAATGGCAACGGTTTTTGTCATTTTTATGGGCTCATTTTTAATTAAAGCATCCACTGCATCTTCTACGTAACGTTCAGAAACATCATTCGGATCTTCGTAATTATTATCAATTGCTCCGATGTATTTTACGATATTTTTTGAGCCTTCTTTCTGAAGAACAAATACATGCGGAGTTTTTGTAGCGCCATATTGAGGATAAATTTTCTGACCTTCATCCACCAGATAAGGAAATGTAAAACCCTTTTCTTTGGCTCTTTCGATCATTTTCTGGTAGCTGTCTTCAGGCTGTACATTCGGATCATTCGGATTGATCGCAATCACAGGATAACCCTGAGATTTATATTTCTTGTCAAGAGCCACAATTCTGTCTTCGTATTTTTTTGCATACGGACAATGGTTGCATGTAAAAACCACGATGAAACCTTTAGCTTTCTTGAAATCGCTTAAAGAAACCATTTTTCCATCGGTATTTTTCAGCTTAAAATCTGTTGCTTCATCTCCGACTTCATAGCCTTTTGAAGAAACTGTTTTAGATTTCGGGTCTTCATTTTTATCACGGTTTGTTTTTGTAAAACTCAGTAATGCGAGTCCTATAAAAAGCGCTGTTATTACAATTTTAAAATTTTTCATTGTATTTAGTTTAAATTCTTGGTAATCGTGTTTTCTAATTCCTCTTTGCTCATTTCACCATCATTGAAATGTATTTTTTCGCCGTTTTTATAGAAAATGGTTACCGGAATATTTCCGTCCCAATTTTTTTCAAATTTCGGAATCCAGGTATTCATTCTTTTAATATCGTCCAGCAAAACAACTTCTGCAGTCAGTTTTTTATTTTTAATGAACTGAATAACGCGGTCTTTGTCTTTTGCACGGTCTAAGGAAACCAAAAGCATTTTAAACTTAGGATTTGCTTTAAATTTTTTGTTGACTTCCATAAAATCGGGAAGCTCTTTTACACAAGGAGCGCAGGTTGTCGACCAGAAATTGAGCACCAGAAAAACATCTTTTTCTTCTTTGATTTTCTGTTCCAGCAGTTCGTACTTGATCATCGGAATGTCGTTTACCAAAATCATCTCTTCGTTCTGATGAGGAATTTCTTTGTAAACAGGAGAGCTCTCCTGAGAAAAACACACAGAAACACTGAAAATCAATGCAATTAAACTTAAAAAATTCTTCATACTCAAAATTAACGAATGATTTTTATGAGATTTAATATGATGCTGTTAAACTTTGTTAATTATTTACTATAATTCTATTTTATGGAAATTACCGCTTATCCTTAAGAAGGATAGTTTGCAATTGGTATTAAGTTTGCTGCCCTCAATGAATAATAATTGGTTTGAAAAGATTTTCATTCACCAATATAAAATTAAATTAATGAAAAAAGCAGTTGTATTGCTTGGTTTATTTTTCGCATCATTTGGATTTGCCCAGCAAAAAGAAGCAAAAAGTGCTGTTGAAAATTTTGTTCCCGATGTTTCAGCCTTGCCCGATTATCAGATTATTAAAAATAAATTAGACCTGAAACAGGTTGTTACAAAGGCAGATACCATTCCGGAATTTCCCGGCGGAATGATTGCTTTCAAAAAGAAATACTTCGAAAATATAGAAACATTAGACCTTAAAAACAATGAGAAAGTTGATATAAGACTTTACTTTATCGTTGAAAAAAATGGGTATGTAAGAAATGCAACAGCCGTTTCAAAAAACAAGAAACATGCTGAAGAAGCAGAGTTGGGCGTCCGAAGAATTTTTGTACGCTGGAAACCTGCAAAACTGAATGGTCAGCCGGTGCGGTACTTATTTTACTTCCCCTTAACAAGTAAAAAATACAACTAAAAAAATATAATCGATCAATGTCAGTTTTTTGGCATCGATTTTTTATTTTTGAGAAAATTTAATTATGAAAAAAATTATTGCTATTATTTCACTTGTTTTCAACGGATTTATCTTCGGACAGGTGACTACATCACCCGTTCCTCCTCCAATTGAAAAAGAACACAAAAATGTCCAAGCCGACGTTAATAAAGTTTACGAGCAACCTGATGAAATGCCTTATTTTCCTGAAGGAATTTTAGCTTTCAGAACTAAATTTCAAAATGCCATTGTTTTGGATTCTTTTCAGTCTGAAAATGGAGACAGTACGCTCAAAGGACTCATTAGTTTCGTGATCGAAAGAGACGGAAGTATGACTGATGTAAAAGTTACCGGTTCAAATGAAAAATTTAATGCTGAAGTAAAAAAAGCAGTTCGAAGCATCAAAGAAAAGTGGAATCCGGGTAAAATTAAAGGCGAAAATGTACGAACCCGTTATAGAATTCCTTTAACGATGAAAATCGGCTAATTATTATCCACCAATCATCTTTTTAATCGAATTCAGCTTTATCAACGCTTCAATCGGCGTCAAAGTATTGATGTCGATTTTCGTTAATTCTTCTCTGATATTTTCTAAAACAGGATCATCCAACTGGAAGAAAGATAACTGCATATTTTCTTCAGTCACTCTTTTAATGCTTTCAGAAGAACTGCTTTGAGAACGGCTTGCTTCCAGCGTTTTCAGAATTTCATTGGCTCTGTTCACTACTTTTGAAGGCATTCCAGCCAATTTCGCTACATGAATACCGAAACTGTGCTCACTTCCACCTGGAATTAATTTTCTTAAAAAAATAATATTTCCTTTGTTTTCCTGAATGGATACGTGGAAATTTTTCACTCTTTCAAAATTAACCGTCATTTCATTAAGTTCATGATAATGCGTAGCAAATAAAGTCTTTGCTTGAGTCGGATGCTGATGAAGATATTCAGCAATTGCCCAAGCAATAGAAACTCCGTCATAAGTGGAAGTTCCACGACCGATTTCGTCTAATAAAATTAAACTTCGGTCTGAAATATTATTCAGAATATTTGCTGCTTCATTCATTTCCACCATAAAAGTAGATTCACCCGCAGAAATATTGTCACTTGCACCGACTCTTGTAAAAATTTTATCTAAAATTCCGATTTCTGCGTGTTTTGCAGGAACAAAACTTCCGATCTGAGCCAGAAGACAGACAATCGCAGTTTGACGTAGAATCGCCGATTTACCCGCCATGTTCGGTCCGGTCACCATGATAATCTGCTGAGAATCTTTATCTAAGAAAATATCGTTCGGAATGTATTTTTCGCCTAAAGGAAGGGCGTTTTCGATGATGGGATGTCTCGCTTCTTTTAAATCAATCGCAAAAGTTTCTGTTAAAACAGGTTTCGTATAACTTTCAGAAACAGCCAATTCTGATAAACCAACCGCAACATCAAGTTGTGCGATGATATTGGAGTTTTCCTGAATTCTGTCGATGTATATCATGGTTTCAGAACAAACCTTTCTGTAGAGCTGGTTTTCCAAAACAGAGATTTTTTCTTCAGCTCCGAGAATTTGATTTTCGTATTCCTTTAATTCTTCTGTGATGTAACGTTCCGCATTTACCAACGTTTGTTTTCTCAGCCAATCAGCCGGAACTTTATCTTTATGGGTATTTCGGACTTCAATAAAATATCCGAAAACATTATTAAAATCGATTTTTAAACTGGTAATTCCTGTTCTTTCGATTTCTCTTTGGCACATTTCATCCAAAAATCCTCTACCTTTCGATTGTAATCCTCTCAATCTGTCTAATTCTTCGGAAATACTTTCTTTGATGACATTTCCTTTGGCAAGATTTACCGGAAGCTCTTCATTCAAATGAGTTTCAAGCAGAACGATTAAATCATCCAAATTATTAAGCGGTTCAATCCACGCCAAAACATCAGCATGAGGATGAAGCAATGCTTTAATTTTCTGAATATTAATCAAACTTTGACGTAGATAACCCAATTCTTTCGGGCAAATTTTTTCTGCCGCCAATTTTCCCATTAATCGGTCTAAATCTGAAATCGATTTTAATAATTCTGAAACTTCATATTTCAACTGATCGTTTTCGTTTAAAAAATCAATCAGGGAAAGTCTTCTGGAAATTTCGTCAACCGATTTTAAAGGCAAAATGATTCGTCTTCGCAACAGTCTTCCTCCCATCGGCGTGGAAGTTTTATCGATAATATCTAAAAGTGATTTCCCTTTCGGATGGCTCGGATAAACGATTTCTAAATTTCTCAGCGTAAAATGATCCATCATCAGATAATCTTCCTGCGGAATAACCTGAATTTTGGTAATATGTGCCAGTAAATTGTGATGGGTATCTTCTACAAGATAAGCGAAAATGGCTCCAGCTGCAGTAATTGCTAAATTTAACCCTTCAACGCCAAAACCTTTTAATGAATTGGTTTTAAACTGATTCGTTAATTTTTCGTAAGCAAAATTGTATTGATAAGCCCAATCTTCAAGCTTGAAAACATTTTTATTTTTAAGCTGTTCCGGAATCTGAACGCTTCGCTGATAAATAATCTCACTCGGATCAAACGTATTAACGATATGAAGAAGCTTATCGAGATTCCCTTCACTCACCAAAAACTCTCCCGTGGAAACATCCACTAAAGCAATTCCATATTTTTCTTTTTCTTTATGAAGCGAAAGAAGAAAGTTATTCTTTTTTGAACTTAAAACCTGATCGTTGAAAGTTACTCCGGGAGTCACCAGTTCGGTAACGCCACGTTTTACAATTCCCTTGACCATTTTCGGATCTTCAAGCTGATCGCAAATCGCCACCCGAAGTCCGGCTCTTACCAATTTTGGTAAATAAGAATCTACCGAATGATGCGGGAATCCCGCCAATTCGATATGACCTTCTCCGTTGGCTCTCTTTGTTAAAACAATTCCCAAAACCTGAGAAGCTCTAATGGCATCCTGCCCGAAAGTTTCATAGAAATCTCCCACTCTGAAAAGTAAAAGCGCATCAGGATATTTCGCCTTGATGGTGTTGTACTGAGTCATTAACGGGGTTTCTTTCTTCGCTGCCTTTGCCATTAAAAAATTGTCTTAAAATTGGGTTGGTAAAAATAGGGAATTTAATTTTGGAGGCAAATGGTTGATTTTAAAATCTCCCACAGATTGCACAGATTTTCACGGATGATTGGGAATAGATCTTTCATAAAAGTGCCATGAAAACACAAACTAATGTAAATGTCTTAAAAACATATAACTATAAAATTCGTGTATTCGTGGCAAAATAATCTGTGAAAATCTGTGTCGTCTGTGGGAGTTTAAATTTTTCTCTTCCTTTCATATTTCTCCAATGCTTCCGCCGCTTTTTCATACGCCCATTTTTGTTTATGGTCTACCCATTTTGCTTTAAAAAGTTTACGAAGAACTTTATCCGTATATCGCATGATAAAAACATGATACAGCATATTGGCAAAAACTTTAGGCTTATTGGGCAAAGCCCTCAAAGACATCGAAAAACCAGGCTCCAGATATCGGTTGAAATGCCAAAAAGCACCAGGGATAAATAGGGCATCGCCGTGTTCCATAAAAATTTCGTAACCTTTGGCATATTTTAAAGCAGGAAATTTTTCGTAATCTGGATTTTCATAATCTAAATCATAAATGGTATGAACCGACAGTGGAACTTTATATAAAAACTTCGACTGCTTTTGGTCAAAAAGCAGGATTCTTTTCTTTCCTTCAAAATGGAAATGCATAAAATCTCCCAAATCAACATCATAATGCATTAAAACATGAGCCTCACTTCCACCAAAAAACAAAGTGGGAAGTCTTTTGAAAAACTTAATTCCCAAATCGGGATAGGTAAAGTTTTTTAATAATTCCGGAAGGCGGTCTGTGATGATATAGAAAAAAATTCTAAGGTCCGAAGGTTTCGATTTTATCGTGTCGATATAATCTTTCATTTTCATTTTGGTGACCGGAGCGTCTGAACTTTTTTTAGAATCTGCAGGTTTGTTATCGTACAAAGGAACTTCCTGTTCACCGGCTTTTTCTTTAATAAAATCAAAATTCCACTTATCGAACGCATCCCATCGCTGAGAATAGTTTTTAATGAGAAGTGGTTTTTGTTTTTTAAAGTAATTTTTCTGAAATTCTTCCTTGCTTATATCAGTGACAACATCTACGTTTTCTAATATCATGCGTTTCTATTTTTAATGCGAAATAAAAATAGTGTTTTTTTTGAATTTTATAAAAATTTATCTTTGCAAAAGACACGCGATCCATGAGAGTTTACAATACGAAACATTTCCTGAAAATACTGGTCAGCTTACACAAAAGCGATACGCTGAAAATCCTTTTTCCAACGATGATTCTGGTGGGAATTTATTCTTTTGGAGTACAATATTTGGAAATTGAATATCTCCACCTCACTTCAAAATCAAAAGTGAGCAATGTGGGAATGATTCATTCTCTGCTTGGTTTTGTTTTGTCTTTACTGCTGGTTTTCAGAACGAATACAGCTTACGACAGATGGTGGGAAGGAAGAAAACTTTGGGGAAAACTGGTGAACGATACAAGGAATTTTGCAATAAAAATCAATATTATCCTTGCTGATGACAGACAGTCTGCCGACCAAATTGCGAGATATTTAAAATATTTCCCACACTTTTTAGCCAAACATCTTTCGCAGGAATCGACAAGACTTGCTTTAGATGAAGATTATTCTGAAATTGAAAAATCACTGAGAAGTCATGGACCGACCGATATGGTTGTTCATCTCACGCACAAACTGCATCAGCTTAAAAAAGAAGAAAAAATTTCGGATGTTGAAATGCTGTACTTAGATGCACAGATTTCAGGCTTTCTGGATGTTTGTGGTGGTTGCGAAAGAATAAAAAATACTCCTATTCCTTATTCTTATTCTTCATTTATTAAAAAATTTATCATTTTGTACGTTTTAGCATTACCGATTGCTTATGTTATCAATCTCGGATTGTTTATGATTCCACTGACGGTTTTTGTTTATTATGTTTTGATGAGTCTTGAATTGATTGCTGAAGAAATAGAAGACCCTTTTAATAATGATGAAAATGATATTCCTATGGAAACTATTGCTCAGAATATCGAGAAAAATGTGCATCAGATTATGGGTGCAAAAAAATAAATGATTCGGTTGTTTTAAAAACCGGTGTGAATCTGCATAAAATTTTGCGCCATTTGTGAAAAACATTTGTGTAATTGGTGTTAAGAATATCCCACAGATTACTCAGATTTACACAGATAAATATTTAATGGAAATCAAAATCCATAGTAAAGAAGAATTCGTAAATTATAATAAGAAATAAATTATTTTGGTACATAAATTAAAACTGGAAGAACTTAACAGAATCGATGTAGAAACATTTAAAAAAGTTGAGAAAATACCTTTGGTTGTTATTTTAGATAATATCAGAAGCATGCACAATGTGGGCGCTACATTCAGAACCGCGGATGCATTTTTGATTCAGAAAATTGTTCTTTGCGGAATTACACCTCAACCACCACATCGTGAAATTCACAAAGCGGCTTTAGGTGCAACGGAAAGTGTAGATTGGTCGCATGAAGCAGACATAAATGTTACCATTAACGATTTGAAAAGTCAGGGTTTTGAAATTTTAGGAATCGAGCAGACTTCAAATAGCAAAATGATTTCAGATTTTATGATTGATAACACAAAGAAATATGCTGTTATTTTAGGAAATGAAGTAGAAGGAATCAGCGATGAAGCATTACCGAATATTGATACATTCCTTGAAATTCCACAATTGGGAACAAAACATTCTTTAAATGTAAGTGTTTGCGGCGGAATCGTGATGTGGGAATTTGCAAAAGTTTTGGGTTTAAAATAAAAAACTGTTGTTAATAAACTCCAATTAAAAATTTTTGAGGTCTTTGCTGAGTGAAACGCCTTTGCGAACCTAAAAGCAGTTAATAGTTAAAAAAAAAGACTTTGCGAACTTTGCGTTTAAATAAAAGCAGCAAAATTCAGTTTTGAAAATAAGAATACGCTCTAAAAATAAAAAACTGCATGTGCCTAAAAGACAGTGCAGTTTGAAATAAATCTAATAAAAAGTAAAAATGAAAGGCGACAAAGGTACACTTTTTTTGTACGCCAACAAATTTTTTTGATTGAATTTTCAATTTCTTCAAAAAAAACTTGAGTTTTAAGAAAAAGATTCGTTTAATTTTTTATAAATTAGCACAATGTTTATCAAGGACTATATCTCAAAAGATTTTCCGTGTTTTCACTTGACTGACTCTGTAGAATCGGCTAGAGAGATGCTCGAAGCTTTCGGATATACACATATTTTCATTAAAAAATCACATCATTTTTATGGAGCCATCGCTAAAGATTTTCTTTACGAAGAAGAAGGCACTTTAAAAGACCTTGAACATCAGATCGAACGCTTTGCGATTTTGGAGGATAATAATATTCTCGACAGCATTCGTTTGTTTTATACATTCAACACCAATGTGATTCCAGTCATCAACAAAAACGAAAAATATTTGGGATATATCGGTTGCGATGATGTGTTTCAGAATCTTTCGCTATACCCTTTATTTTCGGAGTCGGGAGCGACTTTAACAGTGGAAGTTCCTGCAAGAAAATATTCCATGACCGAAATTGCCAATATTGTGGAGAGCAACAACTCGAAGTTTTATGGCGGGTTTATCAGTTTCATGTCGGATGAGGTGATTCAGGTTACAATAAAAATCAGCAATGAAAATCTGGCGTCTATTGATGCAACATTCGACAGATACGATTACAGAATCGTTGAAAAATACTATTCTGATGAAAAGACCGACATGTTTAAAGACCGATTTGGCTTTTTACAAAAATTTATAGAAATCTAATATGAAGGCAGCCATTTATTCTCAGAAAAAAGATCTTGATACTTTTTTATATTTAAGCAAATTTATTTCTGAACTGGAAAGCAGAGGCGTAAAATCTGTTTTGTTTGATGAAATGGCCGAAGCACTTCAATTTTCAAAAATATTTGAAACTTTTGCCAATAAACAGGATCTTGTTGAGAAAAAAGTAGACCTTTTCTTTACGTTTGGCGGCGACGGAACCATCGTAAATTCATTAACGTTTATTGAAGATTTGGAAATTCCTATCGTGGGTGTAAATACCGGAAGATTAGGATTTCTGGCAAGTTTTACCAAAGAGGAAGCTTTCAAAGAATTAGATTCTATCTTAAAAGGTGATGTAAAAACGAGCCGTCGTTCTGTAATTCAGGTGGTTTCACCTGTGTTGGAAGATTTTTTTCCTTATGCATTAAATGATGTTACTGTTTCAAGAAAAGAAACAACTTCGATGGTAACGGTAGATTCCTATATCAATGACGAATTTCTGAATGTTTTTTGGGGAGACGGTGTTATTGTTTCTACGCCGACTGGTTCAACAGCTTATTCTTTAAGTTGTGGTGGCCCGATTATTTCCCCCAACAACGAAAACTTTGTCATTACTCCGATTGCACCACATAATTTAAATGTAAGACCTTTGGTAGTAAACGATAAGGTTGAGATCAAGTTTAAAGTAGAAAGCAGGGTCTCACAATATTCTCTTTCCTTAGATTCAAGATTAATTCACATCGAAACCGATAAGGAAATCGTTATTAAAAAAGCAGATTTCCAGATTTTACTGGTGCAGCCCAACAATTTAAGTTTCTACGAAACCATTCGCCAGAAGCTGCTTTGGGGCAGAGATAAAAGAAATTAATAATTTCTCAAAAATCATTACCTTTACAAGAATTTTTAAAATATACCCTAATATTATATAAAAGCTAAAATATGAGCAGAATTTTCCCGGCAGGAGTTGCCACAGGTCAGTTAGTTACAGATATTTTCCAGTATGCAAAAGAAAACAAATTTGCATTACCTGCAGTAAACGTTATCGGTTCTAGTAACGTAAATGCTGTTATGGAAACTGCGGCGAAACTAAATTCACCGGTAATTATTCAGTTTTCTAACGGTGGAGCTTCTTTCAACGCTGGAAAAGGATTGAGTAATGATGCTCAGAAGTCTGCTATTGTAGGAGGTATCGCAGGAGCTAAACATATTCACACTTTAGCTGAAGCTTACGGAGCAACAGTAATTCTTCATACAGATCACGCTGCAAAAAAATTGTTGCCTTGGATCGACGGATTGCTTGATGCAAGTGAAGAATTCTACAAGCAGACCGGTAAATCTCTTTACTCGTCTCACATGCTTGATCTTTCTGAAGAACCATTGGAAGAAAATCTTGAGATCTCTGCAAAATATTTCGAAAGAATGGCAAAAATGCAGATGACTTTAGAAGTTGAAATCGGTGTTACAGGAGGTGAAGAAGATGGTGTAGATAATTCTGGTGTAGACAACTCTTTATTATATACTCAGCCTGAAGATGTAGCTTATACGTATGAAAAATTAAAAGCGGTTTCTGATAACTTCACGATTGCAGCTGCTTTCGGAAACGTACATGGAGTTTACAAACCGGGTAACGTAGTATTGACTCCGAAAATCTTAGATAACTCTCAGAAATTTGTTCAGGAAAAATTCGGAACTGCTGAAAAACCAATTAATTTTGTATTCCACGGTGGTTCAGGTTCTACTTTAGAAGAAATCAGAGAAGCGATTGATTATGGGGTGATTAAGATGAATATTGATACTGACCTTCAGTTTGCTTACACAGAAGGAATCAGAGATTATATGACAGAAAATATCGAATACCTGAGAACTCAGATCGGAAACCCTGAAGGAGAAGAAAAACCAAACAAAAAATTCTATGACCCAAGAGTTTGGATCAGAAAAGGAGAAGAAACTTTCTCTAAGAGATTGGTTCAGGCATTTGAAGATTTAAACAACGTAAATACTTTAAAATAAATTAATTTGAGATTTGAAGTTTGAAATTTGATCTTGTCTGAGATGAAAAATTTATACACAAATCAAAATTTCAAATCTCAAATTTATAATTTCAAATCAACAATATGGCATTCGAAAATTGGTTTAAAAGAAAAGCACAGAATATTACCACTTCTACTGACCAGAAAAAAGATGTACCAAAAGGACTTTGGCATCAGACTCCGTCAGGAAAAGTGGTAGAACACGACGAATTAAAGAAAAACAATTATGTTTCTCCTGAAGACGGATTTCACGTAAGAATCGGAAGTGCAGAGTTTTTCGACATTCTTTTCGACGAAGGAAAATTCACTGAGCTTGATGCGAATGTTGAAAGTATTGACATCCTTAATTTTAAAGATACTAAATCTTACACAGACCGTCTGAAAGAAGTAAAAGCGAAGACAAAACTTACAGATTCTATCAGAAATGCTGTAGGAACGGTAAACGGAACCGAAATGGTGGTTTCTTGTATGGATTTTGCATTCATCGGCGGATCTTTAGGGTCGGTAATGGGTGAGAAAATCAGAAGAGCAATCGATTATTGTATCGAGAAAAAACTTCCTTATATGATTATCTGCCAATCGGGTGGAGCGAGAATGCAGGAAGCTACTTATTCTTTGATGCAGTTGGCAAAAGTTCAGGCTAAATTGGCGCAGCTTTCAGAAGCTGGTCTTTTATACATCGCTTATCTTTGTGACCCTACATTTGGAGGAATTACGGCTTCTTTTGCTATGACAGCAGATGTTATCATGGCAGAACCAAAAGCTTTGATCGGTTTTGCAGGACCAAGAGTTATCCGTGAGACCATCGGCAGAGATTTACCGGAAGGATTCCAGACCTCTGAATTCCTACAGGATAAAGGTTTTGTAGATTTCATTGTAAAAAGAACAGAAATAAAAGATAAAGTATCTAAAACAGTAAATCTTTTGACTGCAAAAGCTTAAATTTTAAACTAAAATAAACAGTCTCTCTCAATTTGGGAGAGATTTTTTTATGAGAACTTTTAAAGTGATTTTCAATACGATAAAAAGCATGAGTCTGAAAAAGATCCTCAGGCTTTTATCTGCTGTTTTACCACATCCTCTTTTTTCGGTTTTAAGCTTTTATGCAACGGCAAAAGCTTTTTCTATTGCTCAGAAATTATATCCTGAAACGGCTTCAAAAAATGGTGAAGGGAATGCTTTCAGACACGCTCTTTGGTGTTGCCTGATCATGATGTATTGCTGCAAAATTTCGTCGCCTGAAAAAGCATTAAACTTCTGCAAAAAAATTACAGATCTTCACGAAGAATTATTTCCGAACGAACCTTTGGAAACCAAGATGGATCTTCACAACAACAAAATAGGAATGGATTATTTCATGGAACTTCTTTCCGGAATTCACCGTCAGTTTTTTGAGAAAAGTTTTTTTATTAAAGAATTACAAAAGAAAACAGCCAACGCCAAAATTTTGAAAAGTCTGGATGATAATTTTGAAGGAGATTTGGTTTATCTTGATGAAAAATAACAACTTTTTTTTGTCATTCCGCAGGAATCTAGATTCGAATCTTTAAATCATAAACTTAGATTCCTACTGAATGACAAACATTGTGGAAATTTATTTTCATCCTTTTTGTAATCTGAAGAATTTTTAACTAAGTTTAAACAATTAATTTAATCAAATGGTTCTCAGCAGAATTTGGTCGGCTTTCATCATCATCGCCATTACTATTGCAAGTATAAAATATATCTCGTCAAGCCATTACAAAACCATTTTCAATGATATGGTTGTAGGAAAAGGAGGTGATACTGTACAGATTGCAACACAAAAAATTGGAGATCTAGAACCCAACATTAGGTACAGCCTGATGGAAAAAAGTGAATTTAAAGATAACAGCATCCACTATGTAACTGATTCCCTAAAATATAATGCAAAAATTTATCGTATTCAGGAAGCAGACGGCGTCATTGGAACGTCAGAAACTGCAGTAAAAATCTGTCTTGGTTTAATTGGAATTATGACACTGTTCATGGGATTCATGAGTATCGCTGAAAAAGCAGGAGGAATCAATTTATTAAGCAGATTAATTCAGCCATTTTTCTCAAAATTATTTCCTGAAATTCCTAAAAATCACCCTTCTTTCGGACACATGCTGATGAATTTCAGTGCCAATCTTTTAGGTTTGGATAATGCCGCCACACCTTTTGGCCTGAAAGCCATGGAAAGTCTACAGACGTTAAATCCGAATAAAGATACCGCAAGCAATTCGCAGATTATGTTTCTCTGTCTTCACGCAGGAGGAATGACGCTGATTCCGGTTTCTATCATTGCTATCCGTGCTTCTATGGGCTCGAAAACACCCACCGATATTTTCCTTCCGTGTATGATTGCGACTTTTGCAGCGACTTTAGCGGCAATGATTATCGTTTCAGCATATCAGAAAATCAATTTGTTAAGACCCATTGTTATTGCTTATGTAGGAGGAATTTCAGCCATCATCGGACTTTTGGTAGTTTATCTGGTTCAGCTTAGTAAAAATGAACTTGATGATTTCAGCAAGATTTTAAGTAATGGATTAATCCTTTTCATTTTTTTAGCGATTGTTTTGGGAGCAGTTTATAAAAAAATCAATGTTTTTGATGCTTTTATTGAAGGTGCAAAAGAAGGTTTTACTACGTGTGTTAAAATTATACCGTATTTAGTGGGGATGTTGATTGCGATTTCACTTTTAAGAACTTCCGGTGTTTTCGAAGTCATCATTGACGGGATGAAATGGGTTGCGAATGCATCTAATCTTGACGCAAGATTTGTCGACGGACTTCCGACAGCTTTAATTAAACCATTGTCCGGTTCCGGAGCGAGAGGAATGATGGTTGATACGATGACGACTTTCGGAGCCGATAGTTTCCAAGGGAAATTGGCAGCCGTTCTTCAGGGAAGCTCAGATACGACGTTTTATGTGATAGCTGTTTATTTTGGAGCAGTAGCTGTGAAAAACACAAGATATACCGTAATTGCCATGCTTCTGGCAGATTTGGTAGGGATTATTACTTCTATTGTATTGGCGTATTTGTTTTTTGCATAAAACTAAATAATGAAAGCCTACATACAAACTGACATAACAGGGGAGTTCTATAATGTGAATGCCTTTATAGCATACGAGGGATTCAAAAACTTTGGTTATGAAATAGAAAAATTTATTGATGCAGACGAAATCTCAGATATCAATTCGGAAAATATAATTATCGGAGGAATCGGAAATGTAAGAAAGAGACTTAAAAACCTAAACATAACTCGTCCCGATAAGGAAATTGATTATCCTGAGGAATTAAAACCTTTTTTAAAAAGAAAAATTTGGGAATCAACAATAAATCAAATTTTCTCAGATAAAAACAGCTGGAATATTTTCATTAAGCCTAAAACAGAAACAAAATTGTTTGCCGGAAAAGTTATTCAAAATCAGATGGATTTTGTAGGCATTATTAATGAAGAAAAAGATATTGAAGTACTTTGTTCCGAGCTTATTGATTTTAAAACAGAATGGAGGTGTTTTATTCGATATAAAGAAATCTTAGACATTCGAAGATACAAAGGAGACTGGGATACAAAAATAGACGTAAAAATTGTTGAAGCCGCCATAAATTCATTTACATCACAACCCAATTCATTTGCTTTAGATTTTGGTGTCAATGCAAAAGGGGAAACAATATTAGTTGAAGTGAATGATGGATATTCTTTAGGAACTTATGGTCTTTCATCTATTAATTACGCGAAGTTTCTTTCCGCCAGATGGAGTGAGCTTACTCAAACAGAAGATTATTTAAACTTTTAACAAATAAAAATCAACAATGATTACAGATAAAGAATTTACATTGAGGCTAATACGTCAGTTATCTCAAGCATTAGAAAAACTGATTTTAGACAAACCGGAAGAAAGTTTGATGCAGAAAGACCTGGACTTCGATTCTTTGATGAAGGACATTTTTAAATTTGATTTTGTTGTACTTTCATCAAAATCAAAAGAAGAAATTATTGAAATTGTAAATGATAGGCAGGAAAGAGATCATAAAGATTATTACGAAATGCTTGGGAATCTTTTCTACTACAACGGAAAAGTTTTAAACAATAATGATTTCTTAGACAAAGCAAAAACATTCTATGAATTGTATCTGCAGACCAGCGGAATTTTTGCACTACCTGTGATCAACAGAGTTAATGAAATAAAAAAAGCACTTGAATAAAGTGCTTTGTATTTTTAGAATGTAATGTTATAAGTTCCTGTGGATGAGACACTGGCTTTTTCAGCTTTCACGTATTTCTTAACCCATCCAATAGAAGTAGAAACGATACACGGGTCTGAAATCCCTCCGGAACGTCTTGCAGAAACAATATTCCCTGCTTTATCTACGGTATAAGCTATCGTAATTGATCCGCTTGCTGAGCAGTTGTGGCTTGGTTGTGCGCCCCCTCTTCCCATTGTTCCGGGAATGTAGCCAATCAGTCTTCGGTCTATACCAACTTTGCTGTCACCATTTCCATCTCCGCCTAAAGGGTCACCATTATTTCCGATTCCGTCACCTGTACCTTGGCTGCCTGGTTTTGTACCACGCCCTTTAATCAGATTTCCGATTGCTGCATTTCCTTTGCCATCGCCGTTTCCGGTTTTAGAATTGGCAGTTGTTGCAGAGCTTTTTGTGCTTTTTGTAGTAGAACTTGCAGCAGATTTTTTATTTGTTTTGGAATCTTCTTTTTTAGGAGCTGTAATTTTGGTATTCGTTCCTGTAATGATTTTGTCCTTAGCTTCCGTTTTTTTAGCTTCAGGTTTAGGATCGGGAGTAATCACCGTTTTGGACTCTGAAACAACATTTTCAACCGGTTCGGGAGCGGTTTCAACAGCTTGTGCAGCTAGACTTCCTTCCTGGTTTGCAGGTTCTTCAATACCGGAGCCATTTCTGTTGTCACCAAAGTTTACAAGCATTGTAGTAATGACTTCAGGTTCTTTCGGCTGCTCAGTGGGAGACATTTTATAAATAAAAACAAACAACAAAATAGCAGACCAGATCATGATAGAAAGCGCTGCACTTTTTATCTTATCCTTATTTTCTTCGTCTCTATTTATGGAGTAACTTCTCATTCTGTTTATTCTTTAACCGTCGCAATGGCAATGTTAAATTTATGCTTTTCTGCAATCTCCATTAAAAAAACAACGTCTTTATGCATGGTGTTTTCATCTGCTCTGATGGTAAATGATTTTGCAGATTTACTTTGAAGATCACTTACAATCGTTTGTTCTACCAATTCTCTGCTTACTGGTTTATCATTTACATAATAAGACCCGTCCGGCTTTACGCTTACCGTCATCGGATTTGGAATATTATTATCTACACTTCCTGTTTGGGGAAGTTTTACATCAATTGCACTTTGATTGGCCGCTGAAGAGGTAATCATAAAGAAAATCAGCATCAGCAAGATCACGTCTGTCATCGCTGCTAAGCTGAATTCCGGGTGCGCCTTATTTCTTCTCTGTATTTTCATTGATGCAGATTATAAAGGTTTATTAATGATGTCTAAAAATTCACCGGAAATATTCTGAGCTCTTAGCACAAACTTATCAATCTTGGTTAACAGCAGGTTGTAGAAAAAGTTAGCCGGAATTGCCACTGCCAAACCAACTGCCGTTTGTCCTAGAGCCGTATAAATACCTTCAGAAAGGGTTTTGGGAGAGAAAGCTCCTTCCGCATGAGATAAATCAAAGAATGCAATAATCATCCCAATAACGGTTCCCAAAAGTCCTAACATGGGGGCAATACTCGGAACTACTGCTAAAAGATTCAGATTTTTCTCCATATTGGCAACCTCAATCTGAGCCTGAGATTCCATGGCACTTACAATGTCAGAAACGGGTCTTCCCAATCTTGAAATACCTTTTTCTAAAATTCGTGATTCCGGAGAATTCTGCGTTTTACAGTAATCTGCTGCAGCTTCAATTTTGCCGTCTCTTATGAAATCTTCAATATTGTTCATAAAATTGGAGTCGGTTTTTGAAGTCACTCTACGGATGAAGAAAAATCTTTCGAAGAAAAGATAAACAGACAAAACCCCGATCGTAAGAACGGTGATCATTACTATTTTGGCAAAAGCACCACCATGAAAAAGGATATCCCAAAAAGAAAATTCGAGTTTTTCTGCAGGTACAACAGGTACAGCTGCCTGAGCAAATAAAATCTGAGTAAGTTCCGTTAACAGCATTAATTGTTATTTTATAATGGTTTTAAACGACAAAAATAATGGAATATTATCAATCTATATCTTAAAATAAGCTTAAAAAATACATTCCAAAATTTAATAATGTCACAAAAAAGCAAATTTCTTTCCAAAAAAGATTGAAAAGAAATTAAAAGTACTATTTAAGATACGATCAGTCTTCGTCTACAATAATTTCGTCAGGCGTAAATTCGCACTTAAGTCTGAACGGAAGCGGAGTTTCTGAACCGGTGTAAAAATCATCAATCGTTCCTTTCCATACGACCTGAAGTTCATCCTGCTCATTTTTCTCAAAGCAGAGCTCATTATCATAAATGAAAGCATCTTCATCATCAAACAGGTTTACTTCGGTGTAAACCTCGTCTTCAGAATCATTGATTTCAAATGTTTTACCCTCAATTTCTGCAGAATCTATCGGAAATTCAATTACTTCAAGCGAAAGCTGAGGAAAATTATATTGTAACGAATCGTCATCCACATGGTCCAAACCGTCGTCTGTAATGACTTCTACTTCCAAAAAGTGTTTTTGATTGCTATAAACAGCCTTGCAGTAAGTGCTTTTTATATTGTATTTTAGAGTTTCGTCCGGATGGTAAATTTTTAAAATCCCTTTCATTATTTCCTAAAAAAGAACTTGTAATACTATGATTGTTAAACGTTTTAAGCAAAGATAAAAAATTGTACGAATGTGAAAACTATTTTCAAAACTATTTTTACTAAAATCTGAATTTAATACTACATTCAAAGTCTCAATATTAGTATTTTTGTTTTTTATACGATATTAAATTTAAAGTAAGTTATCAAACGATATATGAAAAATATTATTTTAAAAGGAATTCTCGGGCTCGGATTGGCCGTTAGTGTTGTATCCTGCAAGAAGACAGATTCTCCGCTCACCAAAGTTACACCTACAAATATTGATTCTATTGCTGCCAATTATTATGAGCAGTATTTAAAGCTGTATCCACTGGAAGCGACTTCACAGGGAGATTTAAGGTATAACGATCAGCTTCCCATCAATATCGATAAAGATTTTATTTCTGGTGAGATTGCCTTCTACAATTCGGTACAAAAGCAGCTTGAAAATGTAGATTACAAAAATCTCTCGGATGAAGATAAAGTTGTTTATGACGTTCTGGACTATACTTTAAAAGATAAGATTGAAGCGTATGCCTATCATCCTGAATATATTCCGTTCAGTCAGTTTACAGGATTGCCGTTGAATTTTCCTTTATACGGAAGCGGGCAGGGAAGTCAGCCTTTCAACACCGAAAAAGATTATGAAGACTGGCTCAAAAGAATGGAAAAATTTCCAGAATGGATGACTGCTGCTACAGAAAACTTCCGTGAAGGGATCAACAATAAAATGGTTCTTCCAAGAAAGTTGGTGATCAAAATGATTCCACAGATGAGAGCTGAAGAAATTACAAGTTCTGATTTTGAAAAAAATATTTTCGCAGGCCCGATAAAAAATTTCCCGAAAGATTTTTCTAAAGAGCAGAAAGAAAAATTCACGAAACTGTATAAGGAATCTATTGCGAAAAATATTATTCCTGCTTATACTAAAATGGGCGATTTTCTTGAAAAAGAATATTTGCCTAAATCCAGAGAAACAGATGGTTATAATGCTTTGCCAAATGGAAGCAGCATCTATAAGTTTTATGCTAAAAGCTGGACGACGACCAATAAAACTCCGGATGAAATCAATAAAATCGGATTGCAGCAGGTGGCAATGCTACGCTCTGAAATGGAAAAAGTAAAACAGCAGGTTGGCTTCAGCGGAACGCTTGAGCAGTTTATTAATTCTGTCAAAAGCGATCCGAAAGCAATGCCTTACAAAACATCAAAAGAGGTTCTGGATGGTTTTAACGGAATTTTAGCTAAAATAACTCCGAAGCTTAAAACCATGTTCAGTGTAACTCCGAAAACGAGGTTTGAGATCAGACAAACCGAAAAATTTCGTGAAGCGAGCGCAAGTGCGGAATATATTCAGGGAACACCGGACGGAAAAAGACCCGGAATTTTCTATATGCCAATTCCTGATCCTGCAAAATTCAACGTTACTTCCGGAATGGAATCTTTGTTCTTGCATGAAGCAATTCCGGGGCATCATTATCAGGTTTCTCTGCAACAGGAAAATATAAAACTTCCGAAATTTATGAGGTTCGGCTGGTTCGGAGCGTATGGTGAAGGTTGGGCACATTATTGTGAAACTTTAGGTCCGGAATTCGGCCTTTATACAGATCCTTATCAAAAAATGGGATATTTAAGTGATCAGATGCTGAGAGCGGTAAGATTAGTTGTAGATACAGGAATTCACTCCGGAAAAATGAGCAGGGAAGAAGCGATTGCCTATTTTTTAAGTAACATTGCTTATGATGAAGCGGGTGCAACTGCGGAAGTAGAACGATATATGGCGATGCCGGGACAGGCTTTAGGTTATAAAATTGGTTCTTTAAGAATCCGGGAATTAAGAGAGAAATACCAAAAAGATCTGGGTAAGAAATTCAGCCTTGCGAGTTTCCATGATGAGATTTTAAGTCAAGGCTGTCTTCCATTGGATGTTTTAAACAGAAAAATGGAGTTGTGGTCAGAGAAGCAGAAGTAAAATTTAAATTTTATAAAAAATTGAAACCTTCCAGATTTTGGGAGGTTTTTTTATACAAGATTGTTATAAACTATTGGCTTAAATTTCTTTCATCAAAATATTTCGATATTGATATATAATAATTAGGATGACATACGTCAACTTCTGTCGCTTTGGTGGACTACATTTGGTTTTCAGGTTAAAAATCAACAGATTATGAAAAAAATAAAGGAATTATTTGCAGTGAATTTAAAATATTTTAGATTTGCGGTATCCGACTAACACAAAATAGATGAAAAAATAGATGAAAAAAACGATTAACCTTCCAACAGATGCATTTCTCATGATGCCCAACAAACTATTCTCTCAGTCTTTAAAATCATTTTACGATTTTAAAAAGATTTCCATAAAATTTTAAACTTAATAATAAAACCAGATCATGAAACAACTCTACATGAGTGCAGTATTCCTTTATACTGCCGCAGTATTTTCTGCACAGGAAGTGGTATGGCAGAAAGATATTAAATCTTCGACACAGGATTTTCTTTCGCAGGTTACCACGACAGTAGATCAGCAATACCTAATTACCGGAAGTTCTATTCAATCGAAGAAACTTACCACCGAAAACAAACAAAACAACGGCTACGATTTCCATTTGGTCAAGCTTAATCAACAGGGTGAAGAAGTCTGGGAAAAATATTTTTCAGGACAGAACCATGATTTTCTTTCAGCAACGGTTTCCACACAGGAAGGCGCATTTTTGCTGGCTGGAACTTCGTATTCAGGAAAAGGATTGGATAAGAAAGATGATTCTAAAGGAGGATCTGATATCTGGCTGATCAGAATCAATGAATTCGGAGATGAGCTTTGGCAGAAAACATTGGGAACAGCTCAGGATGAAGAAGCAAGATCGGTGATTCAGACGGCAGACTTAGGCTTTATGGTGGCAGGAAATGTTCAGAATTCATCAAACGGTTTCGGTTCAAAAGATGTGATTATCTCGAGATTGGATAAAAACGGAAAAGTACTCTCAGAAATAATTTTAGGCGGAAAAGGTCTTGATGAAGTTGAGAAGATGATTCCTACTCCCGATGGTGGGGCTTTGCTTGGAATTTATTCGAGAAGCGGGCTTACTTATATGAATGATAAAAGATCATTAATAAATGATACGAAAAAAGCAAAGAATCCTTCGGAATCAAAAATCGATCATCAATTATCAATCATCACTCATCCAAAATCTACTGAAAACTATGGCGAGGGCGATTACTGGATCGTAAAACTCAATAAAGAAGGCAAAGTAGAATGGGAGAAGAACTTCGGCGGTAAAGGAGATGACCATGTAAGAACAATGGCGTTTACTTCTTCGGGATATATTATCGGCGGAGAATCAAGATCAGAAAGATCGGGCAATAAGACGGTAGGAATAGAGGAAGGAACAGATCTGTGGTTAGTTTCACTCAACACAAAAGGTGAAGAGCAGTGGCAGAAATCCTACAATTTTAAAAACCGCGATATTCTGATGGGAATGAATGTGATGAGCGGGATGTGGGATGCAGGAAGCGGGGTGAAAGGAGTGACTCCATCCAAAGGCATTTTACTGGGCGGATATACTCAGGCTGAAGGAAGAATTGAGGCTGATGATGAAACATTCTGGATGTTGTATATAGATAATAACGGTAATGAACAATGGAGAAAGCACGTGAAAGGAGAATCGAGAAAGAAAGAAGAAAGGTTATCTGATCTGAAGATGAATAAAGACGGTTCGATTGTTTTGGCAGGAACAAGCGCGGAAGAATTAGGCAAGGAGAACTGGAAAATCGTGAAATTAGGCGACAGCCAGATTGACCAGTTGATCGAGAAGCAGGATATGAAGATCTATCCTAATCCGGTAAGTGATTACTGTTATGTGGAGATTGGGTTTGAATTTAAGGAAGCGGATATTACGCTGTATGATATGGATGGTAGACAGCTTCAGAGTTTGAAGACGAAGAATAAAATAACGAAGATTAATACACAGAATTTGATACAGGGAGCGTATCTGATCACTATAAAAACCAATGATAACCAAACTGCTAATGCTAAACTGATTAAAAAATAAGATACATGAAGAAAAACATTATAATCATAAAGACACTATGTTTAATGAATATATTGTCCGCACAATCACAGACCCCAACTATTGATATAGGTACTCCGCAAATTGTTCCACCTTCTCCATCCGTTAGCTCATTAATGAAATTTGAAGAAGTGCCTGTAAATAACTATACAGGAATTCCCGATATTTCATTACCACTTATAAATGTTCCAACCTCGTCAAAAGATTTCAGTATAGACGTTTCATTAAAGTATCATGCATCGAGTACAGCAGTCAGTGAAATTGCAAGCGATGTGGGTTTAGGTTGGAATTTGTTTGCTGGAGGAACAATTTCAAGAACCATTAGAGGACTTGCCGATGAAGTATTCAAACTTGATGGTTCAACTGAGCCGGGTAATGTAGGTATTTACCATAATACCAATGTTAATTATCACCATAATTATTACTATGATAAAATAGCTAATTTGTCACAGTTTGCATATAATCAGCCTAATGAAGCAAATAGATATTATTGGGATACCGTAAAACGTGGTAAGTTTGATACTGAACATGATCTTTGGCAATTTAACTTTATGGGACATACAGGTCGTTTCTATATAAAAAAAAATGCTCAGGGACTATTACAGGTAGTACCACTCTCTGATCATAGACTCAAAATAATAAATCATTATTCTGCTGTAAACAATAATCCATATGTACCATCGGGATTTACAATTTATGATGAAAAAGGGTACAGATTTGAATTTAATATTAAAGAGGTATCAAACGGAATGACAGCAACACGAACCTCGGATATAGCGAATTCTAATGATGTATTTTCCCCTCAAGAAGAATATATAAGTGCATTTCAGTTAAGTTCAGTATATGATAATAATGGTAATCAGATTCTTGGATTTGAATATGAAACGCAATACAAAGAGGGGTACAGCAAAGCAACTTATACAAAAAGATATTATTCAGATCTGCAAATTGAACAGAATGCCAACTGCATGGGAGAACTGCCCAGGGAAATCATACGAAACCAAACAAATGTTACACAGGTCAGAAAGTTAAAAACTATTTCAATAACAGATAGGTAAAATATATTTTGGTTATACGCCGGGTAGAAGTGATACAAATCTTAATATCGGTAATCAGGCTCCTCGTCTCACAAGTATAAGATTGGTTGACAATGGGAATAATGAGATTAAAAAATATTCTTTTAGTCACGATTATTCTACAGGCAGTATATACTCACGAATGTTGCTTAAAAAAATAGAGTTAAGCAAAAACGGAAATTACATTAATAAATATGAATTAAGCTACAAAGCAGTTGATGGTTCTGCTATGTATAACTTTAAAAAAGATAACTGGGGGTATTTGGGCATCAGTGATGATGGAGATTGTGGTTATAAACATACAGAATCTGTAAATCCCTTCAGTGTTGCTACAACAGATGTCTTATTAGGTATAAAATATCCAACCGGAGGTGCTGCACTTTTTAATTTTGAAAGTAATACATATTCATTCGTAGGAGATCAGGAAATTACAGATTTTAGCAAAAACCATGAGAATCTTGTAAAGTTTAGAAACCTATCATATGATTTTACAAGTAATGGGTCAGTATTCCTTCCGCCAATCACGACAGAGACAACAGCAATATTTAGACCTTCAATTGTTGTTCCTTCTGATCAGACAACTGCACCTGTTCATATGATGCTTCAAGCTTATCAAAATGGACAACTTGTAGAAACTACAAATCTCTTATGTCATTACAATAATCCTATTTGTTGTGTGGAAATAACTTTAGATCCCAATAAAAGTTACAGGATCGTTAGAACAGCATTTGATCTCAACTATAATGGCATAGATGGAGTTATAATTGATTTTTATAAAAAATCGATTCCACAAAAAAAATATCTTTATGGTGGTGGTATAAGAGTAAAGGAAATTCAATATTATGAATCGCCTGTAAATATTGAATATTTTGACTTCAGTAATTTAAATTTGAATTCATATCCATCAAGAGTTAAAAGATACGACTACAATGATTTTTCTGATGAAAATAAAAGTAGTGGCGCTTTGGTTCACCAGGCTCCTATTTTTGAAACCGAGGGAACTGTTAACCTTGATACAAATTGTTTCAATATTTACGGAAACTTTGTTACCACTACAGGAGTAGCATTTTACACTGAAGTCAAAGATTTCAGTGAAATGCCTGTAATGAGTACTCAGGGAGCTCATGTTGGATATAAAAATGTTAAGGTTTTTGAAACGGATAAGGGATATAAGCAATATACATACACTTGTCCCATCGATTATCCGGAATCTGACTATAATATTGGAGTACCCTATATTCCCTCAAAGAATGTTGATTATAAAAGAGGCTTATTACTAAATGAAAAAAACTATGACAGCAGTAACAGAAAACTTTCGGAAATAACAAATTCATATAGTTTTGTGGATTATGAGGAAATATCGGGACATAAGTTCTGGCAAAGTTCCGATTATAAAGGAAATATATGGAATAATTATGATAACTATCTTATCACCTTAAACCAATATGGAATGACATTTCCGGCATGCTTTTCAATTTGTAACAGTAAGAATTATTCATCGATTCCGGGTTACCCAATCAATTTTACTTCTAATCAACAGCTTGTAGAAGCTTTTGGTTGGGCTAAACTTGATTCTACTCAAACTAAAAATTATTTTTACAAAAATGGGATTCAAACAGTTCTGCAAAAAAATGAACTGTTTGAATATAATCCGACTAATAAAAAAATATCTTCATACACTACAAATACAGAAGAAGGAACAGAATTAAAATCTCTTTATTTCTATCATTCAGGAAATTCTGTTTATTCTCAAAATAGAATTTCTGAAATAGAGAAAATTGAAAGCTTTAAAGATGGTAAATTAATAGAAGCGAAGAAAATCAATTATGCAAATAATTGGAACGGGAATTTATCCTATCTTCCAAATCAGATACAATCTTCTTTTGGGAATGCAGCTTTAGAAACAGCGGTTACCTATGACCAGTATGACGCAAAGGGCAATCTATTGCAGTATACGACTAAGGATGGGATAGTGGTCTCAATAATCTGGGGTTATAACGGTACGCAGCCTATTGCAAAGGTGGCTAATTATCCCTATTCTGCGGTGAGTGCTTTGGCATCATCGATAGTGAGTGCTTCGGATCAGGATGCTTTGAACCCTTCAAATGAAGCTAACCTGATTGCTCAGCTTAACGCCTTCAGGCAGCTTCCGGATTTATCCGAAGCTCAGATCACGACGTATACTTACGATCCCTTGATCGGGGTAACCAGCATTACGCCACCCTCAGGAATCAGGGAAGTTTACCTTTATGATACGGCAAACCGCTTAAAAGAGATCAGGGAGAACAGTGCGTCAGGTAAAATCTTAAAAGAGTTCAAGTACAACTACAAGCAATAAAACCAAACCATGAAAAAAATAATCATACCCATCAGTGCTTTGTTTGTAGCCGGGTTTTCCCATGCACAGACTTTAAATTTAAGCACGAATGAAAACTACGTTTACACTAAAACATATCTGACCGATCCAACAGGCTCTACGCCAAAAAGTGTAGAGAGCGTACAGTATCTTGACGGCTTGGGCAGACCCAAGCAGGCAGTGAACATCAAGGCTTCCCCGCTGGGAAGGGATGTCGTTACGCACTTTGTATATGACCAGTACGGGAGGCAGGCTATGGATTACCTTCCTGTGCCCCAAAGCGGGACAGCTAACGGAGCCATAGTAACGAGTCCTTTGACCAATGCCACTCAGGCAGATATTTACGGATCAGAAATAATATTTTCCAAGAAAGAATTTGAAGCTTCTCCTTTGGACAGGGTCTTGGAGCAAAGACAGGTTGGTACGGCCTGGAGCAGTAAACCTGTAAAGTTTGGCTATGAAGCCAATGAAAACGGAGAAGTCAAAAAATATGTGGCAACATTTGATTACGCCAGCTTCAGTTCTGAGATAACATTGTCTCCGACTCCTTATGGAGCGGGTCAGCTGTATAAGAATACGGTAACTGACGAAGACGGCAATAAAACGATAGAGTTCAAGAATGGCCAGGGGCAGGTTGTCCTGGTAAGGAAAATGCTTGATGCAACCACTGAAGCAGACACATACTATGTTTATAACGATTACAACCAATTGGCATATGTTATCCCGCCATTGGCAGTGGCAGCGAATGCTGTTGATCCTGTCACATTAAGCAATCTTTGCTACCAGTATAAATATGACAGCCGCAACCGTTTGGTTGAGAAGAAGCTTCCGGGTAAGGGCTGGGAGTTTATGGTTTACGATAAGCAGGACCGTCTGGTTGGGTCGCAGGATTCTAATCTGACAGAAAAAGGACAGTGGCTTTTCACGAAGTATGACCGTTTCGGGAGGGTTGCCTTCACGGGGCTCAGCACAGGAGGTGATCGTTTAACAGAACAGGCAGATGCCGATTTGAAAGGGAGCAACAATATGAACCGTATTGAAAGCTCAGGTTTTATGCATGAGGGGATGGAGGTTTTTTACTCGGGCAGGGCTTACCCGTCGGATTATAAGTACGTAAAGATTTTGAGCATCAACTACTATGATACGTATGCATCTTACAGCTTTAATCCCGCTTTCCCTTCCACGGTTTTCGGTGTGGCTGTGATCAGTGACAACAGTACGGGCAACAGCGTAAGCACCAAAAGCCTGCCTGTCATGACGCTGATCAAAAACATAGAGGATGACAACTGGACGAAGAACTATACGTGGTACGATTCCAGGGGGAGGGCTTTAGCGACGCATTCGGTTAACCATTTGGGAGGCTACACAAAAACAGAATCTGAGCTTGATTTTTCGGGTACTCCAAAACAAATGATTACCCGACATAAAAGGCTGGATACTGATACGGAACGTGTAATAACAGAAACGTTTGAATATGATCATCAGAACAGGCTAAAAGTTCACAAACATCAGGTTGACAATAATCCTGTTGAATACCTTGCACAGAATACCTACAATGAGCTTTCACAGCTTGAAACCAAAAAGGTAGGAGGTATAGTTGCGGGCAGTGGGCTTCAGGCTGTAGATTATCTGTACAACATTCGGGGGTGGGTTACCAAAATCAATGATCCGGCAAATCTTAACGGAAAGTTTTTCGGTTACGAGATTAAATATCATAATCCGGTTTACTCAAATGTCTCCTCCGGAAAATTTAACGGGAATATTGCTGAGATCGACTGGAAAAATTCCTCGGAAAATATTCTGAAAAGATACAATTACACTTATGACAATTTAAACAGGCTAAAAACTGGTCTTTACGCAGAACCAAATGCTACGAATCCTCATAACGGCAATTTCGATGAATACCTTAGCTATGACCTCAATGGAAACATAATCAATCTTCAGCGCAAGGCTGTTCCTTTATTTGGGCTTACTTCCACACTGGTTGACAATCTAGACTATCAGTATACAGGTAATCGTCTTAACAGGATTGTTGAAAATGCACTAAATCAGACTGGATATGAAGGCGGTAGTAACTTAATCAATTACGATTCAAATGGTAATATGATCGACATGATGGATAAGGGTATTCAAAGTATTATATATAACCATCTCAATTTGCCTAAAACTTTTCACCCGTAGATACTTACACGAGTTTAAATTATTTGTATAGGGCAGATGGAGTTAAGTTAAGAAAAATATATTCAAACCAGAAAATTGGAAGAGGACAACCCACCAGTGTTATATCAACTGATTATCTGGATGGATTCCAATATTCGCAGATCGAAAACTTAGCTCCATGCCCCTGGTGCAGAACAGAATTTGCGTATGAGCAGCAAGCTTTTGAAAAAGGAATTACTATCGATCCATGGGATCCTACTGGTCCCCCTCAATCCCAGCCATGGAAACTTGATTTTGTTGCTACAAATGAAGGCTTCTACAGTTTCACTGAAAATCGTTATATTTACCAGTACAGGGATCATTTGGGAAATACAAGGATAAGCTTTGCAAGAAAAACAGATGGCTCTGTGGAAATTACAGATACAAATGATTATTACCCGTTTGGACTCAACCATATCGGAACAGAATATAAAGGTTATCTTGGGAGTTATTATAACTACAAGTACAACGGTAAAGAGTTGCAGGAGACGGGAATGTATGATTATGGAGCGAGGTTTTATATGCCGGATTTAGGAAGATGGGGTGTGGTAGATCCGTTGGCGGAAGCTCATCCTGATATGACACCTTTCAGATACAGCTTTAATAATCCTATCAATGCAACTGATCCAACAGGAATGTTAGAAGGTTGGGTTGAGCAAGAAGTTGATGGTAATAAATCTTACACCTATGATGCAAGCGTAAATACGACAGCTGAAGCATCTGCAGCTGGTTACAGCAATGTAACCAATGTTTATGAGAGTGCAACTATACAGGGTTCTACTAGTGTTGCAGGAATTGAAACAAGTAATTATAGTTATTCTTTACTTGGCGATGGAACTGTAATGGATCATAACGGAAGATTTCAAAACTCTGCTTTTGAGACGAGTAAAGGAACTGTTATTCAAGGTATGACAGCTGGAGCATCCCAATTACCTGTAGGAGGTATAAAAATGATGGGAGGATTTGGAGATCCTTTTGGTATTTGGGAGGGATTAGGAATAATGGCAGCAGCATCTGATTCTAATGCTAAATACGCTATACTTCCTTTAATGGTTGTAAAAGGACAGGGGGACGATGCGCTTAAAATATTAAATGCAGAAAAAGGAGCGTTTTCAGTAAACAAGCATGGAAATTTAACAGATGGCATGTTTACAGTTTCAAAAGATGCAATGCTCAAGCATAAAATGGATTTGGGAATAGGTGGGAAGAGTATTTTTTATCCAACGATAAATGCTGATGCAGCGGTTCTAAAAGCAGCTCAATATGCTGAGAAAAACAATCTTTGGCTTTATAATGGGGGCACTAAAGCAAAAGTTCCAGTATTAAATACAAATGTAGGAACTTTAAGTAATGGTCAGCCAACCAATTTTATTAATGTTTATAAGAGTGCTAACAACTTAATTCACGGAGCTCCAGGAACCCCAAAATAATTTCATAATATGAATATAACAAACTTTATAGAGAAAGCAATTAATTTAGATGTTAATTGGAGACATTATGATTTTTTTGATATCATTGATGAATTAAAAATATTATTTAAAGTAAGCTACGAACCAAGTGTAGAGAAGATTGCCATGATTGAACTTTCGAATAATATTGTAGGATACATAAATTCTAATTATCCATTCGTTTTTATAGAAGATAAATTTCTTACAGAATTGAAAAATATATTATATAAATACGATTATATTCAATATATAAGTATTGACTCAGTTAATCATAAATATTTGTCTATTGACAGAACTTTATATGATAAGTATTTCAATTATCTAGAAAATACAGATAGATTTTCAGCTGAAGATTTTTATTTTTATAATATTACTTAGATCATCTGCCGCGGATTTGTAATCCGTGGCTGATATAATAAAAACCCTCCTCGCTCCCGCACGATTATATCGTGTGGTGATAATAAAAAAACCTCCCATCGCTGGCGCAAGCGTCACGCTTGTGCCATGATGACAATAATAGATCCACTGCAAATGCGGTGGTTTTCTTGTTCTATTTTGTATTAGGAAACAGAACTAAAGCATCAATATTTAATTTTCAGAGCCTGAATAAACCCATCAACTACCGAAAGCAAATGTTTTTAAGGATACTCAAAAAATAATCTCGTTACAATTTTAACGACACAAAAAAAGCTTTATGAACAAACTCATAAAGCTTTTATATAGGTATTTTTTTAACCGGATCTTAAAGCATTCCCAATTCAAACTTCGCTTCTTCGCTCATCATGTCTTTGTTCCAGCTTGGTTCGAATGTAAGCTCCAGCTCGACTTCATTCACATTTTCTACAGCTTTTACTTTATCTTTTACTTCCTGAGGTAAAGTTTCGGCAACCGGGCAATTAGGTGTTGTTAAGGTCATGATGATTTTCACATCGGCTTCATCAGAAATCTGGACGTCATAAATTAACCCCAATTCATAAATATCTACCGGAATTTCCGGGTCGTATACCGTTTTTAATACGCCTATAATTTCTTCTCCTATATCGGCAATCTGGTCGTCTGTAAATTTCATTTTATCGTTTTACTTACCGTCAAGCGGTATTTTTTAATCTAAATTGATGTTTCTCTTTAATAAATCTTCCTGACGCATCCGTCTGAAAATGTTTGCCAAAGTTAAGACATCTTTTTCACAATAGTCAACTATTCGTTGCAAGTCTTTTTCTATGTAGTAGATTGATGAAACCATTGATCCGTCGATATCATCTTTCGGAGTCGGAATTCCAAAAACGTGAGCCAATAATTCAAGTGAAACATAGCTCTTGTAATCACCGAATTTCCACAGTTCCATCGTGTCGATATGTGGGATTTCCCATGGTTTTTTCCCAAACATCTGAAAAGGAGTAGGAGGCATTATTCCGTTAATGAGAAATCGTCTTGCAATCCACGGAAAATCAAATTCTTTTCCATTATGGGCACAAAGAATTACATCCCGAAGTCTTGGGCTGTTGAATATTTCCCCAAATTCTAAGAGCAGCTTTTTTTCATCATGACCGTCGAAGCTTTTTATTTTTAAAGTGTCGTTTTTCTCAAGCATTCCGATGGTGATGCAGATAATTTTTCCAAATTCTGCCATAATTCCGGCTCTGTCATAAAAATCTTCAGCCGAGATCTCATCCTTTCGCTGATGTTTTGTTTTTTTATCCCAAAGTTTTTGTTCAGTTTCGGATAAGTCCTCCCAGAAGCCGGCGTTTGGAACCGTTTCAATATCAAGGAATAAAACCTTTTCTAATGGAATATTTTGTATCATTTGCGTTAAAATTTAGATTATAATTATCCGACCTGAAGCCCATTTTTCACGGTTAAAGACGGACTCAGAAGTGTTACATCCTGATGATTTTCTCCATAAACTCCCAAAACCAGGCATTCGCTGAAAAAATTGGCAATTTGTTTTTTAGGAAAGTTTACTATGGCCAGAATCTGTTTTCCTAATAAATCTTCTTTACTATACAGCGACGTAATTTGTGCTGAAGATTTTCTTATTCCTAAATCTCCAAAATCAATTTCCAGCTGATAAGAAGGATTTCTTGCCTTTTCGAAATCATTTACAGAAATGATTGTTCCGCTTCTGATGTCTAATTTTTCAAAATCTGCCCAGGATATTTCAGGTTTTACGCTCATAAATAAATATTGAATGTTTTTAAAAGAAGTCTCTTATAGCAAATGTATCAAAATTTAAAAAAAGCTAAAAATGATTTTTTCTGATTAAATTTTGTATTTGAAAATCAGTGAGTTGTCAATGTGTTTGATTTTTTTTTCCTTTTTTAATGCAGGATTTTTCAGAATCGTTATTTACTTATTGAGTACTCAAAAGAAAATGTGTAACAAGTAATTTAAAAAAATGAAAAAAATAACGGTACTTAAAACAGTTTTAATCATGTTGGCAATCATGATGGTTTCTTGCAACGACAACTATGAGCCGACTCCGGTGGCGATTAAAGATGTTAACGGAAATTATAAAGCAAAGCAGATCGTGTCACAAGGAAATACAGGAACAGAGAGAATTAATGAATTTACGGCAAAAGATTCGGTGATTACTTTTAAAGATTTTCCGGTGAAGGAAATTGTGCAGGCTGTAGTAAAAAATCCGGTGAAGGTAGAAACAGCATTGGCTGAAATGGGTAAAATAGAATATAAACTGAATTATACGTCAAAATTAAATTTAAATAACAATACTGTAGAGCTTACTTTTTTACCGAAAAGCTTAAACCTTAAAATTCCTGTTGACGGAACGATGAAAAATACCGTCGTAACACTTGCAGGAAAGCAAAAAGGATACTTTGTAGGACAAGACTGGTCGCTTAGATTTGGCATTATTGCAGAAAAAATTACGGTAGACGGAGCTGCAATAAGTCCGTTCGAAATCATCAAATATGATTTTCCGTATTGTCTGAAGAATTAAATGGTTATTGGTGAAAATAGGCTGTAGTTTATAAAGGCAGCCTATTTTTGCATGATGTAAGCTCGTCTTACTGTGTAGAATTAATGGAATTAAACAAAGAACAGATTTTAATCGACCGTCTTCTGTTGAAGGAAGAAGCTGCCTGGAAAGAACTTTTTGAAGTGTATTCCGGGAATCTTACGTATATCTGTTCGCGTTATATTATTGATAGAGATAACGTTCATGATGTTTTACAAAACAGTTTCATAAAAATGTTTCGATCCATAGAAAGCTTTCAGTATAGAGGAAGTGGCTCGCTCAGAGCCTGGATGAGCAGAATTGTGGTGAATGAATCTTTAACATTCCTAAAGAAAAACTCTGATTTTAAAAATTGTATTGATGATTCGGAACTTCCGGATATGACCGTAGAGGAAGAACCCGATATTCAGCATATACCTGAAGCCGTAATTATGGAAATGATAAGAGATCTACCCGAAGGTTACCGAACGGTTTTTAATCTTTTTGTATTTGAAGAAAAAAGCCATAAAGAAATTGCAGAAATTATGGGAGTCGCAGAAAATTCTTCTGCTTCACAATTTCACAGAGCAAGAGCGGCTTTGGCTCAGAAAATCAGGGAATATAAACGATTAAAAATAGCGCAATATGAGTGAAGAGTGGTTTAATAAGATGCGCAATAAAATGGAGGATCATACAGAAGAACCTCCGGAAGGGTTGTGGGATGATATTAAAAAAGAATTGTTTGATGATGATCAGGATAAAATGATTGTTCCTGTAGACGGAATCAAAGCTCAAAAGAAAATCGTTCCTGAAAAAAGCTTTAAAAATTTATTCTATAAAGTGAGCGGAGCTGCAGCTGTTCTGGCTTTTATCATTTTTGGAGGAGTGAAGTTTTTTGAAGATGATCAGACAGAAAGTGTTTCAGTGCTTACAAAAGTGCCCGAAACAAAGAATTCAGCAGAAGATTATTTAAATAATAGTATCAAAAATAATATTTCACAAGACGAAAGTTTCAGTAATTCAAAACCTGCGATTACAGATTTAGATAAAAGTTTTAAGGTCTCAAATTTTAATGAAAAGATTGAAAAATATCAGGAAGAAATTTTAAAACCGTTTAATAATAATCTTTCTGGAAATCAGGTTAATAATGACTTGTTTTTTCCGAATGTTTCGATTAGAAAACAAGATATAATATTTCCGGATTTTAATCATGAAATTATCTTCGAAAAAAACCATGCTCTGATTTCTAAAAAAGAAAAAGCGGATAAAACGAAACTTACGAAGAACGAATCAAAAAAAGATTGGATGTTGGGAATGATGACGGGAAGTACTTCTCAAAATGCAACAGAGCAGTTTCCCGGATACGCTACTTTAAACGGAGCAAGTATGAGCTTAAGCGATGAAATCTGGACTGCAGGTTATCAGGATAATCCGCTTACAGCTATTTTACTGGCCAATCAGGATAAGCCTATTGACGCAAAAATCAGACATAAAGTTCCGGTAACATTTGGGCTTTCCGTTTATAGGAACTTAGGAAAAAGATGGGGAATCGGTACCGGAATTAATTATACCAAACTTTCTACAGAACTTCGTTCTGGTAGCGAATCTGATTATATAAAAAGTGATCAGTCTGTTCATTATATCGGCATTCCGGTGCAGGTTAATTATAATGTGATCAAGAAAGGAAGATTTACCGGATATGTAACAGCAGGTGGAATAGCAGAAAAAGCTGTTTCAGCAGATATTAAAACGAAATATGTTGTAAACAACGAAGTAAAGGAAGAAGCTAATGAAGAAATAGATAAAAAGCCAATGCAGTTTTCGGTAAACAGTGCAGTAGGGCTTCAACTTAAGATTGTAGATAAAATTGCGGTATACGCAGAACCCGGTGTCGGTTATCATTTCAAAGACAATAGTCCGCTGAATACGGTTTATAAAGACAAACCTTTCAACTTTAATGTAAAATTCGGGCTGCGTCTCACCATTGACTGAAAATATGAATCACTAAATATATTTTAATATGAAAACAAAACTAATTTTTCTTACGGTTTTATTTTTAAACCTTCTAAGTTTAAATGCACAATGCAATCCAACCGTTACAAGTCCAAGACTTGGTACCATGTTTCCGGAGAAAGTGGTATTTTGTAACACAGAAACAGAAACACTTACCGTATCGCAGACGTTCAGCAGCTACCAATGGTACAAACAGGAATGGGATTGGCAGACTCCCAATACAAATCCTTGGGTGGCTATTTCGGGAGCAACTTCGCAAAGTCTTACGATCAACGGAACAGCAGATATGCTTTATTATTTTAAAGTACAGGTTTCAGAAGGCGACTGCACTGCCGAAAGTACGCCAATTCTTGCCGATGGTTATGCTTACGGGCTTCCTTTTATGATTGCCAATTTTACCCCCGGAACTTTTGAAGAAATTGCTCCCGGGGAGTATAATGTTTGTGAAGGAGCATCGGTACAGCTCGAAAATGGCTTTCCTGTTTTATATGGGAATCATACATGGTTCAAATGTCTTCCGTCCAGCAATCCGCCTTCACCAACTGAGCCATGTGCGATCAGCGGGGCAACAGGCGACGTTTACCAGGCAACAACAAACGGAGAATACGGGTTTTATGCCTGTACAGAATATTGCCCGGATCAGTGCGAAATGCTAAGCTCCTTTGCATTTATTAAACTTAACTTCGGGAATTGGAATTTCTGTAATCTTGGAACAGGAGAAATAAAGAAGTCTGAAAACGATCTGAGCATCTATCCCAATCCGACGACACAGCTTCTATATATTGGTAAAACTTCGGACAAAAATTATAAAGAAATCTCTATTATTGATATATCTGGTAAACTGATCAGACAAATAAAAGATCATGCTCCCGGTAAGGCAATTGACGTAAGCAGCCTTACTCCTGCAACTTACATGATTGTTTCTAAAAGTGCCGAAGGAAAAGTTTACAGAAATAAATTCATTAAAAAATAAATATCCTTTTTCATCCATTTTTATACCTCTGATCGGTACAGTTTTCTGTGCCGATTTTTTATGATTGAAAGAAAAAAATTATTAATTTTACATAAAGCACAAATATGTTGATTAAAATTTACGGAAGTGCCATCCATGGCGTATCAGCACAAACCATCACCATTGAAGTAAATATCGATACCGGAGGAGTTGGGTATCATCTCGTAGGATTACCCGATAATGCGATCAAAGAAAGCAGCTACAGAATTTCTGCTGCCCTCAAAAATGTAGGCTATAAAATCCCAGGGAAAAAGATAACGATCAACATGGCTCCCGCAGATTTGCGGAAAGAAGGTTCGTCCTATGACCTCAGCATAGCTATCGGAATTTTAATTGCTTCGGATCAGATTGTGGCTGAGAATGTTCACGACTACATCATTATGGGAGAGTTATCTCTCGACGGAAGTCTTCAACCTATAAAAGGAGTTTTACCAATTGCAATCCAGGCTCGTGAAGAAGGCTTTAAAGGAATTATTTTGCCGAAACAAAATACAAGGGAAGCTGCCATTGTTAATAATCTTAATGTTTATGGTGTTGAAAATATCAAAGAAGTTATTGATTTCTTTAATGACGGAAAACCTCTTGAGAAAGTAGTTTTAGACACCAGAAAAGAATTCCAGGAAAAAATTAATCAGTTTCCGTTTGATTTTTCTGAAGTAAAGGGCCAGGAAACTGCTAAAAGAGCGATGGAAGTTGCCGCAGCGGGAGGTCACAACATTATTCTCATCGGCCCGCCCGGAAGCGGCAAAACAATGCTAGCAAAAAGAGTTCCGAGTATTTTGCCGCCACTCACTTTAAAAGAAGCTTTAGAAACTACAAAAATACATTCTGTTGCCGGAAAAATGGGCGCTGAAACTTCTTTAATGACCGTTCGCCCGTTTCGTTCACCTCATCATACGATTTCGGACGTAGCGCTTGTGGGGGGTGGAAGCTATCCCCAACCGGGAGAAATTTCTTTGGCTCACAATGGTGTTTTATTCCTGGATGAAATGCCTGAATTTAAACGAACGGTTCTGGAAGTGATGAGACAGCCTTTGGAGGATCGTGAAGTGACGATTTCCAGAGCTAAATTTACAGTAAATTATCCCTCAAGTTTTATGCTGGTTGCATCAATGAATCCCAGTCCGAGCGGATATTTTCCGGATGATCCCAATAATACTTCGTCTCAGTTTGAAATGCAGCGATATATGAATAAACTTTCAGGTCCTCTTTTAGACCGGATTGATATTCATGTAGAAGTTCAGAAGGTGGAATTTGAACAGTTAGCTGAAAAAAGAAAAGGCGAGAAAAGTGAAGATATCCGTAAGCGGGTTTTGATTGCCCGCGAGATTCAGAATGAGCGATATAAAGATTTGAAAATCAGTTATAACGCGCAAATAGGTTCGAGAGAAATCGAACGGTTTTGCGAATTGGATAATGCCTCATTTAATCTTATTAAAATGGCAATGGAGAAGCTGAATCTTTCGGCAAGAGCTTATGACAGAATCTTGAAAGTGGCGAGAACAATTGCCGATTTGGAAGAGTCTGAAAATATTCTGTCACATCATATTTCGGAAGCGATACAATACAGAAGTTTAGATCGTGAGTTTTGGAATGTTTAGTTTAATAATAGGGACTGAAACTTGACGATTTTAACAATAAAAAACCGCAGAATAAAATTCCGCGGTTTCTGATTTGTATATAAGAAAAAATTATTTCTTTTTCTTTTTTGCCGGAGTAGCTGTTCTGATTTTTGATGCACCTGTATCGGCAGGAGTATTTTCATCCTTTACCAATTTCAATTCATCTACCAATCTTCTTGCGCCTGCAAATTTGTCGATCGTCCAAAGTACGAAACGGATGTCTACGTTAATTGTTTTCTGCCATTCTTCTTCGAAAACGATGTCTCCACTTAACGCTTCACTGTTTCCGTCGAATGCGATACCGATAAGGTTTCCGTCTGCATCGATTACCGGAGAACCAGAGTTACCCCCTGTAATATCGTTGTCTGAAAGGAAGTTTACAGGCATATATCCTGCTTTATCAGCATACATACCATAGTCTTTAGCATTGTGAAGAGCAATAACTCTCTGTGGAAGGTCAAATTCTTCGTCACCTGCTTTGTATTTTCCTACAAGACCGGTCATATCTGTATAATAATTATCGGTAATTCCGAAATAATTTCTGTCGGTTCTGATTGGTAAAGTTGCCACAGTTCCGTATGTTAATCTCATCGTAGAGTTTGCATCCGGATAGAATTTTTTCTCAGGCATTGCTTTCATCAGACCAGCTAAGAAAAGACGGTTATTTTTCGCAAAATTATCATCAACTTTCACAAATCTTTCACTAGAAGCTTTCTGATCAGCAGAAATACCTCTTGCGATTTTTAAAAGTGGGTCAGAATCAAGTTTCAAGCGATCAGGATTTGCAATATAATTGCTTACCGATGTTTTGTTAGCGAACAGAGAAGAGTAAGCTACTGTAGAAAGATTTTTAGCATCCAAAGCCATTAATGTAGGCGAAGCAACATCTTTATTTACTTTAGTTTGATAAAGATTTACCAAAGAATTAAGCATTTCTCCTTCAAGATCTGTATTGATATTTTCATACGTATTTTTTACGGCATCTTCCAATTTAGATTTCATGGCTAATCTTCCTGCCAAATCTTGTTTTGCATAAGAATCCAACATTGGAGCAAGCTGGTAAGCAATAGAGATATACTTTGCGTTTCTGGTTAATATAGACGCATAGTTTCTTTCTACGTTTCTGTCAGAAACTTGTTGGTAATACGTCTGAATTTGTTCTAAAACACCATCATACATTTCATTACCCGGCTCATAAGACCAGTCTTTGTATCTTTTCTCAATTTCTCTTTTGTCGGTAATTGTTCCGTTTTTTTCAACGGCATCGATTGTGCCCTGTCTGTTCTTCCAGTAGTTTGCAACACTTGCATATTGAGAAGCATAGTTAAGCTGAGTCGCTTTATCTTTATCCATAAATCTCTTCATCACGTCCATCGCCATTTTAGAAGCTTCTACCCAAGCCGGATAGTCTTTAGTAACCATTTGCTCAATTCCGTAAGAAGTCAGATAACGGTTTGTTCTTCCGGGATATCCTAAAATCATTGAGAAATCTCCGGGTTTTACACCTTTAAGAGAAACAGGTAAGAAGTGTTTAGGCTTCAAAGGAACATTTGTAGGCTTAAATTCGGCAGGGTTTCCTGCTGCATCAGCATATACTCTGAATACGGTAAAGTCTCCTGTATGTCTTGGCCACTCCCAGTTGTCTGTATCTCCACCAAATTTTCCGATTGATGATGGCGGTGCGCCTACCAATCTGATATCTTTATAATCCTGATAAACGAAATAGTAGAACTCGTTTCCATTGAAGAAGTCTTTTACTACTACGGTATATTTTCCGTTTTCAGAATTTTCTGTCTGAATTGCTTTCGTTTCAGCTTCAATTACAGCTTTTCTGTCAGCTGCAGACATATTTTCGTTTAATTTTGAATTGATTCTTTGTGTAGCATCATCCATTCTTACCAAAAATCTTACGTAAAGATCTTTAGCATTAAACTCATCTTTGTCTTTCATTGCCCAGAAACCGTTTTTCAGGTAATCCTTTTCCGGAGTTGAAGCAGCTGCAACAGCACCGTAACCACAGTGGTGGTTGGTGAAGATCAATCCTCTGTCTGAAACAATTTCTCCTGTACAGAATCCTCCAAAGCTTACGATCGCATCTTTTAAGCTTGAATTATTTACAGAATAAATCTCTTCAGGTGTAAGATGCAGACCTTCTTTCTGCATATCAACACCATTAAGTCGTTTGATGAGCATCAACAGCCACATCCCTTCGTCTGCCCTCATTTGGGCAAAGCCTAGTAAGAAAGTGAATAGTAAAAATATTCTTTTCATTTTTTAAAATAATTTTAGTGGGGCTAATTTACTAATTTTTACGGTATTTAATATTCAAATGGTACGAAAATGGGTGTCGGTGAGTTATGAATAAATTTTTAACAATATTAACTGGAGCTATTTGTTTGCTTTTGATCTCAAATTGCTCCTCGGTGAAAATGAAAGACGAGCATATCCAAAGACAATGGATGATGGTTTCTTTTGATTCGTTTACGAAAGAACAGCTTATGAAAAATAAGGCTGAAATCAACCTTACTGCAGAGATAAAGGATAAGAAAATAAGAGGAACTGCATTTATGGGATGCAACAGAATGTTTTTTAATTCTGAATTTAAATCTAAAAATAAAGTGAAAATTTCCGGAGTAGGGAGCACTTTAATGGCTTGTCAGGATATGGAACTGGAAACAAAATTTGTAAAAGCCTTTGAAGCTATGACGAATTATCAAATTGAAGGTCATTTTCTCACGCTTTTCGATGATAAAGGAAATAAAATGAAATTTATTGCGGCAGACTGGGATTAAAAAAATAAAGCCTGCAAAAAATGCAGGCTTTATCAAAATTAAAAAATCATTATTAGTTTTTAGGAATAGTTTTTTTAATTTCTTCTAACGTCGCGGTATTTGGTATTCCTGCTACATTAGGTTTTACGTTGCTTGTTACGCTGTTTCTTCTGGGTTGTCGACCTGGAATCGATGCTAAAACTTCTTGCAACGAAACCGTGTTTGGTAATAGTTTACCGGAATTATTGACTTCAGATTGAGTTTGAGATGATTTGTTTTTTACCTCAAGTCCCTGCTCAGATGCCAATGTTGTTGATCTTTTTTCTGCTGATCTGGCTTCGGCTTCCTTCATCATTTTAGCTTCAAATTCCTTTGATTCTTTAAGATATACAGCTTCCTGCAGTTCTGTTTTTTGCTTTGAATCCTGAGCGTATGCATTTATACTTAATGTAAATAATGCGATGATATATAGTGATTTCATGAGATGGTTATTTAATGTTGACTAATACTTTTATTTTTCCGATTCCGTTTTGGTCATAATCCTGAAGTGCTTTCCCGATTACCTGTCCGATTTTTACTTTTTTAAGATTGGCTTTCATGGCAACACCGGATTGGGATGAGGTAACAATAAGATCTCCTCTTTCTATTTTTCCTCCTTCCAGACAAACTTTAGTGGGAATCACACCGATTACACCCATTGGAACTTTTCCGATTAATTCTGATTCGATGTTTTCCTCGGTAAGAAGAACTCCCGGTTTGGTAGCGTAAACTCCGGCTACAAGATTAGAGTATGGTTTTGAAGATTTTTCAACTGTTCTGTCCGAATCTGTCGAAATAATTAAAATGTCTCCCGGTTCGTATTCAGCAGAGTTTCCTTCCACATCAAAAGCTTCTGCAAGATCGGCTCCGCTATTTTGAGTTCCTCCGTTGAAGAATCCTTTTCCGGTGGCATCTATACGGGCTACGTTTGCCGGTGTACTTCCTGCTCTGAAAATGGCAATGCTTCCTCCACTTCGTTGTTCTGCGGTAATTACAGGGTTGGTGTTGCTTGTATTAAAATTCGTAAATCTTGCTGCTCTGCCTGTTGCGAAGTTAGGCACCCATCCATAAATAGCATTACCGGATCCATCTATCGTTGCTTCTATGCCGTCACCACCATTTGATGCATTAGCTGTAATTGCATTTCCGTTTCCGTCAGCTATTGCAAGTAATGCAGGTCCGTTTCCGGTAGTATTAGAGGCGTGAAATAAACCTGCGTATCCTCCTGTTCCGGAAGAAATTCCGTAAATACCTGCTGTTCCGAAATTGGCAAACTGAGAATTTACTTCACCTTTTACTGCGGGTGATGTTCCTGTCGTTCTGTCTACTTTGAAGTTTCCTGCAATTCCGTTTCCTACGGTGGTTACAGTGATTACGTCGCTTGTATTTGAGGTATTAAAAATATTGAATTTTCCTGCACGACCTGTGGCAAAACTAGGAACCCATGCGTAAAGTGCATTTCCGGCACCGTCGATATTGGTTTCGACACCATTTCCGTCTTTACTGGCATTGGCTGTAATTGCATTTCCGTTTCCATCGGTAATAGCAACTAATGCATTTCCGTTTCCGGCAGGATTGGAAGCGTGAAATAATCCTGCAAAACCTCCAGTTCCGGAAGAGACACCAAATATACCTGCAGCTCCGAAGTTTCCGAAAATAGTTTTTACTTCTCCTCGTACCGCAGCTGCAACACTATTCGTATTATCAACTAAAAAGGAT
The DNA here is from genome assembly GCF_051011795.1 of Chryseobacterium sp. RLHN22. Lineage (NCBI taxonomy): Bacteria > Pseudomonadati > Bacteroidota > Flavobacteriia > Flavobacteriales > Weeksellaceae > Chryseobacterium > Chryseobacterium sp. RLHN22. Next base: position 73,292 of record NZ_JBPCHW010000006.1, read on the forward strand.
GAGGCATTGCCTTCTGTATTGTCCGGAATATTACCATTACTGTTTGTTTCTACCTCAAAAGTGTTTTTGTTGTTGGATGAATTTAAGTTTTGAAATCTTCCTGCACGACCTTTGCTGCCGCCGATACCTACTTGTCCCAAAACACCTACTCCGGTTCCTGTTGTATTGGTCGCAATAAAACCTCTTACGCCATAAGCACCACCATCATTTCTTCCGACTACCGCTCCTGCAATATCACTTGTTGTTCTTCCTACAACAGCTTCTCCTGCACTGTTGTTATCTCCAATTATCCCTGCAGAAGATTGAGCGCTGGTTATTCCGTGTACTGCAAAACCACTTTCTGTTGAACTCAAAACTCCGGTTCCGTTTCCTGTCGTAGAGACGTTTACTACAGTTCCGTTACCTACAGAGTTCACATTAAGTGCGTTATTGTTGTTGGCGTTGTTGAAAATTGAAATTGAAGCAGGAATTCCGTTTGTGCTTGTTGCTGTTAAACCTGTTCCTGTATTACTATTTGCGTAAACTCCCGTTCCTGCACCTGAAGCATTTCCGTAAACTCCAAGTCCAGCAGGAGTTACACCATACACTCCCCATCCGCTTCCGTTTTGACTTCCCCAAGTTCCGATTCCTAAACCTCCTGTTCCGTTATTGATTCCACGAACTGCAGAAGAAAATCCTCCAGGAGCAGTTTGGCTTACAATTCCTCTTACTGAAGCTATACTTGATGTAGTTGTGTTGTTAGTTCCCTCTAAAGAAGTTCCGTCTCCGTCATTGTTAATTGAAAATAATGTGTTTGCATTATTTACTGATGCAATATAAGGCAAAGTAAAACTTCCGCCCGAGCTTCCCGAAGTTTTTGCATACATTGCATACGGAACGCTTAACAGTTGGCTGGTTCCTGCAATGGTATAGCTAGTTCCACCTGTAGGATCGGTTTCTGTTTTTAAATAATAATTTCCCGATGCCCAGTTTATGGTTGAAAAAGTTCCAGAAAGTACTGTTCCTGAGCCTATTTCCAGACTTACCAACCCGTTTGTATTGGTAGTGCCTGTTAATCTCTCTGAATAAACTGCAGTTCCTGCCGGTGACCCCTGAAGCACACTCACTTTCACGCCAATATTCTGGTTGATTAATAATTGCCCGGAACTGTTTCGCATTACTGCCTGATAACTCATTTTTTCCGGAGTCTGAGCTGAAACCAAATGACAGCCCAACAAAATTCCTACGGTTAGTAAAATTTTTTTCATGATATTATTTTTTAATTATTTTAAATGTTTTTAGGTTTTTTCCATCCCTGTTTACTCTGATGATGTACATAGCTGATGGAAGTTCAGAGAAATTGAATTCCGATTTCGATTCTTTTATTTTTTCTTCTTTTAATAGTTTTCCTGAAGAATCAAAAAGCTGATATTCAGAATTTTTGTAATCGTTTGTAGTAAAATCCAGAAAAACAAAGTCTTTAAAAGGATTCGGGTACAATAAAATGTCATTTCTGTCTGCTGCTGAAGTTTCGGTGGTAGAAAGAGTAATAATTTCATAAGCCTGTTGTACACCTTCCATCACTTGGCTGTTGCTTCCTTTATTGTAGTAGTCGATTTGTCCTACACTGTAAGAAAGAGAGCCATTGCTTCCTGTTGCATTTGATCCTGTGGCAAGAACTGCTTTTTGGGCACTTATCGTAAAGCAAATCCCGGGAATCAAAAAGAAACAGTAGGTAAAAGTTCTTTTCATGTTATTTATTTTAGGTTATTAAAAATTGTTTTTGAGTTTATACTCTGTAAATGAATTTTTTACGATGTAAAGGTAGTGTGGAAGGAGAGGGATTTGTAAGAGGTAAAAAACTGAATTTAAAAAGGTGTTTTTCCTGTTTTTGGATCTTAGTTTGCATTTAACCTATAAAAATGTTATCTTGTAAATCTCATAAATTATATAGACTTTAATGTTAGAAAAGAAACAGCATAATTACGAAAGAGCAGTTTTGGTAGGCGTTGTGACACAACAACAGGATGAAGATAAACTGACAGAATATATGGACGAGCTTGAGTTTCTTGCTTACACAGCCGGAGCTAGCGTAGATCGCCGTTTTACTCAGAAATTAACCCAGCCCGATTCCAAAACATTTGTAGGAAGCGGAAAGATTCAGGAAATAAAAGAATACGTCAAAGAAAACGAGATCGGAACCATTATTTTCGATGACGAATTATCTCCTTCCCAGCTTAAAAATATTGAAAGGGAAGTTGAGGTGAAAATTTTAGACAGAACCAACCTTATTCTTGATATTTTTGCTCAGAGAGCACAGACTTCTTACGCAAGAACTCAGGTTGAATTGGCACAATACCAATATTTACTTCCCCGACTGACCAGAATGTGGACTCACCTTGAGAGACAGAAAGGGGGAATCGGTATGCGTGGTCCCGGAGAAACAGAAATTGAAACCGACAGAAGGATTATTCGCGATCGGATTACTTTGTTGAAAGATAAGCTTAAAACCATCGACAAACAGATGGCTACTCAGCGGAATAACCGCGGAAAAGTTGTTCGTGTAGCTTTAGTGGGTTATACCAACGTAGGCAAATCAACTTTAATGAACGCTTTATCTAAGTCTGAGGTTTTTGCTGAAAATAAACTGTTTGCGACTTTAGATACCACCGTGAGAAAAGTGGTTATCGGGAATTTACCGTTCCTTTTAACCGATACGGTTGGTTTTATTAGAAAATTACCAACACAATTGGTAGAATCTTTCAAATCTACATTGGATGAAGTTCGCGAAGCTGATCTTTTGGTTCACGTAGTAGATATTTCACACGAAAGTTTTGAAGATCATATCGAGTCGGTAAATCAGATTTTAATGGAAATCAATGCGCATCAGAAACCGATGATTATGGTTTTCAATAAAATTGATGATTTCAGCTACGAAAAGAAAGATGAAGATGATCTTACCCCAAGTACGAAGAAAAACGTTTCTCTGGAAGAATGGAAAAAAACATGGATGGCAAAATCAAAACATCCTACTGTTTTTATTTCCGCTTTAACAAAAGAGAATTTTCCTGAGATGAAAAAGCTGATCTACGATGAGGTGATGAAGATTCATATTTCAAGATTTCCTTACAACGATTTCCTTTTTGAATATTTTGATAACGACGAAGAGGAAAACGATAAATAAAAGTTAATGAAATGTAGAGTCTTATTTTTTATTCTGATGATTCCGTTTTTGGGATTTAGCCAGAAACTTGATTTCAAGGAGATTGAGAAGAATCTGAGCAACGAAAAATCAAACTACAACTACGAAAAACTTATTTTCAAGTTTAAAGGAATGCCTAAATCTATAGACAGTATCGAAGCACGACATCTGTATTACGGCAGAAATTTCAGAAATGATAAAGTTTCGACTTTAGATGATGATTTTAAAGATCTTGCAGACTCATTTAAAGCGGGATATTTTGAAGAGTGCATCAAAAAAGGAAAAATTCTTTACACAAAAGATCCTACTAATCTTGACGTAATTCTTATTCTGCTCAGAGCTTATGACCAGACTAAAAAAGTAGATGATTTTGTGCATCACCTTTCGCAATTGAGAATTCTCACCAATGCCATCAGAACTTCCGGGGACGGAAAATCTGAAAAAACTGCTTTTATCGTCAATTCTGTCGGTGACGAGTATATTTTTCTCAATATTCTGAATGTCGGTCAGGATTATTCCAGACATTCAAAAACGTACAGGGATTCGGTAATTGATGTCTGGACAAAAGACAGCAATTCAATTTATATCAAAGTTCTTTACATGGACTTTTAATTTTTATAAAAAACTTAATTTTGGAGTTATACTATTCATTTTCAGCGTTAATCGTATTAGCATCTATTTTCGCCTATATAAATTACAGATTTTTAAAGCTTCCGAGTACCATCGGGATTATGGTCATTGCAATTGTGGTTTCTATCATTCTTGTATTTTTTGGAGAGAAATTTTTACCTAAAACTTTCACTCATTTGCATGATTTGATGAGCGGAATTGATTTTACAGAAGTTTTAATGGGAGCAATGTTGAATTTCCTGCTTTTTGCGGGAGGAATTCACATTAATATTAACGATTTAAAAGAACAGTTCCGGCCAGTTCTCATCTTTTCAACGGCGGGAGTTATTATTTCAACTTTTATTGTAGGTTTCGGAATGTTTTATTTGCTTCCCTTTATAGGATTGCATATTCCGTTTATCTACTGTCTGGTTTTCGGAGCGTTGATTTCTCCTACGGATCCGGTTGCAGTGTTAAGTGTTTTAAAACAGGCAAACGTTTCAAAGTCATTAGAAACAAAAATTGCTGGAGAATCTTTATTTAATGATGGTATGGCGGTTGTCGTTTTTACGGTTGTTCTGCAATTGGCAATCGGGAAAGAAGTAGATCTCGGAATTGAAAATATCGCCATTTTATTGGCAAAAGAAGCAGGAGGAGGCCTGTTGCTGGGAGTTGTGTTAGGGTATGTAACTTCCAGATTGATGCGTGAAGTCGATGATTACATTATCTCGGTTTTGGTAACGCTTGCCGTTGTAATGGGAGGTTATCTTGTAGCGAGACAAATGCACGTTTCCGGTCCGTTGACGATGGTTGCAGCGGGATTGTTTATGGGTAATTTTAATGTTAAATTTAAAATGAAATCCATCACGCAGGATTATCTGATTAAATTTTGGGAACTGATTGACGAAATTTTGAACGCCGTGTTGTTCCTTTTTATCGGGTTTGAATTATTGATGATTAAAGAATTAAATCATTACATCGTTCCGGGAATTGTGGCAATTATTGTGGTTTTAATAGCAAGATTTATTTCGATTTGGGGGCCAACAAAATTTATGTCTTTCCGTACAAGATTTAGTCCGCAAACCATAAAAGTATTATTCTGGGGCGGAATTAGAGGCGGCGTTTCCATCGCTTTGGCGATGTCTATACCGAAAAATGAATATAGTGATTCTATTTTAAGTATTACTTATTGTGTGGTTGTGTTTTCAATTATTGTTCAGGGACTTACGATTGCAAAAGTGGCAAACCCGAATCAGATCGCTCAGGAAGAAAAAGAGCAGGAAAGTATTGCTTTAGAAGAAGGTTATTAACTATCTATAAATCAATGAAGACAATTCTAAAAGATATTAAAGAATCATTAGCTGTTTTGTCGATTCCCGAAAAAGCAGCTTTTTTTCCTAAATTTTTCAAAACAGGAAAAGGAGAGTACGGCGAAGGCGATTTGTTTTTAGGGGTGAAAGTTCCGGATCAGAGAGCCGTTGCCAAAGAATTTTACGCTAAAATATCCTTGGAAGAATTGGGCGAGTTATTGTCTTCTCCTTATCACGAGCACCGTTTGACTGCCTTAATTATGCTTATTCACAAGTTTGAAAAAACAAAAGAGCCAGCTATAAAGGAAGAACTCATTAATTTTTATCTGAAAAATCTTGATTTTGTTAATAATTGGGATTTGGTTGATACGAGTTGTTATAAAATTTTAGGTCGGTATGCTTTTGAAAATCAGAAAGAAAGCCTTTTGCGGGATTTAGCGGCTTCCGATAAAATGTGGTATAAAAGAGTAGCAGTTGTCGGAACAATGCATTACGTGAAAAAAGGTTCGTTTGAACTGACAAAAGAATTTGTTACCCAAAATTTATATCATCCGCATGATTTGATGCACAAAGCAAACGGTTGGCTTTTAAGAGAAATGGGAAATAAAAATGAAGCAGAACTGATTTCTTATCTCAATCAATATTACAAAGAAATGCCGAGAACCTGCCTTCGTTACGCCATTGAAAAATTAGATGAAGATCTTCGTCAGGATTATCTGAAAGGAAGAATTTAAATATAAACATCATTGATTTCACTTTTGGAAGCGGTCAAGCTAAAAATAAGTAAATTTGTTTCTCAACACTAACGTATGAAAAAATACTTCAGGCAGATTTTCCTGCTGATTCCTTTATTTCTTTTAACGAGCTGCTTTGATATTTTAGATAAAGTCAATGTAAAAGCTAATGGAAGCGGAGAATATTCCATAATTGTGAATGCCAGTAAAAGCAAAACCAGATTAGCTTCCATTTCAAAAATGGAAACCATAAACGGTAAAAAAGTTCCTAAAAAAGCTGAGATTGAAAGCAAGATCAATGAAGCAGCGAGAATTTTCAAAAACGTTCCCGGAATTTCCAATGTAAAAACTTCAATGGATTTTGATAACTATATCATCAAACTGAGTTGTAATTTCAAAAAAATTGAAAACATCAATACCGGTTTAGAAATGTTAAAAACTAAAAATATTTTAGGCAAAATGGTTCCTACGCAGATTTACAATCAGAGTTCCGACAAAAAAACTTTTACGAGAAACAAGATCAATACTTTTAAAAGCGATTACGATAAACTAAGTAAAGCCGATAAAGAAGTTTTCAATGATGCAAAGTATACATCGGTTTTGCAGTTTGAAAATACCATAAAATCCCAATCGAATTCTGCTTATCAATTATCTCCCAATAAAAAAGCTTTAAAGCTGGATGGAAATATTCTGGACTTCATTCTTCAAAAAAAGCCAATTCAAAATAACATTACCTTTCAATAATCATACTTAATATGAAATCTATTCTTTTAAAAACACAAATTGTTCTTCTTCTTTTTACCGCACTTATGCTTGTTTCTGCTCAAAACAGTATGAAAATTCCACAAGATGCTGTTTTTTATATGGAAATCAACGGAAAACAGCTGAATTCAAAAGTCAATTGGGAAAAGTTCAACCCGTTCCTGAAACAGATTAACGAAAAAGAGAAAAAAGCATCCTGGAATGATTATTCCAAAACAGGAATTAAGTATGATGCGATTCAGTATCATTATGCAACAATTAATGATTCTGTAAAGTCTTACAATACCCATTTTACTTTAGAGAATAAAGAAAAATTTCAGGAATTTATCAGTTCTGTAAAGAAAAAAGGACAGGAAGTAACCCGAAAAAACAATTATTCATATGTTGATATTGACAACGATATTTTCGTAGCATGGAATGAAAAACACGCTGTTTTAAGCATGATCAGTTATCAGAAACCTTATAAATGGGATGGCGATTATGCAATTGATAGTGCGGTTGTGGCAATCGATAGTTCGGCAACAGTTGCAGTAGACAGTGCTTATGTTGAAGAAGCCAGACCTTTTGATTACAAAGAAGAAATTCAATATTTAAAAGACGATATTAAGTATTTAAAACAAAACATTAAAGATAATAATGCAGAAATTCTGAAGCTTCAGAAAGATATTAAATACTTAGAAAAACATCACAAATATCCTGAAGAAAAGAACGAAGCAGCAGAAGCAGTAAAAGATTCTACTTATGCTCCGAAAGTGGAAGTGATGCCGCCTCCGATTTCTCAGGATGATTATTATGAAACAGAACCCTACGAGGTTGATTCGGCATTTCAGAAAGAAATGGATTCGCTGAATATTGAAAAGTTTAAAATCGTAAAAAAACTGGCTGAAGATTCTTTTAATCGATATTTCAGTTCAAATCTTAAAATTAATGTACCGGAAGATATGTTGAGTTTCAGAGATGCCAGCTCAGATGCTTTCATTTATGCCGATTATGAGAAAATTTTTAATCAGGGAATTTATAAACAGCTTTACAGAGGGTTTAATTTCAGCAGTGTTTTAGGGAAAATGTATAATTCCAACTCGGCTTACAATCTTTATTTTGATAAAGACAAAGTGAGATTGGTGAATAATTATCAGCATAAGAATCAATCTACCCAAAAGAGTATTTCTGAAGTTTATAAAGGAAAAAAGAATAAAAAATTAGCAGCGCTTATCAATGATAAAAGTGTTAGTTATTATGTGATGAACGTCGATGGTTATAAATATTTCGATATGATGTACAGCATGATGAAGGAAGCCGGAGAAGGTGAGTATCAGAAAGAACTGGAGCTGATCGTAGAAACAATGAAGATTGCACTGGATGAGGAAGCAATTGCCAAAATTGCTCCCGGAAACGGAATTTTTGTTCTGAACGAATTAAAATCTAAAAACGTAGAATACACCGATTACGATTACGACGACAATTACAATGAAAAAGAAATCAAGAAAACCAAAGATGTAATGGTTCCTGATTTTACTTTCGCATTTGCTACGGAAAACGAAGGCTATTGGAAACGTATTTTTGATATGCTGATCAGCAATAAGGAAATGTCTAAAAAGTTCTCTAAAGATGGCGACTTTTTGACTTTCAAAGACGAAAAAAATAAAAACGGATATCTGGACCAGATTTTTTTCACGGTAAAAGGTGGAGTCGTATATCTTACAACATCTAAAGAGAATATTAAGGCGCAAAATCAATCGGATATTTCTAAAGACTGGATAAAAGATTCTACAAAATATCCTTTGTCGGGAAGACTGAATATTCAGAAACTTTTAATAGGCTTAGATAAAGAATTCAAAAGCAAATCTGAAAGAGGAACTCTTGATATTCTGAAAAAATATGTGGGTGAAATGTATTTTAAAACGGAAGTGAAAGGACAAAGTATTCAGACGGAAATGAATTACAACATCAAAACCAATTCTGAAAACAGCCTGATGTATTTCTTCGATTTGTTTGATGAAATTTATCAAACATCACTTACTCACAAACCATCTAATACATTATAAAAATTCAACAGAAACGGGCTTTAGCCCGTTTTACATTATTTGTATTCAAAATTGGCTTAGCCAAAACATATCGTAAGAAATTCATGAAGAAAAAATATATTGCTTTTGCCATCACAATTTTGTTTTCAGCAGGTATTTATTTTCTGTTTTTTCATAAAGATAAAGACTTAAAATACGTTCCTGAGAATACAGATATGCTGGTTTTGATTGATGTAAAAAAAGCAACCAATCAATATATTTCCAGTGTTCTGAAGCATCCTTCGAAATGGTTTGAAGACAAGACAAACGATAAAAAAAGCATTTCTATTTCAGATTCAGGGTTGAAAATTCCGGATTTTGTGCAGATCTTCCATCTTAAAAACACAAAAATTTCCGAATGGTACTGTGTTTTCGAAATCAATGATCAAACGAAATTTTCAGCATTTTTAAAAAATAGAAAGTTTATTAATGCGGGAAATGGGAAGTTTAACAATAATCAGCTTTTTATTAAAATTGAAGGTGAAAAATGTATTATAGGAACTTCAGATTTACATTTTAACAACATCGGAAAACCTCTTGCTCAAAAGTTCAGAAATAAAGTTCTGAATGCAGATTCTTTTGTGAGTGATGGTTTGGGAAGTATTTCTTTTATTTCAGAATTGCGGACTCAGAATTTTTCAATCGACTTAAAAGATGATGAGATTGAAATTAAAAATGAGCAAAATACTACAGATTTTTCATCACTTATTTCAGATTTGCTAAAAAAGACAGAGTTTTTAGAAGCTGAGTTGAATGAAGATAATGTCAAAAAAATAGCAGCAGTTTTTAATAAAAATTTAAATGATTCTCTATCTGTTAATTCTCTGAAAATGAATGCTAAAATCGCAGAAGTTAGCGATACGATTATCAGCTACGGTTACGACGATAATTTTAATGAAATTGAAAAAATAAGCTATCAGAAAATCGTTCAGCCAAGTTATCATATTCTTTTGCAGACTTCAAATTCTGAAAAAACCTGGAATTATTTTCAAAATAAAAAATGGATTAACAAACAAAATCAGTTTACAGCAATTCCTTTTCAGCCTAATTTAATCAGTAAAAACGGAAAAGAGATTTCAATAAAATCAAAAATGAACAATTTAAAGTTGAACGAAAACAGAAATCAGAATTATATTTTTATTAAAAATAATCCTTTACTATATTCTTCGTTTAAAACTTTAAGCGATTCAGATAAAAAGTTTCTCAACAGGCTTGAATATATTTTCTACGGAAATAAAAACTTAGATTGCACTGTGAAAATTAAGTTTAAAAAAGATCAATATCCTTTAATTCTCAGATAAATAATGTGTCCTCCTGAAATCGCTTTACTCAAAACATGTACGCATTACTTTTTACATTTGGCTTTTCCTGCGGTCATTGCCCTAGTCTTTTACCGCAATCAATGGAAAAAAGTATATCTGATTCTTTTGGCAACCATGCTTGTTGATTTAGACCATTTATTTGCAGACCCTATTTTCGATCCGAACAGAATGAGTATAGGTTTTCACTTTTTACATTCTTATTATGCGATTGCGGTCTATTTTTTATTGCTGTTTTTTAAAGGAAATTTAAGAATTATCGGAATTGGCTTGCTTTTTCATATGCTTACGGATTTTCAGGATTTTGAGCTGTGGTGTCATTAAATTTCTTCTCATTTAAATCACTTCAAAAATTTCATCGGTAAAATAAAGGTTTCCGTCGGTAAAGTTTTCAAAAGCTTGAATCGGAGTATATTTTTGACAAAAAATTAACAGTTATGTCATTATTTACACCGTTTATCTGGATTCTTATTGTGTTGCCTATCATTGTTTTAGCTTTATTTAAATCTAAGAAGGTCAACTACAAATATCTCTTCTTTTTCATTCTTTATTTTTTAGCAGATTGTTATATTCAGCATTTATCAAGGCTTTATTTTGATTTAAATTTTTTAGGCTTAAAGTTCGCCTGGATAGGAAAAATATTAAGTTTATGTCTTTCCTTGGCAGTTATATTTTCGGTTTCAAAACCGGAGAGAGAAGCAATCGGTTTTACAACAAAAATCAATTCTAAAACCCAGTTAAAATCAGGGATTTTTATTTTTCTCGGCTTTTTGGCTTTTGATTTTATTTTTAAAATGATCTTATTTCCAAAAGGTGCCGATTTCGATTTGGAAACTTTTGTATTTCAGATGACGATGCCTGGTTTAACGGAAGAATTGGTTTTTAGAGGGATTTTGTTTTGGATGCTTGATAAAGCTTTTGTTCCAAACTGGAATTTTAAAGGGGTAAAGTTTGGTTGGGGATTCATAATCATTACCGTACTTTTTGCAGTAGCTCATGGTGCTGTGTTAACTGAAAATCATGAGTTTAAATTTGATTTAATTACAATTCTCTATTTAGCCGTTATTTCTTCTCTAAGTGTGGGAATTCTGCGAAAACTTTCCGGAAATCTGATATTTCCAGTTTTAGGTCATAATGCCATCAACACAATAAATGCAATTATCAGAATTTTATAATAAATAGGAGTCAGACAGCTTCAAAAAACTATCTTTGGGGCTTCTTTTTTATAGATTAAATCATGCAAAAGAGAAAAATATCAGGCTACTTTACAGCGAAAATCGGAGAATTTAATTTTGAAAAATTTTATACTCCTCAAAAACGGATAGTTCTGCATTCTTTAATGTGGTTAAGTTTTGCATTTTTGTTGTTTTTAAGTTACCGATTGGCTTATCATCTCACGTATTTCAACAGTTTTATTCTTACAGCTCGAATGTCTGTCGTCAACATGATTGTGTTTTACATTTTCTTCTACGGATTGCTGCCTAAAATTTTAAAAAAGTCATTAGGTTTCGTGGTTGTAAGCTTAATTGTCAGCTTTCCGGTGTTCGTTATCATCTGGCTTTTGTCAACTTATTCTTTTTCATTGGTCTATCATTATTTTGGATTTGAGATTTTAAATGGCGAATTGAAAGGAGCGATTGCAGCAAGTGCTAATCAAACATTTTGGGAAGCGATATCTTTAAAAAGAATGGTTTCTCAGGCAATAATTATCATCTCGATTTTGTCGCCATTTTTCTTTGTGAAAATTTTGTTTGAAATTTCTAAACTTTACAGTCGTACCATTCAGATTCAAAAACAGAAATCTCTGTTGAAAATTGAGAATATTAATATTGAAAAAGATTTTTTGAAGTCGCAGCTTAATCCTCATTTTTTATTTAATACGCTGAATAATTTGTACAGTTTAAGTCTGAAAAAAGATAATGTCGTTCCGGAAGTGATTCTCAATCTTTCAGATACGATGAGCTATACTTTATATGAATCGAACACGGAAAAAGTAAAGTTGTGGAAAGAAGTAGAATTTATAAAAAACTATTCTGAGCTTGAAAAAATGCGTTATTCAGCCGATAAAAATATTCAGTTTGAATTTCCTTCTGAGAATGATTGTAGGAGTTTAAGAATTGCACCGCTGTTAACTTTTACTTTTATTGAGAATGCTTTTAAGTATGGTTTAAAGTCAAGTGATTCAGCATTTTTAGAGCTTAAAATAAGCATTGAGAAAGGAAGTTTTATTTTTGAAGTAAAGAATGATTTCAGTGTGGATGAAAAAAAGAAAAGTCATGGTGGAATCGGTCTTGAAAATGTAAAAAAACGGCTACAGCTTTTGTATCCTTCAGGTCATAAATTAGAAATTTCAGACTCTGAAAATGTTTTTTTTGTGAAATTAAATATAGATTTAACCCAACAATGGAAAAGATAAACTGTATCATCATCGATGATGAGCCACTTGGAAGAGATGTGGTAGAGTCATTTGCAAAAGAAGTTTCTTACCTCAATATTCTCGGGACTTTTGAAAATCCCGTTGAAGCCATGATATTTATTAAAGGAAATCCGGTAGATCTTATTTTCAGTGATATTGAAATGCCAAAGATAACCGGACTTGAGCTTTTGAAAACTTTAGAAAATCCTCCGGGTTTTATTTTTATAACGGCGTATCGTGAATTTGCTTTGGATGGTTTTGATACAGGAGCAACAGATTATCTTGTAAAACCAGTTCGATTCGACCGGTTTTTAAAAGCGGTTCAAAAAGCTAAAGATTATATTGATTTAAGAAGAAATTCCAGAATTTCAGAAAGCAAAAGTGATCAGATTTTTATAAAATCAGAAGGAAAAATTGTTAAAATTCTTTTATCTGAAATTGTATATATTGAAGCTCAAGGCGATTATCTGAATATTGTTGCAACTTCAGAAACATTTTCTACACAGATGACACTTTCGTTGATGGAGGAAAATTTAACCTCAAAAAAGTTCTTTAGAGTTCAACGTTCATTCATTATAAATCTTGATTTTGTTCGGAGTATTAATGGGAATATGGTTGAATTATTAATCGGAAAATCGATTTCTGTTTCTATAACTAAAAAAGATGAGCTTTTCAGATTATTGGGAATATAGTTTGTTGCGGTGTATTTTTTGCTGTTAATTTTTTGAAGAAAATCAATAATATTAGAGTAATTCTGAGCTTGAATTCAATTAAAATATTATTAATGTTTTCTTTTAAGATTGCAAATTCCATAGATTTTTTGTATTTTAGGGACACCATGAAGCTAAAAGACTTTTTACATTATACTTACATTTTTCCTGTATTGGCAGTAATTTACTACTTCCTGAATTTAATGGGAACAGGTGTTGTTTTCGATGTTATTGCAGGGATTCTTTTAACGGGAAGCGTCTTATCTGCAGTGCATCATGCGGAAGTTGTTGCCCATAAAGTTGGAGAACCCTACGGAACCATTATTTTGGCGCTCTGTATCACTATTATCGAAGTGGCTCTGATTATCTCTTTGATGGTTGCAGGAGGCGAACAGGCTATTACTTTAGCCCGAGATACGGTTTTTGCCGCCGTCATGATAATTCTTAACGGAATTATCGGAATCTGTGTTTTGGTGGGTGGTGTAAAATATTACGAACAGTTTTTTGCCCGTACTTCTGCCACAACCTATCTTGTAAGTATTGTTTCTATTTTGGTGATTACTTTGGTACTTCCTAATTTTACCTCAAGCGTAAACGGACCTTTTTATAATGATGCTCAATTAATTTTTGTGTCGATTGCATGTTTGGTTATTTATGGCGTTTTTCTGATGGTTCAGACAGTAAGACACCGAAACTATTTCATTGTTCCTGATGAAGAAAGTGGGGAAGAGCATTATACTCCCAACAAAACTCAGGCGATTTTCAGCTTTTTCTTTTTGGTAATCTGTTTAATTATTGTGGTTTTGATGGCAAAAGGACTTTCGAAAACGATCGAAGATATGGTTCAGAGTGTCGGAGCGCCAAAATCGCTTGTCGGAGTGATTATAGCGGCGGTTATTCTTTTACCTGAAGGTTTGGCGGCAATCAGAGCGGCAAGAAACAATCAAATCCAGTCGAGTTTGAATCTGGCTTTAGGCTCGGCTTTGGCGAGTATCGGATTAAGTATTCCTGCGGTTTCTGTGGTGTGTATTATGTATGATATTCCGCTGGTTTTAGGTCTGGATAAAAAAGATATTATTCTGCTTACTTTATCCGTTTTTATTGTAATGCTTTCATTAAGCCGCGGAAAAACAAATATTCTTTATGGAACTGTTTTGCTTGTGAATTTAGCAGCTTATATTTTTACAGTGATTGTGCCATAACTTTAAATTTTACACTTTGAACATTGGAACTCGAAACGCTAGAGTTTTCTCGCCATTTCCATTTTATAAGCCATTAAATTGGCAATATTTTCAGACTTTGTAATGGCCATCGAGGCATTATAGCCGGTGAAATTTTCCTCGACGGTCTGTTTCCAGAGTTTAAGCCATTTTTCAAAATGTCTTTTTTCCATTGCTTCCATTTGGTTGATCGGGAAGTGTACTGCCATCGGATTTCCTTTATAGCTCATCTGTCCGAATAAAATGGTTTCCCAGAATGAATACATTTTGGGTAAATGTTTGTCCCAATCTACTTTCACAATATCATTAAAGAAAAAACCGATTGTTTCATCTTTAATTACTTTATTATAAAAAGAATTAACAAGCAATTCTATGTCTTCTCTCGATTCTAAATTTTTCATTTTTTGAAAATCTTTAATTTAAGCTAAAAATTATACATCAAATTTAGTTTAATTCTAAATCCAAAAGAAGATAATAGGATTGATAAGATTCATGAAAACAATATTTTATCTTTGCATTCTGCTTTCTTAGCTTTTTAAGCTAAAACAAACAACACAATTGATCTAATTAAAGAATGTCAAAAGGTTTCAAAAAAAGGATTCGACAGGAAAACACCGAAAACAGTGGCTTCGGAAATCGTGCGTCGGGAAGATTTATCAATAAAGACGGTCTTCCGAATGTAAAAAGAAAAGGCGTAAATGTTTTCAACAGGCTAAGCTGGTATCACACCATGCTGAATCTGTCATCATTTCGTTTTATTACCTATTTGGTGGTGATGTATATTTTTATTAACCTTATTTTTGCCTTTATTTATTATCTGATTGGGGTAGAGCATCTTACCGGGATTGATAAAAGCGACCCTGTGAATGAATTTATTGATGTATTCTTTTTCAGTTCGCAGACTTTTACTACTGTTGGTTACGGAAGAATTGCTCCCGTTGGATTTTTGGCAAGTTTAGTGGCCACTTTTGAAGCGTTTTTAGGTTTGCTTACCTTTGCCATTGCAACAGGTTTGTTTTATGGAAGATTTTCAAGGCCGAGAGCATATCTTAGATTTTCAGATATTGCGTTGGTTGCTCCTTTTCAGGGTGTTACGGCATTGATGTTCAGATTGGCTCCTTATAAAAATAATGCTTTAACCGATGCTGATGTTACACTTTCTGCTGCAATAGAAATTAACGATGGAGAAATCCTGAAAAGTAATTTTTACCGGTTAGAGACTCATTTGAGTAAAATCAGTACATTGGCTCTGAACTGGACAGTCGTACATAAAATTGACGAAAATTCTCCCTTTTTCGGATTTTCGGCAGATGATTTTAAGAATACCAATATCGAAATTATTGTTCATGTAAGAGCATTTGATGAAGTATTTTCAAATACGGTTGTCCAGAGGTCGTCTTATGCAACTGAAGAAATTATTTATGGGGCAAAGTTTGTCCCGATGTATTATCCAGACAAAGAGAAAGATTCAACTGTTTTGGATCTTGATAAAATTAATGCATATCAGAGAACCGAAATGCCGGTTTTTGATACGGAAAAACTGTAATGAATTTAGAAGCATACAAAAAGCAGGCTTTACAAAAGCAGAAAGAGCATAAAAAATTCTTGGATGGTTTAAAGAAAAAACCACCTAAAAATCTCGATTACATTACTCAGGAAACGCATGCGGAGGTTTTTGAGAAAATAGATTGCCTTCAATGCGCTAATTGCTGCAAAACAACAGGACCGCTTTATACTGAAAAAGATATTGAGCGCATTTCGAAGCATCTTCGTATGAGACAGGCTGATTTTGAAGCTAAATTTTTGCGGACGGATGAAGATAATGACAAAGTTTTGCAGAATCTGCCTTGCTTTTTTCTAAATGACGATAATACTTGTTCTATATACGATGTTCGCCCCAAAGCTTGCCGTGAATATCCACATACAGATCGGAAAAAGATCTATCAGATCAATCATTTAATGGTAAAAAATACGGTGATTTGCCCGGCTGCGTTTGAGTTTGTGGAAAGGATGATGGAAAATGTGAATAAGTAGATAATTAAATATTCTTTCGAAAGTTATTACATAAATTTCAAGATGAGATCTTTTATAATTCTTTGTTTAGGATGTATTATGTTTATGAGCTGTAAAACAAAAATACATCCATCTAATCTAGAAATTAAAACTAAAGAAGTTGCTGAAAATTCATTTGTGCTGGAAAAAGAATCAGATTTTGATAGTATTGAGAAAAGTTATATCATCTATATAAAATTGAATTTTGGAAGCAGAAACATTAATAAAGATTGTAATTGTCCTGAATTAGAAGAAAAATATATTTTGTTTAAGAAAGATAATATATCTTATATTCAAAAAGTTGTTGGCGATGCTGTTTATTATCCGATTAAGTTGAAGTCAAATCATATTATCAGTTTCTATGTTCGCTCATTTTCAGAATTTAGGAATGAAAAAATTGATAAATTTAAAACGATAGAAGGTAATCAAGTTTATGTCTTTCATCATGTTCTGAAAAAATATATTTTGGCACATGAATTTAACAAGCCAATTACAATTAGCTTTCATGAAGAAGATTTTCAAAAAGATGGCTTTGGTGAAACTAATCAGAACTACGTTCAAAATAAGAAATTAATATTTTATAAAATTGATAGTTTGCTTAATGCAGAGATTGATAATCTAAATAAAAAAGATGCTTTCATATTTAGAAAATGTCGCAAAGAGTAATTTATTATAAATTTTCAATTTCTCTAAT
Source organism: Chryseobacterium sp. RLHN22 (assembly GCF_051011795.1). Taxonomy (NCBI): domain Bacteria; kingdom Pseudomonadati; phylum Bacteroidota; class Flavobacteriia; order Flavobacteriales; family Weeksellaceae; genus Chryseobacterium; species Chryseobacterium sp. RLHN22. Next base: position 90,362 of record NZ_JBPCHW010000006.1, read on the forward strand.
TCTCCATTTTACAATTTTTTTAATCAAATCCAATGGCAAATCTTCTTTTAACGGAAACTGTACTGCACCTTTCGAATATTTATATTTTCTTTCGATAGAATCTTTTTCAAATTCTTTTAATGCTTCAGGAAGCGGATAAAAACCAATGTGATTTTTGTAGGTAGCAAAGTACACCAAAGGTTTGTTTTTGTATTTAAAAGCAGGCATTTGGTAACCAATATATTCTTCAAAGTCAGGATTTTGAGATTGAATGGTTTGTCTTAAAACTTCAAGCTTCATCTGTATTTCTTCCGGAAAAATAAGAAAATACTCTTCAAAATTTTTGACTATATTTTTCATTGTGAATGTTTTAATAAAAATAGAAAAAAGCATTGAACTGGACATTCAATGCTTTCACTTTCACTATTACTTTTTTCCCATTTAAACCCCGGGAACAGGCTTTATGAAAAAAGGCCGGGGAATTTCCCGACCTTTATATTTTATACTACTCCTTGAGCTAACATTGCTTCTGCTACTTTTACGAAGCCAGCGATATTTGCACCTTTTACGTAGTTTACGTAGCCGTCTTCCTCTTTACCGTAGTCTCTACAAGCTTTGTGGATTCCGATCATGATTTCTTTTAATCTTGCGTCAACTTCTTCTGAAGTCCAGTTTAGTCTGATTGAGTTCTGGGTCATCTCTAAACCTGAAGTTGCAACACCACCTGCGTTTGAAGCTTTTCCTGGAGAGAATAAAACTTTATTTTCCAAGAAATAATTGATTGCATCTAATGTTGAAGGCATGTTCGCAGCTTCAGTTACACAAACACAACCGTTTTCTACCAATAATTTAGCATCTTCAAGGTGAAGTTCGTTCTGGGTTGCAGAAGGAATTGCCACGTCACATTTTACTTCCCAAGGACGTTTTCCAGCGTGGAATTCTGCAGACGGATATTTTTTAGCATAATCTTCAGCTCTGTTATTTCCAGAAGCTCTCAGCTCTAGTAAATAATCAATTTTTTCTCCGTCGATACCATCTTTATCGTAAACATATCCATCTGGTCCGGAAAGTGTAACCACTTTTCCACCCAATTCGTTTACTTTTTTGATAACTCCCCAAGCTACGTTTCCAAAACCTGAAACGGTAACAATTTTATCTTTGAAAGTCTGTCCGATTGTCTTTAACATCTGCTCAGCGAAGTACACAACACCGTAACCTGTAGCTTCAGGACGGATTAATGAACCTCCGTAAGCAAGACCTTTTCCTGTAAGAACTCCGGTAAACTCGTTTCTGATTTTCTTGTACTGACCGAATAAATATCCGATTTCTCTTGCTCCAACACCGATGTCTCCTGCAGGAACGTCTGTTTCAGGACCGATGTGTTTGCATAATTCTGTCATGAAGGCCTGGCAAAAGCGCATCACTTCCATATCAGATTTACCTTGTGGGTCAAAGTCTGAACCTCCTTTTCCACCTCCCATCGGAAGAGTAGTCAGAGAGTTTTTGAAAACCTGCTCGAAAGCAAGGAATTTAAGTACTGAAAGGTTTACAGTAGGATGGAAACGGATTCCTCCTTTATAAGGTCCAATTGCAGAGTTCATCTGAATTCTGAAACCCCTGTTTACCTGAATTTCTCCTTTGTCATCTACCCATGGAACTCTGAAAATAATAATTCTTTCAGCTTCAGCCATTCTTTCAAGCAGCTTCATGCCGGTATATTCTTTTCTTGTCAAAATAAACGGAATTACAGTCACGGCAACTTCTTTTACTGCCTGTAAAAATTCCGGTTCATTAGGATTTTTCGCCTCAATTTTAGCGATAAATTCCTGAATTTTCTGGTCAATATTATATTGTTCCATATTAGGTAGGGTTGAATATTATGTCAACAAATTTAATTTTTTTTTCAAGATTCACAATAGCTTATTTATTATTTATGGAAAATTGAATAATAATGCACGGTAATATTATTGAATTAATAATTTTGAATTAAATTTTATTAAAAATTAAATGTTATTTGTGAAATAATGAAATATTAAGAAATCGTTAATTCTTAAATTGCTATAAATTGTCTCCCGGAAAGTGATTTTACTTTACCCAAAAGTTCGAGTTCAAGAATTATCGGTAATATTTTGTGTGAGGAGAGCAAAATCTTCTCTACCAAGTCATCTAAGTTTATGTTCGGATTATCTTTAATGATTTTATATATGGCTTCCTGATTTTCAGTTAATTGAATAGAAATTTCACTGGACGAAAAAAGCTCTTCAATTTTACTTGAACTTTGATTAAAACCTAATAGATCAACTAAATCTTTTAAGGTCGAAATGACAGTAGCCTTGTTTTGCAAAATTAGTTGATTGCACCCCTGGCTGTATTTATCGGTAATTCTCCCGGGAAGTGCATAAACTTCCCGATTGTAATTGTTTGCAAACGTTGCGGTAGAAATTGAGCCGCCTCCAAAAGCAGTTTCTACTACGATGGTGGAAGGAGAGAGCCCTGCAACAATTCTGTTTCTTTGGATGAAATTTTCGCGGTCAGGTTTTTGTGAAGAATTAAATTCAGTGAATAAGACTCCGTTTTCTTCTAATATTTTTTCTGAAAGTTTTTTATTTTTAGATGGATAAAGGGTATGAAAACCATGTGCTAAAACACCAACGGTAGGAATTTTATTCTGAATAGAAAAATCATGAACCTCTTTGTCAACTCCTAAGGCCAATCCACTTACCGATTGAAACTTACAATCTTTGGTTTCTGAAAAAAAATCTTCAATGAATTTTTTTCCATAAGGAGTACTATTTCTCGTACCAACAATACTTACTGCTTTTAAATTCGAATTAAAGTTTCCTTTTTGGTAGAGAATGGCAGGTGCGTCATCGCATTCATTCAGCAAATCGGGAAACTCATTCTGATGACGGAGTTTTATCTGAACCGAATTTTTTTCACAAAACAGAATTTCTTTTTCAGCGAACTTCAGATGTTCCGGATTTCCGATGTCGGCAATAATTTTTTTTCCGATTCCGTCGGTTTTGTTTAGCTCTTTTTTTGATGTTTCCCAAACAGCTTTGGCACTGCCAAAAGTTTTTACAAGTTTGTAGAAGGTAATATCACCAATCAGGCTGCATTTTCGTAAAGCAATAGAATATAATTGTTCTTCAGTGTACATCTGTGTTTATTTTATTCAAATGTACTCATTTCAGTTTTTATTTTCTTCTTAATTCTTCAAGATGATCCCAAATATCATCTCTTTTTTTATAGGGTAGTTCCATAAAGTCTTCTGGATGGTTCTCTTTGTAATCCTGCCAAAGTTTATCGTCTTTTTCGCTATAATAATTCGGAAATTCCCAAATAAACTTTTTCTTTTTCTCTCCGGAACTCTTAAAAATATAAGCCATTGCACTTCCCATTAAAGCTCCCGATAAATGAGCCTGCCATGATATTTTGCTTGGTTCTTCCATAGTATAAAATAATTCTTCGGGAAACATTCCCCAAATTAAACTTCCATAATAAAGAACAACCAAAAGCGAAATGGTAAGAAGTTTCATATTCCATCTGAAAACACCACTGAAAAACAGGAAAAACGCCAAAACATACACAACACCGCTTGCTCCGATGGTACAGGTGTAAAGGTATTCTCCGGTCATCATATCAATCGGTGGAAGAAGCCAAAGCAGAAGCCCTGTACTAAGCCAGCCCATGATAAAAACTTTCGTGGCAACTTCGGAATAAAACTGATAAAGCAAAAACATCAGAACGGTAATAGGTATGGAATTTCCTACAATATGATCAATACCTCCATGTAACAAAGGAGATGTTATAATTCCAAGCAAACCTTCAGGGAGAAGCGGAATGATGGCACCAAAGCAACTTGAGAAAAAACCAATGGACTGTAGAAGAAAACCGAGCCACATGGCAGCCAGCATAATAAGCGGCGCAAAAACCGCTTTTTTATGAATTATATTTTTAATCATATATAAATTTCGTCAAATCAAAAGCCAAGTATAAATTTCGGAAATTTTGGCGATGATTTCATATTACGGTTGTCTTTTGAGACAAAAAGTAATACATTTGGTTTTGAATAGAATCTGTTTGATTCGAAATGGAGTCAAAAGATTCAGTTTTATATCAATCCTATGAAGAAAAAAGGCTTAATGAAAAAGATTCTTGTATTATTTTTTATGTATTTAGGTTTCGGTTCTTTTGCTCAGGTTGTTATCAGTGACTCCGCAGCAGTTGACACCATTAAGAAGCCGCGGCACTGGTCCGTAATTGCAAAAAACAGTGTTATGTTTAATCAAGCTGCTTTTTCCAACTGGGTTGGCGGTGGGGCTAATAACGTAGGCTGGCTTGCCAGTGCCAACTATAATTTGGTTTACGAAAAAGGCAGAAACCTTTGGGAGAATATTATTATATTAAATTACGGACAAAATACAACAAAGGGAGTAGGCACAAGAAAAACACAGGATGTTTTGAATATTTCCACCAACTACGGTCTTCAGTTTTCCAAAAGTTGGTATGTTTCTACGGGAGCGAGTTTGCTTTCTCAGTTTTCAGGAGGTTTTGAGGACGGTAATAATCCTGAAGCAAAAAAAATATCTAATTTCATGGCCCCGGGATATGTAAATGCCGGTGTCGGGATCACTTACAGACCTGATGAGAATCTTACTGTTACTTTAAGACCTGCCAATGGAAGGTTTACGTTTGTACTTGATAAAGAGCTTCAGCTCGCAGGAAATTATGGTCTAAAATCTGATGGAGATTTTTTCCTGATGCAAATGGGTTTTCTTGCGTCTGCAATTTACAAAGTGAAACTCATGGAGAATATCGAAATGACCAACACCGGATCTATATTTTCAAATTACTTAGAGAATCCGGATCATATGGTTTTGTCCTATAATATGCTCCTGAATATGAAAATCAACAGATTTGTATCGTCAATTGTCACTTTAGATTTAATGTACGATCATAACCAGATTCAGAAAACGCAGCTGAAACAGACGCTCGGAATTGGTTTTGCATACAATATTGATAATGGTGTAAAACGCTCTGACCGTAAAGACAGCCAGTGGTGGCAGAAAAAATAATAAACAAAAAATAATGGGCGATCGCAAAAAGTGATCGCCCATTATTTTATTATGATTCTTAAGACTAAAACTCAATACTTACTTCCAATTTTTCTGTCAGAAGTTTTGAAATTTTTTCTTTCAAAGGCTCGATGTCGATATTCTGCATAGCATCATTTGCGAAGGCAAATAATAATAAAGCCTGCGCTTCTTTTTTAGAAATTCCTCTTGCTCTTAAATAGAATAAAGCATCTTCGTTAAGCTGACCAACGGTACAACCATGAGAACACTTCACATCATCAGCAAAAATTTCCAGCTGGGGCTTTGTGTCGATGGTTGCCCCTTCGCTTAAAAGAACGTTGTTATTCTGCTGATAAGCGTTTGTTTTCTGAGCAATCTTATCCACGAATACCTTTCCGTTAAAAACTCCGTGAGATTTATCTTTAAAAATACCTTTATAATTCTGATAACTTTCACAGTTTGGCTGATTGTGGTGAACCGCAGTATGATGATCTACCAGCTGTTCTTTTCCGATAATTGTGATTCCGTTCATGAAAGAATTGATATTTGATCCGTTCTGAATGAAATCCAAATTATTTCTGACGATTTTACCTCCGAAAGAGAATGTATTGACCGTTGTTAAACTGTCTCTTTCCTGTTTTGCGAAAGTATGGTCGACCAAATACGAAGTATCGTTATCATTCTGAAGTTTATGCCAATCTGCTTTTGCATTTGGATATGTGAAAATCTCAGTCACAGAGTTTGTGAAAACATACGTTTCATCAAAATTATGGTGACTTTCAATGACTTCCACTTTTGCTCCGTCTTCTACAATTAATAGATTTCTTGTGTTATAGAATGTGTTTTCTTCCTGATTTTGTGAAAGATAAAAAACATGTATTGGTTTTTCAATGACCACATTTTTAGGCACTTTCAGGAAAAATCCATACTTACAATATGCCTGATTTAAATTGGTGAAAGCTAAATCTTTTGCGGCAATCGTATTGAAGTATTTATCGAAAACATCTTTATGATTCTCATCATTCAATGCATAATTGAAGGATAAAAACTCTGCGTTTTCAATAGAAATCTTAGAAAGCTCTTTGTGAAGTACACCGTTCACAAAAACAATCCAGTCAAAATTTTCTTCTCCCAAATGCAGCTCATCAAGCTGTTCTTTGGTAATATTGTGACTTTCTTTCGGGAAAAAATTATAATCTTTCTCGATGATTTCTTTGATGTTGGTGTATTTATATTCTTCGTCTTTCTTTGTAGGAAAGCCAATCTGAGCAAATTTCCCCAATGCTTCCACTCTCGTTTCATCTAAAAAACGATGGCGAAGGGTACTAAGAAATTCGCTGTGATTGTTTAAAATTTGTTCTGATAACATATTTGAAATTTGAAGTTTGAGATTTGAAATTGTGGATGGCAAGACTCGTCCTAATCATCATTTCGGTTAAATTTATTTCCTTTATGAGTTGAATTTTTCAAATAAGTAATAAATCCCGAAAGTTTTTTTGAAATCTCAATACTTTCATTTTTAAGTTTTATAAATGTTTCACTGTCTAAATATTGTCTGTCGTAAGCTCTTATCAACTGAGATCGAACTTCAGCAGCAGACCCTTTAGATATTGTCAAGAAATTGACAAATTCACGATTTCCTTCTCTTTCAAAGCCTTCAGCGATATTATCCATTATTGAAGCAGCAGCTCTGTCGATTTGTGATTTATCGTGATTAAGAAATTTTTCATTCTGTAGGCAATTTTGATATATTAATTGGCAAAAGCTTCTTGAACTCTTCCAAATTTCTAAATCCTCAAAATTATTTATTGTTCCCACAATGTCAAATTTCAAATATCGAATTTCAAATTAATTCAAAAGCCAGTCGTAACCTTTTGCTTCTAATTCTAATGCTAAAGATTTATCGCCAGTTTTAATGATTTTTCCGTTTGCTAAAACGTGTACAAAATCAGGCTGAATGTAATTTAACAATCTTTGATAATGCGTAATCAAAAGAACGGCATTTCCTTCATTTTTGAAAGCATTTACACCGTCTGCAACGATTCTTAAAGCATCAATATCTAATCCTGAATCCGTTTCATCCAAAATAGCCAATTTAGGATTCAGCATCATCATCTGGAAAATCTCATTTCTTTTTTTCTCACCTCCCGAAAAACCTTCGTTCAAAGATCTTGAAAGGAAATCTTTTTTAATACCTAATTTCTCCGATTTTTCACGAATCATGGCCAACATTTCTTTGGCAGGCATATCTTCCAATCCGTTTGCTTTTCTGTTTTCATTTAAAGCAGCTTTAATGAAATTGGTCACAGAAACTCCCGGAATTTCTACCGGATACTGAAACGAAAGAAAAATTCCTTTGTGAGCTCTTTCTTCAGGAGCATCTTCGATGATATTTTCGCCTTCGAAAATAATTTCGCCTTCAGTTACTTCGTAATCTTCTTTTCCTGCAATTACAGATGAAAGCGTAGATTTTCCGGCTCCGTTTGGTCCCATGATTGCGTGAACTTCACCCGGCTTTATTTCAAGATTGATACCTTTTAAAATTTGAGCGCCATCTTCAATTCTGGCGTGTAAGTTTTTAATATTTAACATTTTAATTTATATAAATTATCGCAAGGTTAGCAAAAAATCTAACACTTAGCGAGGAAATATTATTTTTATTTTAAAACATTAAGAATTTAAGTTTAATCTTAATGTGTTATTTTTCTTTAAGTAAATCAATAAAATTGATTTTAATTAAGTTTTTTAAGTCATTTCTCTTTACTTCTGAATTTTAAAATCATTCTGGAAGTTTAGAAAAATATTCATTAATTAAAGGAATCATTGACTTTGTGATGTTCTCTGTATAGAAATTAATCAAAAGTCCTTGAGGTTTTTTCAAAATCTTCATATAAGTCATTAACTGAGCTTGATGAACAGGTAATAACTTTTCAACTGTTTTAATTTCTACAATAATAGTTTCATTTACAAGCAGATCTACTTTTAACGGAGTTTCAATTTCTATTTTTCCGTAATTGATTTTTGTAGTAATTTGTTGATCAACTAAATATCCTTTTTCCTTTAATTCATATGCCAAACACAATTCGTAAACACTTTCCAACAAGCCAGGTCCTAATTCCTTATGAACTTTGATAGCATATCCTACAATATCGTAAGAAAGCTGGGTTACTTCTGTTTTGGTCATCTGTTAACTTAATTTTTTAAACAGAATTAATTTATTAATTCCTTAAACTTTAAACATTAAAAAGTTTAGGTTTTTCAGGAACTTAAATTCTTAATGTTTAATATAATTATCCGACACTTCCTTCCAAAGAAATTTCCAATAATTTCTGGGCTTCAATAGCAAACTCCATTGGAAGTTTATTTAAAACCTCTTTACTAAAACCATTTACAATCAATGCGATTGCTCTTTCTGTATCAATCCCTCTTTGATTACAGTAGAAAATCTGATCTTCACCGATTTTTGAAGTTGTAGCTTCGTGTTCCAACTGTGCAGTCGGATCTTTAATTTCAATATAAGGGAAAGTATGTGCGCCACATTCATTACCCATCAACAAAGAATCACACTGTGAGAAGTTTCTCGCTCCTTTTGCGGAAGGCATTACTTTTACCTGTCCTCTGTATGAGTTTTGAGATTTTCCCGCAGAAATTCCTTTAGAAATAATCGTTGATTTTGTATTCTTTCCGATGTGGATCATCTTCGTACCCGTATCGGCATACTGATGATTGTTGGTTACTGCGATAGAGTAGAACTCACCAATCGAGCTGTCTCCTTTCAAGATGCAAGAAGGATATTTCCATGTTACGGCAGAACCCGTTTCAACCTGAGTCCAGGAGATTTTTGCTTTGTACTCGCAAAGTCCTCTTTTCGTTACGAAATTGAAAACCCCTCCTTTTCCTTCTTCATTTCCCGGATACCAGTTCTGAACAGTAGAATATTTAATTTCAGCATGATCCAAAGCAATTAATTCTACAACGGCAGCGTGAAGCTGGTTTTCGTCTCTCGACGGGGCGGTACAGCCTTCAAGGTAAGAAACATAACTTCCTTCATCAGCAATAACAAGCGTTCTTTCAAACTGACCTGTTCCTGCCTGATTGATTCTAAAATAAGTTGATAATTCCATAGGACATCTTACCCCTTTTGGAATATAGCAAAAACTTCCGTCAGAAAATACTGCGGAATTCAGAGCTGCATAAAAGTTATCTCCTCTCGGAACTACTTTTCCAAGGTATTTTTTAACTAAATCAGGATGATTTTTTATTGCTTCGGAAATTGAACAAAAAATAATTCCTTTTTCTGCCAATGTATCCTGAAATGTTGTTTTTACAGAAACAGAATCCATCACGATATCGACAGCAACTCCTGAAAGTCTTTTCTGTTCTTCGATGTTGATTCCTAATTTCTCAAAAGTCTTCAATAATTCAGGGTCTACTTCATCTAAACTAGCCAGCTCAGATTTTACCTTTGGTGCTGCATAATAACGAATTGCCTGGAAATCTGGTTTTTCGTACTTAATGTTTGCCCAGGTTGGCTCAGTCATTTTCAACCAGATTCTGTAAGATTCCAAACGCCATTCTGTCATCCATTCCGGCTCTTCTTTTTTTGCAGAAATTGCACGGATGATATCTTCGTTTAAACCTGTCGGAAAATCTTCGTAATCAATTTTGGTTTCCCAACCAAATTCATATTTTTTATTTTCTAAATCGACTCTAAGGTCGTCTTCAGTATATTTACTCATTTTAATAGATTTTAGAGTAAGATTTTAGATTTAAATTTAAATCTAATTTCCGACGTCTAATTATAAGCTAAAACTCTCTCCACAACCACACGTTCTGGATGCATTCGGATTGTTAAAAACAAATCCTTTTCCATTCAAACCTCCGGAATATTCTAAAGTAGTACCCGCCAGGTAAAGTATTGATTTTTTTTCAACGATAATTTTAATACCATTGTCTTCAAAAATCTGATCTGTCTCGTTTTGCTTATTATCGAAGCCTAAAACATACTCTAATCCTGAACAACCACCGCTTTTTACCCCAACTCTTATATAATCTTCAGCAGGGTTAAAGCCATCTTCTGTCATCAGCTGAACTGCTTTTACCTTTGCCTGATCTGAAACCTTTATCATTGTATTTATTTAGAATGATTTATCATGCAAAAATACGAACAATAATCAGTATATAAAAATCGGTGTTTTTATTTTATCAATTTTTATCATCGATGGTTTAACTTTGAGTATTATTTAAAATCAAAACTATAAATCAGGAAAATAATGAAAAAAATTGGTGTTTTTATAACGGTCTTATTGGCTCAGGTTACTTTTGCACAGGTCAATAGATTTGTATATCAGGTTACTATGAAACCAAATGCAGCTGATAAGAGCGATATTAAGACTGAGAATGCTTATTTGGACATCTCAGCAGATAAATCCATGTTTTATTCTGAAAACAGAATAAAAAGAGATTCCGTAATGCGTGCGAATTTCCAGAGTGGTGGAGCACGAGGCTTCAACAGGGATCAGATGGAAAGTTTAAGATCTGTGATTAATTATTCTATCGAAAAAAATAAAAAGGATCAGAAAACGGCTTACAAAGACAGAATCGGAAGAGATATTTATACTTACGAGGAAGAACGTCCTTTAAACTGGAAAATTTTATCTGAAACTACGAAAATAGGAGATTATAAAGTGCAGAAAGCTGAAGCGGATTTTGGCGGAAGAAGATGGACGGCTTGGTTTACAACAGATCTTCCTTATCAGGATGGTCCTTATAAATTCAGCGGACTTCCCGGTTTAGTGGTGAAAGCGGAAGATTCTACGGGAGATTATTCTTTTGATTTAATGAAAAATTATAAAATCGCTGATTTTCCTGAAATGAATACTTTCGGAAATGTAATGAAAGTAAAACGTACGGATTACATAAAACAACAGGAAAAATATAAGTCTGATCCGACAGCTTTTATGAACAGTCAGCGCGGAAGTGGAGGAATTAATGCACCAAGAAGCAGAAACGGGGGAGGAGATCAAAATCCTGCGGAAATGCGAAAAAGAATGGAAGACAGGATAAAAGAAGAGGCTAAAAACAACAGCAATCCCATTGAGTTAAAATAAGTAAAAAACCTGAAGAATTTTCTTCAGGTTTTTGTTTTATCTTAAAAGCTGACTGAACGTATCGCCCTGTTTAATATCTGTTGCATTATATCCTTTCATGAACCATTCTTTACGCTGTGCGGATGAACCGTGCGTAAAGCTTTCCTGATTTACATATCCCTGCGATCTTTTCTGAATGTTATCATCTCCGACTGCTTCCGCTGCTTCAATGGCAGAATCTAAATCTCCCGGCTCAAGAAAATGCTCTCTTTCATTAGAATATTTGGCCCAAAGTCCTGCATAAAAATCTGCCTGAAGTTCTGTAGCTACAGAAACCTGATTCAATTGGGCTTCCGAGTATTTTCCGCTTCTTCTCAGTTGGTCTGTTTTATCTAAAGTTCCCAAAAGATTTTGTACGTGATGTCCCATTTCGTGAGCCATTACATAAGCAATCGTAAATTCTGTGACTTTAGCTCCAAAATTTTTCTGCAATTCCTGGAAAAAACTCATGTCCATATACACCGATTGATCTGCCGGACAATAAAATGGTCCCATGGCTGATTGAGCGGTTCCACAACCCGAATTTGTAGCACTTTCAAATAAAACTACTTTCGCAGGTCTATACTGTAAACCATTATCTTTAAAAATCTGAGCCCAGGTCTGCTCGTTTTCTGCTGTAATCATTTTAATGAATTCGCCAACCTGCAATTCGCCCTGAGTTAGCTCTCTTTGTTCGGTCCTTTGCGGGCTTCCGCCACCGGAAGAAAGAATAGCAGAAGGATCTCCTCCTAAGAAAAATACAATTGCTGCGATAATAATTGTTCCCAATCCACCGCCCACAATTGCACCACCGCCTCCGGAGCCACGTCTGTCGTCTACGTTGCCGCTTCTGTCGTCAGTCCATTTCATATTTTGTATTTATTTTTATGTAAATTTAAAATTATTATCATTATCAATTCTTTTATTTCTAAAAAAAAATATGATAAAAGAAATTTACTAAAGTTATGTCAATAAAAAAGGAGCATTACAGCCCCCTTTACCTCTTTAAATGTATTGGAATTTTATGAATGTCCAAAGCCGATATTTCCTTTTTTGTCGGAAAGACTTCTTTTGAAATTAATCATACTTAAAGCCGTTACAGCCGCTTCGACACCTTTGTTTCCTAAATTTCCACCACTTCTTGCAATTGACTGTTCTTTAGTGTCGTCCGTTAACACACAAAAAATAGTCGGAGTGTCTGTTAAGATATTGCAGTCCTTAATTCCCTGTGCAACGGCATCGCAAACGAAATCGAAATGTGGAGTTTCTCCTCGGATTACACATCCGATAGCAATTACTGCATCAAACTTCCGTTCCTTGCAGAGCTGCATACTCGCATAGTTTAATTCGAAAGCGCCGGGAACGGAAAACTGTTTTATGTTTTCAGCTTTTACTCCTTCTTTTTCAAGGATTTCCAAAGCTGCGTCACGCAGATTGTAGGTTACAAAATCATTCCACTCAGAAAAAACAATGCCGATAGAAAAATCTTCGGCATTGGTAATATGAAGTGGCTTGTAATCTGAAAGATTAACTGTTGCCATATTTTAGTTTAAATATTTAGACATTTCGATATAAGAATCAGACATTCCGTTGTCGTAATCCTGGTATTTTTCGTCGATGGTAGTAAAGTATTTTTTAGCTTCTGCATTTTTCTTCATTCCTAATGCCACAATACCCGCTTTTCTTGTAAAGTAGTAAGAAGTATAGGGATCGTCTGAAGCTGTTGCCGCTTTGTCTAATAAAGATAAAGCTTCATCATTTTTGTTAAGACCAGATTTTGCATCTGCCATTACTCCAAACTTCATTGCCATTAAGGTTTTATTGTCTGAAGAAAATTTATCTAAAAGATCATAAGCTTCCTGGAATTTTCCTTCTTTAAATTTAAGCAAACCTGCATTGTAAGCAGAAAGTTTACCCACTTTGGTTGAAGAATACTCGTTATAAGTTCCCAAAAATCCTGGGTTAGCTGCAGATTTCCCACCTAAAGCTTCTTTATCTTTACCTTCCGTAAGGTTTTTCTGTGCTGCAAGATATGTCTTTACAGCTTCCGCATTTTTAGGAGCAACCACAAACTGCTGGTATCCGAAATAAGCCAAAACTCCAACAACCAAACCTATAAATACGGCACTTAATGGTTTTTGATATTTTTCCAGGAATCTTTCTGTGTTTAAAGCCTCTCTGTCAAGGTCTTTAAAGAATTCCACTGTTTCTTTGCCTTCTTGCTCGTTTTGAGCATTCTTTCCCAATTTTGCCATAAATTTTTAAAAAATTGAACTGCAAATTTAATTGTTTCTTAGTGATTTACAAAATCTTTCTCAGAATTATTGTGAAATGAGAATAAAGATGTGCAAATCATTCGAAATATCAATTCTGAATTGTTATTGTTTGATTTTTGTTGAGCTCCGTAGGAGCGACACAATTTCTGTTTAATATTCTAAAGTGTGATAAATTTCAGCGTTGAATTTTTTCAACTTTTCATTGCCATTCAAACCTTTTAAGCCGATTAAAAAACTAAACTGTACCACTTCTGCTCCCTGTTTCTGAACTAATTTTGCCGCCGCTTCTGTTGTTCCTCCGGTTGCCAAAAGGTCATCATGAATTAAAATTCGCTGTCCTTTTTGTATTTGTCCTTCCCTGGTTTCTATTTCTGCGCTTCCGTATTCCAGGTCATATTTTTCTGAAATGATTGGTGGAGGAAGTTTTCCTTTTTTTCTGATTAAAATAAACGGCACTTCTAAAGCAACTGCGATTGCAATTCCGAAAAGATAACCACGGCTTTCAATTCCGCAGACTGCATCTACTTTTCCTTTGCTGAACTTTACCAGATCTTCAATGACTTCTTCATACAATTTAGGGTCAAGAAAAATCGGAGAGATATCTTTAAACTGAATTCCGGGAATCGGAAAATCAGGGATATTTTCTATGGTTGATTCCAGTTTTGCAATAAGTTCCTGCGATGCCATTTGTTAAGGATTAATCTTATAACTTGAAATTTTCCATTCTCCGTTAACATTTTTAAGACCAAATGTTGCTTTTAGAGAGGTTGTTCTCCCATTTTTATCCGTAACATCATAAGTAGCACTTACACTTGATGAATTTGCTGTAGAAGCATTCGTCGTCACATTTTTTACACTTACATTTTTAATCGCTCCAAAACCTGAAGTAGGATTTGAAAACGATTCATAGCTTCCCCAACTTGGATTACTTGATGCGTCGAATGCCGCTTTTAAGTTTTGAGAACTCACATTGCTTAAAAACTTGTTTACCGTTGCTTTTGGATCTGCAGTCGGCTGTTTTGGTTGAGCCGGAGTTGTAACTGTAGGATCAGTGGTTGTTGGTGGAACCGGATTACTAGGATCAATTGCAGCAGGATCCTGAATAACCATTGTAGAATCAGTTTTTGGCGCTTCCGGAACTTTTAAAGCAGAAGGATTTACATCCAAACCGATTTTAGACATTTTAAATGTTTTTGCTGTTGTTTTTACGGAAACAGTTACATCAATTTTATTATCAAATATTTTTGAAGCTAACAAAGAAGAAAACTTGACACTGAAACCTTTAAAATTATTATCCTGCATCAAATTTTTAGCCGTAGAAAGCTTTACTCCGTTACTAAATACTTCTAAAGTTGTTTCAAGAGCTGCACCTGTAAAAGCAATAGGGTTGCCTGCATTATCAACCAATCTTGGTACAATCTGAATAGAAGTCGGGCCATTTCCTTCGTCACCGCCAAGTCTCGTAAGAATGCTTAATGAGCTTGCTCTTACATCATTCGGATCGCTTTCTTTGGCTTTTTCGTCACCGAAAATATTCATCTCTCCTAATGAAGGCGGAGCAGTACTTGCCCACTCAATCCCATTTTTTTGTGCTACTTCGTCGGCCATTGCCAAAATTTCGGGTACTTTTTTACCGTTGATCAACTGTCCTAAAGCTTTTAGTTCGTTCACGTCGCCTTCAGCTTCTACGCCGAAAGTCTTCAGAATATAAAGCGCTTCATTGAATTTGATCTGCTTAATGGTGGTAAGACTGGATGCCATATCGTTGATACTCGACTGTAAAGTCTGGGTAGTCGTAGCATCTACGCTGTCTTTTTTACACGATGTAAAAAGTAACAGGCTGAACATGAGTAGCAAAGAAAACTTTTTCATTTTAATAATGGTTTATGGCAAATTTAGTAAAACCTTTATTAATACCGATTTTTTATTTTTTGTTTTCTTTTTCTTTTAAATCTTCTTTAAAAAATGAAGCAAAAATTGCCTGCATATTCGGGAAAGAAGAATCCTGCCAGTAATTTGAAGAATAGTTGCTGTTGTTTTTGTTCAATTTA
This sequence comes from Chryseobacterium sp. RLHN22, assembly GCF_051011795.1. Lineage (NCBI taxonomy): Bacteria > Pseudomonadati > Bacteroidota > Flavobacteriia > Flavobacteriales > Weeksellaceae > Chryseobacterium > Chryseobacterium sp. RLHN22. The sequence continues at coordinate 105,874 of NZ_JBPCHW010000006.1, forward strand.
ACCTTTCCTTCGATATCATTGTCATCGCTGAAATCCAATTCTGTAGGATAAAAGTTTTTATAGGAAATAAGCTGGTTATATTCCGGTTCACTTTTGTGTTTAAATTTAATGTAACCAATTTCGTTAGATTCAAGGAAGTCTCTTAAATCTTTTTTTGAGTCTTTTTCATAAGAATGATTGATCAATGCTTTTATATCATACAGTCTGTAACCGAAAAGAGCCATCTCTTTTTCCTGTAATGCACTACCGCTGATTTCTATTTCGTCTTTTATATTTCCTTTCAGTTCTTTAATGGTTGCTTTTCTGTTTTTATATTCATCAATGTTTCCAACATTCGGAAGTTGAGGAAGGTCTAAAAATGCGTTGTAATCCAAAAGACTTGTTTGCTTTCTGTCAGTTGATGGATTTTCTAATCTGAATACTCTGTATTGTTCTATGTTTTTGCTTTTCAGTTTCTTTGTTTTATTATCAAAAATATAAGTTGCAATTCCGTCTACGTAGCAATTCAGTTTACCATTTACGGTCACATAAGCATTAAAATTTCCTTTTACAAAAACATATTTTGCAGGTTTACTGTTTTTAATGACTACTGCTTCAATGTCTTTTACACGATCATTCAGCTTTACAACATCTTTATTAATTTCATCAAATGAAAGTTTTGCAATAGCCATATTATCATAAACCAGCTGAAATTTTTCCTGATCAGCATTTAGAGAGGACTTTTCAATTTTTCCGTCGATATCGGAAGTCGCCAGAATATTTCCATCTTTTCCGAAGACCACAACTTTTGGCAATGGCTGTCCGGTTTTTTCAGAAACAAAACTAATGGTCTGTGCATTGAACAAGCCGAATAAAATGATAAATAGGAAGCTTAACAGATAAGTTTTTTTCATGGTTTTTAAATTATTTTGAAAAGTTAGTTGTTTTATGTCTATTATTAAGACAACAGATTTTCGAAAAGGTTGCCTGTTTTATTTTTTAAATTGAGTTTAATGAAAAAAAAAGAGACTGAATATAAAAATCAGTCTCTTTTAAGATTATTTTGTTACAAGTCCTTAGAAAGGATACTCATAAATTTCAGATTCGTGTAGGTAAGGGTTTCCTGTAGGAATTAGTTTCAATTTAGCTAATGCTGAAAGCACCGTAAACATGAACAATCCGGCTACAAATAAGATAGAACCAAGAACTAACAATAATACTTCAGGAGTATTCCAGTAAGGTCCTACTGTTCCCGGCATTACCATATTGAAATAATCTAAGATGTGACCACAGATTACTACAATTGCCATAACTGTTACTACTTTGTAGTTTCTTTTGATGCTGCTGCTCACTAAAACCAATAGCGGTAATAAGAAGTTTACAATAAGCATTGGTAAGAAAGTAGAAGAGTAATGCTGGAATCTTCCGAAGAAGTAATTAACTTCTTCCGGTACGTTGGCATACCAATATAGCATGAACTGAGCAAACCATGTGTACGTCCAAAGCATACTTGTAGCGAAAAGGAAAACTCCTAAATCGTGTAAGTGGTTATCATTGAACTGTGGTAAGAAACCATTTTTCTTAAGGAAAACACTTAATAAAATGATAACAGCAATTCCACTTGAAAGGCAGCTCACCATAGAGTACCAGATATACATCGTAGAGTACCAGTGAGGGTCAATAGACATCAACCAATCCCAAGCCCAAGCTGCAGATGCAAATCCGAAGAATGCAATATATCCTACCGCCCATCTGTAAAGGAACTGATAATCTACTTTTGATTTTGTCTCGTCAACTTTTTTAGACATTGCCTTAAGTTTCCAAGCGAAGAACGAAGCACCTACTACATAGATAATTGTTCTGATGGCATAGAAAGGAATGTTTAAGAATCTTTTCTTTTCGAATAAGATTACGTCGAAATGTGCAGATTCAGGGTCTGTCAATTCAGGATCCATCCAGTGGAAAAGGTGACCGTTATGAGTAATATTTAAAATCATAATGATGATCAAAATAGCACCACCCCAAGGAATATATGAAGCAATAGCCTCCATTACTCTCGTAATGATGATTGGCCATCCTGCATGAGCAGCATGTTGAATACAGTAGAAGAACAATACACAGCAGCTAACTCCGAAGAAAAATACTGCTACAAAATGAATTGATGCTAATGGCGAATTGTGAACCTGTAATTTTGCATGCTCCAGGTGAGAATCATGATCCTGCGGTCCAACCATTTCGCTTGAGTGCGTAGGAGCGGTGTGACCGGAAGCATGAACAGCATCCATCATTGCACTGATCTTCGCATCATCCAAACCATGGTTCATAAAATAACCTGCAGCAAATAAAACTAAACCTGCAACAAGAAGGATTATAGAAGCTGATTTTAATTTTGGTGAAAAACTATACATTTCTTTTCTTATTTTTTAGTTTCGGTAGTTTCTGTTTTCGCATCAGAAGTTGCAGGAGTTGCAGCAGCAGCCGGAGCCGCATTCTTTTTGAAAGCATTCATTACATACATTGCAACTCTCCATCTGTCACCAGCACTTAACTGACCAGCATAAGATCCCATCGCATTTCTACCGTTCGTTAATACATAGTGTACAGATCCTACAGTGATTTCTCTGTCTGCATAATTTGGTACACCAGAATAAGCTCCACTCTGTACAATTGGTCCCTGACCGTCACCACCAGTTCCGTGGCAGGCTGAACAAGTACGATCAAAAAGCATTTTACCTCTCTCAATATCTTTTGCTGCGTTTGCAGGGTTTAACGGAGATGCAGTAATTCCTTTTGAAGCATCGTAACCAGCGTTGTACTCATCCGGTGTCTTTGGAAGTTTACTTTCCTCAAACACACCATCTTTATTTTGAGCCACCGAACCTTCTACAGGAGAAAGACCAGTTGCACCGTTATTTTTTACGAATGCAGGAATTTCATTTTCATGATCTGAATAGGCATCCTGAGCTTTCATCAAAGGATCGTATGCCACTGGGAAATACATATCCGGGAAGTAAACTAAAGGTGCATTTTCATTCGGTCCGCAAGAATTAAGTAAAACTGTAGTTAAACCTAAAACCGCTGTAATTTTTAAAATATTTTTCTTCATTTTAAGCATCTTTAACGGTTATTTCTTCTACTCCTGTTTCTATTAGCAACTGTTTTACAGATTCTACATCATCAGTTACAAATTCCATAAGGAATTTATCATCAGTAGTTCTCGGATCAGGATTCTGAGCCGGAGCACCCGGATACATTTTGTTTCTAACCAAGAAAGTTAAAGACATCATGTGTGCTGCACAGAATACCATTAATTCAAACATTGGAACTACGAATGCGGGCATATTGTGTGCCCAGTCGAAAGCCGGTTTACCACCTATATTCTGAGGCCAGTCGTGGTTCATTACGTACCAAGTAACTGTAGCACCGATACTCACACCATATAAAGCATAAATAAAAGCAGCATCAGAAATTCTGGTTTTCTTTAAACCTAAAGCCTTGTCAAGTCCGTGAACCGGAAACGGAGTATAAACCTCGTTAATAGCGATTCCTTTATCGTTGAATGCTTTAACGCCGTTCATCAAATCGTCGTCGTCAGCATAAAGTCCGTATACAATTTTAGTGGTGCTCATCTCCTTCTTTTGCTTTATAAGTTTCACCTGAGATTTTCAAAATCGATTTTAATTCGGCCTGCGCAATTACAGGGAATGTTCTTGCATATAATAAGAATAATACAGAGAAGAATCCGATTGTTCCTAAATATACACCCACGTCAATGATTGTTGGCTTAAACATCGTCCATGAACCTGGCAAGTAGTCTCTTGAAAGGTTGATTACGATGATATCAAAACGCTCAAACCACATACCGATGTTGATGATTAATGCAACGATGAAAGTCCAGATAATATTTGTTCTTAATCTCTTGAACCAGAATGAAGCTGGAACAACAAGGTTACAGATAATCAACGACCAGAATGCCCACCAGTAAGGTCCAACAGCAGCACCTGGAGAAAGATACGTAAAGTCTTCATATCTTGAACCAGAATACCATCCGATGAAATATTCAGTTGCATAAGCTACAGTTACCATACCACCAGTCAAGATGATTACGATGTTCATAATTTCGATATGATACATGGTGATGTAGTCTTCAAGGTGACATACTTTTCTAGCAACTAACAATAGTGTTTGTACCATTGCAAATCCTGAGAAGATCGCACCGGCAACGAAGTAAGGAGGGTAGATTGTAGAGTGCCATCCTTTAATAACCGACGTTGCGAAGTCAAAAGATACGGTCGTGTGTACTGAGAATACAAGTGGCGTTGCCAACCCTGCAAGAACCAAAGAAAGTTCTTCGAATCTTTGCCAGTGTTTTGCTTTACCACCCCAACCGAATGCAAGGAAAGTATAAATCTTCTTAGTCCAAGGAGTTTTTGCTCTATCTCTGATCATGGCAAAGTCAGGGATTAATCCCATGAACCAGAATACCGTTGATACTGAGAAATACGTAGAGATCGCAAATACGTCCCAAAGTAGAGGAGAGTTGAAGTTCCCCCAAAGAGAACCGAATTGGTTAGGAAGAGGAAATACCCAATATCCTACCCAAACTCTACCCATGTGAATTACCGGGAAGATTGCTGCCTGTACAACCGCAAAGATTGTCATTGCCTCTGCAGATCTGTTTACAGACATTCTCCATCTCTGTCTAAATAATAATAATACTGCGGAGATAAGTGTTCCGGCGTGACCGATACCTACCCACCATACGAAGTTGGTGATATCCCAACCCCAGTTAATAGTTCTGTTAAGCCCCCATGCTCCAATACCTGTTCCGATAGTGTAGGCGATACATCCGAATCCATAGATGAATAGAACTAAGGCTGCGTATAGTGATACCCACCATAATTTACCTGCTCTTTCTTCGATAGGTCGTGCAATATCTTCTGTGATATCGTGATAAGTTTTGTGACCAATAATTAGAGGTTCCCTTATCGGAGCTTCGTAATGTCCTGACATTTTTTACCTATTTATTATTTAAACTTTATTTTTCTACTCTGTTTCTTACTTTAGTGTGATAGAACACGTTTGGCTTGGTTCCGATCTCTTCAAGTAAATGATATCTTCTGTTGTCAGAATATAATTTTCTAACGTGAGATTCTTTGTCATTCATGTCTCCAAACTGAAGTGAACCTGTAGAACAAGCTTTCGCACACGCTACCTGGAACTCTCCGTCTTTCACTACTCTGTTCTCCTTTTTAGCCTCAAGAATTGTAGCCTGAGTCATTTGGATACACATTGAACATTTCTCCATAACCCCTCTTGTTCTTACAACAACATCCGGATTAAGAACCATTCTTCCAAGATCGTTATTCATATTGAAATCGAAACGATCGTTCAGATTATATGTAAACCAGTTGAAACGTCTTACTTTGTACGGACAGTTGTTAGCACAATATCTTGTACCGATACATCTGTTGTAAGCCATATGGTTTTGTCCCTGCTTACCGTGTGAAGTTGCCGCTACCGGACAAACTGTTTCACATGGAGCGTGGTTACAGTGCTGACACATTACCGGCTGGAAGATTACATCCGGATTCTCGGCAGGATTATTTAATGCTCCTTCGCCGCCAAATGCAGTTCCGTAAAGTTCAGGCACCGCCATTCCTTCTTTTAATCCATCGTAAGTAGTCACTTTCTGAGTAGCAGAATAGTAACGGTCGATTCTCAACCAGTACATATCTCTAGACATTCTGATCTCTTCTTTACCTACTACAGGAACGTTGTTTTCTGCCTGACAAGCAATAATACATGCTCCACAACCCGTACAAGAGTTCAAGTCTACAGATAAGTTGAAGTGAGGACCGTCAGTATCATCAAACGCATCCCAAAGATCAATTTTACCTGCCGGAAGAGCCCCGCTGATTGTATGATATTCCAATGGCTTGTTCCAACCTTTATGCTCGTCATCAAACGGTACATTAATAAAGTCAGATAAAGGAACTTCTTTAGCAATATCATAACGACCCATTAATGTATTCTGAAGCTGAATACCTGCAAACTCATGATCTTCACCAGTTTTTTCAATAGAAACATTTGAAACTACCAAGTTTGAACCATCAAATAAAGGATAAGCATTTACCCCAGTTTCTGCAGTTGCTCCCGAATCTTTTTTACCGTATCCTAAAGCAAGGCCAACAGATCCGTCAGCTTGTCCAGGCTGGATGAATACAGGAACGTTTTCTATTTTAACTCCGTTTACCGTAAGATTTACAATAGAACCGTCCAACTGCATTCTTGCATTTAGATCGTTTTCTATTCCTAATCTTTCAGCATCTTTAGGAGAAATTGTAAGGTAGTTGTCCCAAGACATTCTTGTCAATGGATCTGGTAATTCCTGCAACCATGGGTTGTTTGCCTGAGTTCCGTCTCCTATTGAAGTTTTGGTATAAAGTACCAATTCTAAGTCTGAAGCCTTGAAGTTTGCCAATTCCGCAACAGCTTGTTGAGCGTTTCCACCAGCGTAAGATAATGTTGTTGCATTAGCAGAAGCTACCACACCATTATATAAAGCTTTGTTAAAAGATGTTCCTCCAAGTAATGTGGAAGCGTTGGCTTTTAAATAATCATAATAATTGTTGGCAGCATTGTTTTTACCATTTTTCCACACCAATAAAGATTCTTCAATCTGTCTTGATTTGTAGATTTTCTGGATTGTTGGCTGCATTAATGTATAAACACCTGTCTGAGGTTCCATATCACCCCAAGATTCTAGCCAGTTGGCTACAGGAATTACAGCTTTCGCTGCTTTATACATGTCATTCTTTTTATCTGTAATTGCAATTACATAAGGAACTTTAGCAATTGCTTTTTTGAAGTCCTGACCTTTGTGGTGAGAATAAATCGGGTCTACATTGTTGGTAATCAAAACACCAACCTGTCCGCCGTTTACCCATCCTAAAAATTCCTGGAATCTTGCTTTATCAAATTCTTTTAGGAAGTTAGCTTTACCCGTGAAAGCTACTGAACCTAATTTTTGGTTAATTAAATGTGCTAAAACCTGTGCACCTTTAGAACCGTCAGCAAAAACAACCGCTTTGCTGCCTTTAGCCTGTAATTCTTTAGCGATTTCGTTAGCTGTTTTATCTGAAGAACCACCTCCGACGATTGCATTGTAAACTTCAACCAAAGTTTTGTTTACTGCACTTGGCTTTAATCTGATTCTTGTATCAGCGTTTGCACCTGTTAAAGACATATTAGATTCAACCTGAATGTGTCTCAACATTGTTGCTCCCGGAACTCTTGCCGCTGCATAAGAAGTTTCTAAGCTTGCAGCATTGTAATCTCCTAAGAAATCAGCCTGGAAAGCTACAACCAATTCAGAACCTTTAAGGTCGTAAACAGGTAAAGCTCTTGTTCCGAACACTTCCTGAGCCGCATCTAACGCTGCAGAATATGGGAAAGCATCGTAAGTTACCAGTTCAGCGGTAGGATATTTTGCTTTAAATTCAGCAAACAATTTTTTGAATGTAGGCGAAGCGAAAGACTGAGATAAAAGAACAATTTTTTTACCTGAAGCCTGAGCTTCGTTTAATCCTTTAATAACGAAATCATCTACTTTATCGAAAGTTTCGTCTTTCCCGTCAAGTTTTGGCTGCTTCACTTTATCGTTATCGTAAAGTGAAAGTACAGCTGCCTGAGCTCTTGCGTTAGTTTTACCTAAATCACCAGCTGCCGGGTTTGGTTCGATTTTAATCGGTCTTCCTTCTCTTGTTTTAACCAAAACACTTGCAAAGTCGAAACCGTCAAAATATGTTGAAGCGTAGTAGTTAGGAATCCCAGGAATAATATCGTGAGGTTTTACTACATAAGGAATTGTTTTAATTACCGGAGCTTCACACGCAGCCAGAGTAACTGCTGCTGTAGAGAAACCTAATAACTTTAGGAAGTCTCTTCTGGAAGTGCTGGATTCTGTTTTCTCAGCACCCTCTAGGAAATCTTCTACCGGAATTTCTTCTTGGAACTCTTTAAGAGCCAGCTTACCGTTTAAGGCAGGGTCTTTAAGTTCGTGAATACTTCTAAATTGTATTTTGTTTGAAGCCATTTATACTTCTAATTTTTTAGTTATTAATAATGACATTTACCACACTCAAGACCTCCAATTGCATCTACAGTGATCTTACCACCATCTTTCGGGTATTGCTTTTTAAGCTTCTCGTGTAGATTTTTGAAGTATTCTTTATTATAACCGTTGTTCATATCAACTTCAGTTGTTCTGTGACATTCGATACACCATCCCATAGTGAAATCGTTTGCCATTTGTACAACATTCATTGTATCGATTTTTCCGTGACAAGCTTTACAAACTACGTCGATTTTGTTGTCAGGGTTTTTCTTGTTGAATGAGTTGATAATTGCTTGTTCACCAGCAACTACGTGTTGAGAGTGGTTGAAGTAAACGAAATCAGGCATATTGTGGATTCTTGTCCATTCAACCGGCTGAGTTTTTCCTGTGTACTGTTGTTTTGCAGGATCCCATCCTGTTGCAGCATAGATTTTCTGGATTTCTCCGTCGTAGAATGCTTTATCTTTTCCTGGCTCCATGTAATGATCTGCATTGTACTCAGAAATAGTTCTGTGACAGTTCATACAAACGTTCATAGAAGGAATTTCAGATACTTTACCGTATTTAGCACTTGAGTGACAAAGCTGACAGTCGATTTTCTGTTCTCCAGCGTGAATTTTGTGAGAGAAGTAGATAGGTTGCTCAGGCTTATATCCTTTGTAAACACCGATCCACATGATCCAGTTCCAGATACCGTAAGTTGCTAAGATAGCCAGAATTGCAAGCAATCCTTTTCCGATATAATGGTATTTTGCATAGATTTCGCTGAAAGATTTAACTCTTGTTTCATTAAGCCCTGCCAAATCTTCTGACTGACCCAATTTTACCAATTGTCTAAGTTTGATTAAAATCCAAACCAATAAACCAGCAATAGCAATAAGTGAAATGATTACAATACTAGAAGTTGTATTGTTGTTTTGTGGCGCTGCAACAGTGTTCGCAGCCGTTGCTTTAGCATCAGTTTTAGGCTCTTCAGCAGGAGGATTTGTTGTGTAAGCTAAAATGTCATCAATATCCTTATCTGTAAGATTAGGAAAGACCTGCATTTCAGTCTTATTGAATTTTTCAAACACCTCATTAGCATACTTATCACCTGAAGCTCTAAGTGCTTTGTTGTCTTTAATCCACTTATGAAGCCAGTCTGTATCAAGTCCCTGCTCAGTTTTCAGCCTGTCTACCACACCTTTCAGTGCCGGTCCTACAACCTGTTTGTCTAAAGCGTGACATGCCGTACAGTTTGCCTTAAAAAGTTTCTCACCATTTTTAGGATCGCCGTCTTGCCCGTAAATTGAAGCACTTGTTGATAGCAATAAACCTATCGCAATCAGCCCTTTTTTATAATGCTTTCTCCAACTAATCATTTAAATTATCTTATGTTAGTAAATATTGAATATGTAATCAATTCCGCAAAAATAATATTTTTAAGAAGAATTTAACGGCTTTAACAAAAGGTAAAATGTCATATGTGTTTAATTTGTAACTATTCTAAATAACTGCATTTGCTGGTTTTTTTTATTTATTATAAATTTGCTGAAACAAGTTTAAATGAGAAATTTCATCAAAATATTTTCGACATTATCTTTTTTTGGTTTTTATACAATTGAAGCACAGCAGGTTGTAAAGAAAGATACACTTTCCGGCACAGAACTTACGATTACCATGGATTCTCGTGTAAGTGATGCTTTGGACGCAGTTGAAGACCGGTGTGCAAAAGTTGCTTCCAACAAAATTTCTACAGGAACTGATGACGATGTTCCTTCAAAACCTACAAAAATTTATGTTCCGAGCAGAGAATTAACGAATGCCGAAATCTGTAGAAAAAACCCAAAGATTCTGGGTTATAAAATTCAGATTACGACTGTAAAAAGTAATGATGAAGCTAATGAAGTGAAGGCTTACTTCAGAAAAAGATTTCCAAATCTGAAGGTTGAAGTGGATGCTTCGTTGAGACCAAATTATAAAATATTAGCAGGAAGTTATTTCTCAAAACAAAGTGCTGCTGGAGATTTGGCGCGTGTAAAAGAATATTTTAAGTCCGCTTTGCCGGTTCAGTACAGAGTATTCTGTGTAGAGGCAAAATGATATTATTTAAATAAAAAATTAAAGGCTGAGAAAATTAATTCTCAGCCTTTTTTATCTGTAATATTGGTTAACAAAATCATAAAACTCCCACATTCTGACGTAATTGTTAAAGAGTAGAAAAATGAACATGATTCCCATCAAAACTGTCATAAATGACATCATCTTCGGCGAATTTCTGTACGAAAAAAACAGCCATCCCAACATAAGCGGAAATACAAAAACAAAGTGACCGCCGTAAATATATGAAGTGTGAAGTCCAAACCTGAAAACACAGTGGATTAAAACATCAACAAGCATAGAAAGCATTAAAACCTGAACAAGTTTATTTTTAAAATTTTTAAAATAACTCCAAAGTACTAAAGTCAGTAATAATCCAATAAAAATATACGGAGCTAGAGAAGTATAGACATCCATGAAGAGGGCTTTATAATAAAAACCTTTCATGTTGTGCTTTTCACGGATAAAAAAGCTTGGAAAAAGAATGCTTCCGCCAAAAAAATAGGAGTAGATCATATCCCATGTCGGAGTTGATTTTACATTAGAGAACTTTTCATATTGTTCTCCTGATTTAGACAGGATATTGGTGTATTTAAAATCAATCCGGTAAAGATATAGACCAATAAATGTTGCACACATAATTAAAACTCTGAAAACGGCATTTCCGAATTTTTTCCAGCTTTTAAAAAGACCTTTCTCAAATGCAATAGGGATGAAAACTTTTACAATATTGGTAACCGTTAATCCACCAATAGTGACTCCTGCTAAAACCAAAGCTGAGCCTGCAATTTTTTTATCTTTTTTCAATTTTATTGCAGTATAATAATTAAATAAAACCAGTAAAAATAGAGTGTAGGTGTAAGTTTCCGGAGTAAAAGAAAGCAAAATATTGGTTGAGAAAATACTGAAAAAAGCAACAATCAAAATATTTAAGCCAATAGGAAGCTGGATGATATTTTTTAAATATTTATAGATCTGAATTAAACTTAAACTGATTGTAATATTACTCAGCCACGCTAAGGTAAGTCTGAAATTACTTCCGGTTTTCCCACCAGAAATATAAAATGCCAGTTCGCGAATCCAATTAAAAAAATAATAAGAAAGTGGGTGTCTTTCAAAACTTCCGCCGCTCATGACGATGGCTTTGTTATCAAAACTGAAATATCCGTCCCAGGGAATTCTTGCATCAAAAATAATACGGTAATGCTGAGCCAAATAAGTTCCGAAAACTCCGTAAGCAATTAGAAAGAATATGAATATGCCTAATTCTGCCCATGAAGACGGAAAAATAATTTTAAAAAAGTTTAAAAATTTAGATTTGAATGACACGAATTATATTTTTTGCAAAAGTAAAATAAAAAACCCATCTGAAAAGATGGGTTTTTGACAATATTAAAAATGATTATTTAATCTTTTATGATTTTTTCGGTTTTTGTGCTACCGTCAGTAAATTCTATTTGTAATAAATAGGTTCCTTTTGTAACTGAATTTAAATTAACTTTTTCTGAATTTCCTCTTGAAATTACTTTTCCTGAAAGATCTAGAACTGATGTTGATTTTATTTTCTTATCGGTTTTGATGTTAATTTCTCCTTTTGTTGGATTAGGGAAAACACTTGTTTTTGATTTTGAAACTTCGCTTGTAGATAGATTAGCTGCTAAAACCTCAATATCATCAATTGAAATAGCATCTGCATCATCTGCTACATATGAAAATCTAATTTTTACATTTGACTGACCAATATATGTGCTTAAGCTTTTTTCAACAGATACTGTATTGTATAAATCTGTATCGGGGTTTCCATCACCATCGTCTGTAAAACCGGGTTCGGTATCTTCGTCCCAAAGAGTTACCCATGTAGAACCTCCGTCTGTAGAGATTTGTGCAAGTAAATCGCCATAATCATCATCTATCATGTAAGACCATCCGACTTTTACTTTGAATTTTAGTACGGGATTAGACGCTCCTACTAAAGTAAATGATGGGCTAACAAGATTAGCCGTATTTGATTGTGCAATGTAATCTACACCTGCTGATTTTGTACCTGAAATAAGAAAACCTGATGTGCTGGTTGGAAAACTATTAGTTAATTGCCAAGGTCTAGATGAAACTGTTGATGATATTGTCCACCCATTTGGTGGAAATGTTGCTCCTTCAAAATTTTCAGAGATTAAGGTTTGTGCATTTCCAAAAAAAGCTGATGTTAGTGCTAAAGAAAGTAGAATTTTTTTCATGTAATTTTTTTCTAAATATAGTGATTTTTTTTGATGTTTTGAATTTATTTTATAGAAATTGATTTATGAACTACAAGACAACATCGAGCATCCCGAAACATCATCATAACCAGAAGGTCTTTTCACTGAAAATTCAGGAAAGACTTCTTTATACGGATTTTCTAAAGCTTGGGTAAGTTTTTCGAGCATCTCGGTTTTTCCGTTGTTGATTTCTTCAATACATTCATAAAGAAGGTAATTTCTAAGAATAAACTTAGGGTTTGTCTCTCTCATTAAATTTAATGATTCTTCTTTCGAAACGGTATTTTCTTTTAATCTTAACTGATATGATAAAAGAAAGTGTTCAAGTTTTTTAACTTTTGAATCCTCTAAAAATCCGTACGAAACTGTTGAGAAAAGAGTTTTGAAATCTGAATTTTCATCGAGCTTCTCCAATTGATTAAAGAATAAAGTATAATCAAATTGTAATTCCTGCATTAAAGCCTGCCAATTGGTGAAAAATTCCTCATCATCCTTTTTAAAATCATCAAAACCAAATTTCCGACAAAGCATTTGATCATGTGTTTCCCAAAAATAATTTCCGTAATTATTTAACGTATCTTCAAGAAATTTTTCATCTTTTATTATCGGGAAAAGGGCATTGGCCAGTTGCCACAGATTCCATTGTGAGATTTGTCCCTGTTTACCAAAAGCATATCTTCTTCCGGGAAGATCGGTGGTATTTGGGGTAAAATTTAGATCATATTCATCCATCATTGAATATGGTCCGTAATCAATTGTTAAACCTAAAACCGACATATTATCGGTATTCATTACGCCGTGTACAAATCCGACTCTGAACCATTCCACCATTAAATCGGCTGTTCTTTTGCAAACTTCAGTGAAAAACTCTTTGTATTTTTGTTCGCCTTCAGATTTAATATCTTTAAAATAATTTTCAATAGTGAAATCAGCAAGATCAATCAGTGTGTTAATTTCTTTTTGGGCAGACATCAATTCAAAATGTCCAAAGCGGAGAAAACTTTCAGCCGTTCTGATAATCACTGCCCCTTTTTCCTCCTGAGGATTTCCGCTATACATCATATCACGAACTACATTTTCTCCTGTAAATGATAAGCTAAGAGCTCTGGTGGTAGGAATTCCTAAATGATGCATTGCTTCACTCATCAGATATTCCCGAACAGAGGATCTTAGAACGGCTCTTCCATCTGCATGACGGGAGTAAGGTGTTGCTCCTGCTCCTTTCCATTGAATTTCATTTTTTTCTCCGGCTTCATTAGTGATTTCCCCGGCAAGAATTGCTCGTCCGTCGCCTAACTGACCCGCCCAGTTACCGAACTGGTGTCCTGCGTAGGCTGTTGCGTAAGTTTTTATATTTTCCGGTAGATTGGTTGCCGTTAGAAAATTAATGTCAACTTCATTAAATTTTCCCAAACCTATTTCTTCTGAAAGTTTTTCATTAAAAACAATTAATTCAGGATTATTAAAACCGACCGGATTAACTGTTGAAAAAAGAACTTTGGGCGTATTTCTCTGCATTGGGTTTCCTGAGAAGTCTCCAGGAAAAACATCAATGAAAGGTTGAGTAATTTTATCAATATTCATATTTCAAAGATATTAAACTGAAAACAAAAAAAGACCTCTCAATAATTGAAAGGTCTTATAATTATCATAAAGAATTTTATTTGTTAAAGTCAATGTCTTCACCGGTATTAAGATGGTCATTAACGTTGTCTTCTTTTTTGCCTGGATTTTTCGGACCGCTTGGTTCTGCGGGACGAGGATTTTTTAAGTCATCAATAGTCTGAAGTCCACCATCGTCACCATATCCGCCTCCAAGCCCCTGAAGATTACTGCATCCGTCTTTCCAGTCAAGGGGTTTTACGAATTTATCGTCAGGTGATATTTTCAAACTTTTATCGGCCCAGACTTTTTTCATGAAAATTGCCCAGATCGGAAGCGCCATTTTCGCACCCTGACCTTCACCGGTTCCGTAGAAGTGAGTTGCTCTGTCTTCCCAACCAACCCATGCTCCGGTTGCTAATTTTGGAGTAATTCCCATAAACCAACCGTCTGAGTTGTTTTGAGTTGTTCCTGTTTTGCCGGCAATTTCTACCGCTTTTGAAATTCCTCTTCTTCCTAATTCCCCAGATGCGGTTCCAAATTCAGCAACACCTTTCATTAGTTCAATCATGGTGTAGGCGTAATTAGGATTCATTACTTCTTTAGGTTCAGAAATGACTTCTTTGATTACTCTTCCGTTCACATCTTCAATTCTCCAGATCATTTCAGGTTTGTTGTAATTTCCGTAATTGGCAAACGTACTGTAAGCTCCCAACATCTCATAAATTGTGATATCTGATGAACCAAGTGCCATTGGTAAACTGGTAGAAATTTCTTCAGTAACTCCTAGATCTCGTGCAGTTTGTATTACACTCTGAGTTCCTACCATTTCTGCTAATCTTACCGCAACAGGGTTTTTTGAATGAGCTAATGCATTTTTTAAAGTTAAAGATCCTCCAGATCCCACAACATTCCAACTTCCTTTTCGATAAGAAGCATTCGATATGGTAGAGCAAGGTGTTAAGCCTAATTTCATAATCGCAGTTGCATAAACGAAAGGTTTGAAGGTTGAACCAACCTGTCTTTTCCCTTGTTTGATGTGGTCGTACTGGAAATGTTGCCAATCGATTCCGCCAACCCAGGCTTTAATTTCACCTGTTCCCGGAACCATAGACATTAAACCAGCCTGTGCAATCTGTTTGTGATATCTGATCGAATCCCACGGACTCATTTCTACTTCTTCTTCTCCCGCCCAAGTAAACCTTGACATTTTAATAGGCTTTTTGAATTCCATCATGATAGAGTCTTCAGAAATTCCGGCTCTGCTCAACTGTTTGTAACGACCAGTTCTCTTTACAGCCTGCATCATCACATCATTGACCTGCTTATCGTTCAGATAGTAAAATGGTCTGTTTTTTCTGCCTCTTTGCTCGGCATCAAATCTTTTCTGAAGATCTGTTAAATGTTCTTTGATTGATTCTTCTGCATATTTCTGCATTTTAGAATCAAGAGTTACATAAATTTTTAAACCGTCTTTAAATAGATTTAAAGGTTTTCCTGTTTCTTTTTCGTAATCTTTAAGATATGTATCTATTTCTTTTTTTAAATAAAACTTATAATAAGCAGAATAATCATCAGTAATGTTTTTAATAGGATGATAATCTGTTGTTATTGGAGTTGCTACAGCTTTGTCATAAGTTGCCTGGTCAATATATCCTGTTTCAAGCATCTGAGATAATACAACATCTCTTCTTCTTTTTGCACGGTCAGGGTTTCTTAATGGATTATTTGCTATCGGCGCTTCCAGCATGGATACAAAAACCGCTGCTTCAGGAAGAGTTAACTGAGAAGTAGATTTATTAAAATAAATTTTAGACGCCATTTCAACTCCGTTGGCATTGTATGTGAAATCGAACTTGTTAAAATATAACGTAATGATTTCCTCTTTGGTGTATCTCTTTTCTAAGCTTACTGCCACAACCCATTCTTTAAGCTTTTGAATTGCTCTTTTTACCGGGTTTCTTGACGGTTCTTTTGTAAATAAAAGTTTTGCCAGCTGTTGGGTAATGGTAGAACCTCCACCACGATCACCTTGATATCGGATAGCTCTTAAAATTGATTTCAAATCAATACCGGAGTGTTCTTTAAAGCGTTCATCCTCTTTTGCCTGAAGAGCATAAATCAAATAAGGAGGCAGATCTTTATAGGTAACCGGTTGAGTTTTTTCTTTTTCAAACTTACCTAAAAGAACTCCGTCTGAAGAATAAATTTCAGAAGCAACATAAATGTCGGGGTTTTCAAGTTCTTTTACATCGGGCATTTCGCCAAGAAAACCCTGGGAAACGGCAAAGAAAAGTCCTGAAATTCCTAAAACCACTGCAATCAAACCAATCCAGATGAATTTCACCCACCTTTTCCAGGCTGTGTTTTTTTGGTTCTTTTTAGGAGGAAGCGGGAAGGTTTTTCCCTTGTTTCCTGTATTTTGCTTATTTTGTTCCATTTGTACTTACGGTTTTTGCCGTTTCTACTTTTATTCCTAAATCTTCTATTCCCGGAAGGTTGTCGTTTCTCATTGCCTGAGCAACAGCAATTTCATAATTACCTTTTTCCGGGAATTTGTAATTCAGTTTATACTGAAATAAAGTCTCTTTCACTTCTCCAAATCCTGTTCCCAGCCATTCTCCGTTTGGTTTTGCCAAAACATAATTCAGTGTGTCAGTTTGTCTGGCTTTGGTTTTAGGATCGGTAAGATTTACAATGAACCTTATATTGCTGTAAGGATATTCGTTGTTGTTTCTTACAACAAATATAAGATTTTTAGGATTTTGCGGATCCGAAATTTCAAGATTAAATTTTTGTTCGGTCTTCTTATCCCATTTATTATCAACATTGTTCATAATAACGTTTTCTTCGGAAGCATTGCAGCTTACCAAAAAAGTAAGGAGAAAAAATCCTGAGATTTTATGCATTATTATCTTTTTTTGGAGGGAATTTCTTTTTGAACTTCTTTTTGGGTGGTTGATTCTGAGGCCTTTTTTCAGCATCATTGTTTAAAGCCTCTACTTTTTCCAGTTGCGGTTTTGGCTGCTGGTTTTTTTGAGGTTTCTGATTGTTGTTCTGAACAGGCTTTTGTGATTTTTCAGATCTTACAGGCCTCTCTTGTCTTTCGCCTTTGTCTGTTCTCTCCGGTCTGTCATTTCTTTCCGGCCTGTTCTTTTTTTGTCCCTGATTTTGATTATTGTTAGGTCTGTTTTGATTCTGATTTCTATTCTTATTAAAACCTTTTTTCTTTTCAAATCGGTCAACACTGTTCTCCTGAATTAAATCTACGGTTGGCAGAGACAGTTCAGGCTGCTTCAGTTCTTCGAGAGGTAACGTTTTTTCACCTCTCTTATTTTTTGAAATCATTTTTTTAACCAAATCGACATCAAAATCATACCAGGCCATAGAGTTTTCAACGTATGCAAACCACATTTTCTTTTTGAAAACATCGATTTTTATGCAAAAAGCCCTGCCTTTTTCGGTATCAAGAACGGTAGAAGAAGAAGGGAAGTGGCTCAAAGCATCAAGGTAGCTGTCTAATTCATAGTTCAGACAGCATTTCAGTTTTCCGCACTGTCCTGCCAATTTTTGAGGATTGATGCTTAATTGCTGGTATCTTGCAACGTTGGTATTGACCGATCTGAAATCGGTAAGCCATGTTGAGCAGCAAAGTTCCCTTCCGCAAGAGCCGATACCGCCAACTTTTGCAGCTTCCTGCCTGAAACCGATCTGCTTCATATCGATTTTCGTGCGAAAAGCTCCGGCATATTCTTTAATCAACATTCTGAAATCCACGCGATTATCGGCTGTGTAATAGAATGTTACTTTAGAAGCGTCACCTTGATATTCCACATCGGTGATCTTCATTTCCAGACCCAGTCGGTGCGAAATTTTTCGGGCTTCTATTTTTACGTTTTCCTCTTTCTTTCTTGCTTCCTGCCAAACCTCAATATCTTTCTGGTTGGCCAATCTATATATTTTTAGGGCATTTTCTTCTGAAGATCTTTTTTTCTTCATCTGAATTTTTACCAATTCTCCTGTAAGGCTTACTACGCCCACATCATGTCCCGGACTCGATTCTACTGTTACTACGCTACCTATATGCAAAGGAATGTTATTCACATTCTTAAAAAACGATTTTCTGTCATTTTTAAATCTAACTTCTACAAAATCACACCTCGTTTGCGCAGGATTTTGTACGTTAGACAGCCAATCGAAAACACTTAATTTATAACTATTACCGCAGGTATTTACACTTTCACAGCCATTCGCAGATTTAGTTCCGCAAGAATGTGCAGAATCGCCGGATGTTTTACATCCACAACTCATATTATAATTTGTTTAATCTTGCAAATTTATTGATTTTTATCTTTATACAATTCCAAATGTACTAAATATTAATTTTTCAAATTGTTTAATATTAAACAGAATCATTAATGTGTGATTTTTAGATATTTAATTGTTTGTAATTCAAAAAGATATTGTATTTTATGTGTTAAATATTATTTTAAACATAGTTTTCTTTTAGCTGTCAGTTTAAAATATTAAGATTTATTAACAGGTGTATCTAAAATAATTTTATATTTGGGTATATAATAATAGTCTATGAAAAAAATATTAGTATCAACTGCTTTATTGGCTGGAGTTTTGTCTTACGCAGGAGGCTTTAGAGTTTCTTTGCAGGGGGTAAAGCAATTAGCAATGGCGCACACCAGTGCTCATGCTGAAGATGCGAGTGTTGCGTTCTTTAATCCGGCAGGTATGTCATTCATTCCTTCTAAACTAAGTGTTGTTGCAGGAGGTTTCGGAGCAAGTAATAAAGTTACTTTTCAGAATTTGAACACTTTAAACAGTACAGAAACAGATAACCCTCTTGGTACACCAATTTATGCGGCGATTGCTTATAAGCCAATTGATAAATTATCGATTGGTTTCAGTTTTTCTACGCCTTTCGGAAGTACAATTCAATATCCGTATGATTGGGAAGGGAGAGAAATGGTGCAGAAGCTTGAGCTGAAAAGTTTTTACTTCCAGCCGATGATTTCTGTGAAAATGGCAGATTGGGTGTCTTTCGGAGCAAGTTATATCTATGCAAGAGGAAAAGTAGACTGGGATAAAGCGGTAACTCAGTTTGGCGGAACCGTTAATATTAATGACGATAAAGCAACTGGACATGGCTACGGATTTGGTTTCTATTTCAGACCTGATCCTAAATTTGATCTGAGTATTGCATATCGTTCGCCGGTTGATATGAAGGCTAAAAAAGGAACAGCAACTTTCAGGGTTCCTGCCCAGAATACGGTAAACGGACTTTTAGGGTTAAATGCAAACGGACAGGACGCTTTCACGGCAACATTACCTTTGGTGGAAGAATACACAATTGGTATGACCTACAAGGTAACTCCGAAATGGTTGATTTCTGCAGATTTCAACTATCATGGTTGGGAAAGATACAGTCAGCTGACTTTGGATTTTGCTAATGCTCCTATCGGAAATCAGGCAGATACTACAATTTTAGTTGCACCGAAGAATTTCAAAAATTCAAAAACAGTAAGATTGGGAACTCAGTATGCTTTCAGTAATATGATTTTTGGTCGTTTGGGAGCTTATTATGATGAATCTCCATATTCTGACGAAAACTTTATTCCTGAAACACCTTCTTTCGATTCTTTTGTTTTAACGGGAGGTTTAGGCTTTAAGTTTAATAAATTCGGAGTGGATGTTGCAGGTGGTTATGTAATGCCGCAAAGCAGAGATGTAAAGAACGACTATTTAGGTTTCTACGGTCAGGCAAAAGCAAGAGCATTCTATTTTGGTCTGGGTTTATCGTATAATGCTTTTTAAATTTAAATTATGAAAAAAATAATAATATCTACAATTGCTGTTTCTGCACTTCTTTTTACAACAAGCTGCGAAACAGATTTTGATACTGATGTAAAAGATATCGCTGTAACTAAAGGTGAAGCAGACTTCTCAAAGTTTATTTCGTTGGGTAATTCTCTTACTTCAGGATACAGAGACGGAGCACTTTATTCAGGCGGACAAAATGAGTCGTTTCCAAGTATGATCGCTATGCAGATGAAACTTGCGGGCGGTGGAGAATTTAAGCAGCCGTTAATGCCAAATAATGTTGGTGGGTTTATCGGTTTGTCGGGATTTCCAGGAAAACTTGAGTTAAAAATGGTCAATGGAGCATTGAGTCCCGTTGCAAATGCACCTGCCGCAGCTTTGGATAATATTGCTTCGGGTGGGGCTTATCAGAACATGGGGGTACCCGGAGCTAAGGTTTCTCATTTGCTTGCATCCGGATACGGTAATCCTGCAGGTCTTTCTTTAGGACTTGCAAACCCTTATTTTGTGAGATTCGCTTCTTCAACTACAGCTTCAGTTGTTGGTGATGCCTTAGCTCAGAATCCTACTTTTGTATCTGTGTGGATAGGGAATAATGATGTGTTGGGTTATGCAACAACAGGTGGAGATGGTTCTAACCCTATTACTCCGGTTGACGGAGCAGTGGGAGTAGGTTTTACTAATACTTATACGGCTTTAATCAGTGCAGTTTTCCCGTCTGGGACTACCAGAAAAGGAGTCGTTGCAAATATTCCTAATGTAACTAGTGTACCGTTTTTTACAAGAGTTCCGGCAATGCCGCTTACAAATCTTACGGATGCGCAGGTTACTCAGCTGAATGGAGGCTATGCGGCTTACAACGCGGGATTGGCTCAGGCTAAATCTTTAGGAGCAATTAATGATGCAGAATATCAGAAAAGACTAATCAAATTTACAGCCGGAGCTGTAGCAAACGGAGCCGTTATTGTAGATAAAGACCTGTCAACTGTTCCGGGATTACCAAAATACAGACAGACAACGGCAAAAGATTATATCTTGTTAACAGCAAGTGCAGTGCTTACTCCTCAAGCTGGTGGAGGTACTTCGGTTCCTTTGGAAGATAAACTGGTACTAACGGAAGCAGAAGCCGCAAAAGTAATAACAGCTACCACAGCTTATAATGCTACCATTAAAAGCTTGGCGGAATCAAAAGGGCTTGCTTTTGTTGACATGAATGCTAAAATGACAGAATTAAATTCTAAGTCAGGAATTTCCTGGAATGGTGTGAGATATACAGCTACTTTCGTAACGGGAGGAACATTCTCTTTAGACGGAGTTCACCTTACAGGTAGAGGTTATGCTATTGTTGCCAATGAATTTATAAAGTCGATTAATGCTAAGTACAAATCTACTTTACCGCAAGTTGACCCCAATAAATATTCAGGCGTTACATTCCCTTAATATTCAGGAAAAATAAAAACTTAAAAACCACAGGATTGATTCTTGTGGTTTTTTTTTAAATTTGCAAATCTTTAAAAAGTAAAAATGGCCGATCAGTTAAGTTATCTGTTTTCTACAAGAACGAGTAAGGATCTTGCGGAAAAAATTGCCCAGTATTATGGGAAAGAATTAGGGAAAATCAACTTTCAGGAATTCAGCGACGGAGAGTTTGAACCCGTTTTAGACGAATCTGTAAGAGGAGGAAGAGTTTTCCTTATCGGGTCGACATTCCCGCCTGCAGACAATCTTTTGGAATTACTTCTGATGATTGATGCAGCAAAAAGAGCATCTGCAAAAAGTATTACCGTTGTACTTCCATATTTCGGTTTGGCAAGACAGGATAGAAAAGACAAACCAAGAGCACCAATCGGAGCTAAATTGGTGGCAAATCTTTTAACGGCTGCAGGTGCAACAAGAGTAATGACGATGGATTTGCACGCGGATCAAATTCAGGGATTCTTTGAAATTCCAGTGGATCACTTATATGCATCAACTATTTTTGTTGATTACATCAAAAATCTTAACCTTGATAATCTTACGATTGCTTCTCCGGATATGGGAGGTGCAAAAAGAGCAAAAAATTACGCAGGTCACATCGGAGCTGATGTTGTAATTGCTTACAAAGAAAGGAAAAAAGCAAACGTTGTAGAAGAAATGTTCCTTATTGGTGATGTAGAAGGTAAAAACGTTATTCTTATTGATGATATGATTGATACTGCGGGAACACTTTGCAAAGCTGCAGATATTTTAATAGAAAAAGGAGCAAAATCTGTAAGAGCAATGGCTACTCACGGAGTGCTTTCTGGAAAGGCTTACGACAATATTGAAAACTCAAAATTATTGGAAGTTATTGTAACTGACTCAATTCCTGTAAAAACTAATTTGTCATCTAAAATAAAAGTGCTATCTTGCGCCCCGTTATTTGCAGATGTGATGAAGATGGTGCACGAGCATCAATCGATCAGTAGTAAATTTGTTATCTAATTGATAATTAATAATTTACAAATTAAATTGAAAACAATTTTTTAAATTTTTTATAAATGAAATCTATTACAATTCAAGGTACAAAAAGAGAAAGCGTGGGCAAAAAGTCTACAAAAGCTTTACGTGATGCTGAATTAGTTCCTTGTGTTGTTTACGGAGGTGGTGAGCCATTGAACTTCTCTGCAGAAGAGAAAGCGTTCAAAGGTTTAGTATATACTCCTGAAGCACACACGGTATCTATTGAGGTTGACGGACAAACAATCCCGGCTGTTCTTCAGGATATTCAGTTCCACCCGATTACAGACAAAATTATTCACGCAGACTTCTACAGATTATCAGATGATAAGCCTGTAATTATGGAAGTTCCTGTAAGAATTACTGGTCGTTCTAAAGGTGTTGTAGCTGGTGGTGTTCTACGTCAGTCTTTCAGAAAATTAAAAGTAAAAGCAATCCCTGCAAACTTACCGGATGAGGTAGTTGTAGATGTTACTCCATTAAGAATTGGTAACAAAATCTATGTAGGAGGTATTAAAGCTGAAGGATATTCTTTCATGCACCCAGACAACGCAGTTGTTGTAGCAGTTAAGATGTCTAGAAATGCAATGAAAGGTGGTGCAGCAATGCAGGATGATGAGGATGAAGAAGAAGTTGCAACTGAGGAAGGAGCGGCTCCAGAAGCAGCAGAAGCTTCAGCAGAATAAGAATTTCTTATTTAAAAATAATAGAACCTGTCAATTTTTGGCAGGTTTTTTATGTTAAAAATCCAAAGATAATTCAGTCGAAACCTTTATAATCTTTTATATATCAAAGGGCTCTGTGAAACTTATGTGATAAAATAGTTGAAAGCTTAGTGGGCTTAGTATCCAAACAATAATTTTGTAATTACAATTAAATTTAAATTAATTTCACTGCTGTCATTCGCTGAGTGCAACGCCTTTGCGAACGAAAATATTCACAATTAAATAAACTATTCTTAGCGAGCCTATGCGTTGAAAGCATAAAAGCATATATCACATCGACTCTTTCTATCAACCAACAACAATCAACTCTAAACTACAATCCGAAAAAAAGCCGTAAATTTGAAGAGTTCTAAATAAAGAACGTTTTAATTAAAATTTTAATAAATGTTTGACATTCAGGAAATCAGAAGTCAGTTTTCTATATTAAATCAAAAAGTGAACGGTAAGCCATTGGTTTACTTAGATAATGCAGCGACATCCCAAAAACCGAACTCTGTTTTGGAAGTTTGGAATCAATATTATACCGAGCTTAATGCAAATGTGCATCGCGGAATTCATACTTTAAGTCAGTTGGCGACCGAAGAAATGGAACTTTCAAGAAGAAAAATCCAAAAGTTCATCAATGCTAAACACGATTTTGAGGTTATTTTTACCAAAGGAACTACGGAAGGCCTAAACCTCATCTCTTATATTTTAACTTCAAGATTAAAAAAGGATGATGAGATTATCATTTCTTATTTAGAGCATCATTCGAACATTGTTCCTTGGCAATTGCTTTGTGAAAGAACCGGTGCAAAATTAAGAGTGATTCCGATGGATGAAAACGGAATTCTTCAGCTGGACTATTTAGACCAGTTTTTAAGTGAAAAAACGAAAGTGGTTTCTGTCAATCAGGTTTCCAATGCTTTGGGAATTGTAAATCCTGTTGAAGAAATTATTGCGAAGACAAGAGCGAATTCAGATGCTTACATTGTGATTGACGGTGCACAATCTGCTCCGCATTTTACTATTGATGTTCAGAAGTTAGATTGTGATTTCTTTGTGTTTTCAGGACATAAAATGTACGCTCCGATGGGAACCGGTATTTTATATGGAAAACAGGAAGTCCTTGAAGAATTGCCACCCTTCCACGGTGGTGGTGAAATGATTGCGGTTTGTTCGTTTGACGGGACAACGTACGCAGGCTTACCTTTTAAATATGAAGCCGGAACTCCAAATGTTGGCGGAAATATTGCTCTTGGAGCAGCGGTTGATTTCATTAATAAAGTTGGGCAACAAAATATTCAGAATCATGAAAATGCTTTGTTGGAATATGCTCAAAAACAATTATTAGAAATTGAAGGTTTAAAAGTATATGGCGAGAAAGCGCACAGAACGGGTGTTGTTTCGTTTAATCTAGAAGGAATCGGTATTTCTTCGGATGTGGGAATGATTCTCGATAAAATGGGCATCGCCGTAAGAACCGGACATCACTGTACACAACCGATTATGGACTTCTTTAGTATTGCAGGAACGGTTCGCGCAAGTTTTGCCGTTTACAATACTTTCAATGAAATTGATTTATTGGTAGAAGGAGTGAAAAAAGCGCAAAGAATGTTAGCGTAACCTTAAAAACGATTAAAAATACAAGTCCCTTTCAATTATTTTTTGAAAGGGATTTTTTTATTTGCAAATTTTAAATATCGGAAAATTAAAACTGAACACTTGGTTTCCAGTCCACCACTGCTCTGATAAATGCTTCCGCATTTTCTACAGGAATATTAGGTAAAATACCGTGTCCCAGATTTACAATATATTGATCTTTCCCGAAGCGGTTAATCATTTCATGAACCATTTTTCTGATGGTTTCCGGAGTCGAGTGTAATCTTGAAGGGTCAAAATTTCCCTGTAAAGTCACAGAATTGCCGGTAAATTGTCTCGCTAATTCCGGAGTGATTGTCCAGTCTACCCCAAGCGCAGATGCTTTAGATTTTGTCATTTCTTCCAATGCAAACCAACATCCTTTTCCGAACACCACAACGTGAGTAAGGGGAGCCAAAGCTTCAACAATTTGATTGATATATTTCCACGAAAATTCCTGATAGTCTGCCGGAGAAAGCATTCCGCCCCAAGAATCAAAAACCTGAACCGCAGAAACTCCTTTTTCAACTTTTCTTTTTAAATAAGCAATCGTTGTATCGGTGATTTTCTGTAATAATTTGTGTGCTGCCTCAGTCTGTAAAAAACAGAAAGATTTGGCAATATTGAAATCTTTAGAACCTCTTCCTTCAATGCAGTAGCATAAAATCGTCCATGGAGAACCGGCAAAACCAATAAGCGGAATTTCATTGTCCAATTTCTCTAACGTCATTTCTATGGCATCAAAAACATAACCTAAAGTATCATTCACATCAGGAACAACGATATTGTCAACCTGTTCTGCTGTTCTGATGGGTTCTTCCAACCAAGGTCCAACAGACTCTTTCATCTTGAAATCAATTCCCATGGCTTGAGGAACCACCAAAATATCAGAAAATAAAATAGCTGCATCCAAGGGGAATCTTCTGATGGGCTGTACCGTAATTTCAGAAGCCAGTTCCGGAGTTTGACATCTTGTAAAAAAATCGTATTTGTCACGAAGTGCGATAAATTCAGGTAAATATCTTCCCGCCTGTCTCATCATCCAAACCGGTGGTCTTTCTACAGTTTCTCCGCGAAGTGCTTTTAAATATAGGTCGTTTTTAATCATAACTTTTTAGTTGATGGTTATTGGTTTTTAGGTGATAGCTTTAAGATTTAAATTTCATTAAAGTTTCATTTATTACCGACAATAAGTTTAAAAGAGTATTTTCATGGCTTGTGAAAATCTCAGATTTTGTATATTTCCTAAGCTCTTTGGAAGTCGTTTCCCCGATTGAAAAAAGGATTACATTTTCCAAAGAATTATTTTTCGCAAAACTACGAACTCCGCTTGGGCTAAAAAAAACTATTGCATGATATTTTTCATGTATTGTGGGATTTAATGCCTCTGTTTCATACATGGTGATTTTTTCATACTGAATGTTTTGAAGCGGTAGTTCATTATCCAGAACATCAAGTGCGAGATTCCCGCAAAAATGAATGAATTTTTCGTGAACGCAGTTTTCAATAATAAACTGGGAAAGCGTTTCGGCATTTTTCAGAACTTTGAATGTTCCGAAACCATTTTTGCGGAGTTCCCGCTTGGTTTTTTCGCCAACACAGTAAATCTTATTATAGTTTTTGGCGGTAAAATCTTCATTGGGCTTAAAGCCATTCTCAAAGAACGATTTCACTCCATTTAAACTTGTGAAAATCAAAGATTTGTTCTTTAAATCAAAGCTTTTTACAGGGATTGACTTTGTTTTTATTACCTCAATGCATTTAACCGAAACATCATTTCCTAATTTTTCGGAGATGTATTTTGGGTCTAAGTTTTTGGTGAATAAAATGTTCATTGTTTTTTAGCAGTTTATTTGTCATTCCGAAGGAATCTAAACAATTTACGTTAAATTTTTTGCTGAGATTCCTGCGGAATGCCAAAGTGGTCGTTGACTTTGTTATTTAATGGTAATTAAAAAAACTAATTAGCTGGCTTATCTTTTAATTTTAAATCAGAAACCTGCTGTCTTACTTTGGTCATGAAATCATTTCCTGGGTCTTCTTTTCCGGTAAAATATTTCGGATCAGATTCTTTCCATAATTTCGAATTTCTGAAAACTCCGTATTCGGAATGCCCGATGAGGTATTCAATCTTATATTTCTGAGATAAATATCTTACCAATTGTGCGTTGGCTTCAACCTGTTTTTCAGTCAGTGGCTGTTTTTTGCTTCCGATATTTTCAACGCCAATGGCGCAATAATTTAAGCCAATCGTATGTCTTGCAAATTGATTGGGCTCCATCAATTGATAAATCGTTCCGTCACGATCAATGATGAATTGCGAAGAAACATTTAACGTGCTTTGTTTTTTTAAAGTATTTCTTGCGCTTTCAAGATGTGTTTTATTGAAATATTTAAAGTTGCTTTCAACCGTTCCTCCTGCGGTGTAATGCAGAACAATCATCTTAGGAACAATAGTCGGATTTTTTTGAACTAAGCCGTGATGGTCTTTCAGGTATTCTAAACTTAAAGCAATACGTTCTGCGGAATAATTAATCGGTTTTTCGATAATTTTTAAACCTGAATTTTGTGCAAAACTAAAATTTAAAATCAACAAAAAAAGAGCGAAAATGATCTTCTTCATTATTAATTATTTTGAATATTGATAATGTCCGGTAATTTCAAATTTAAAAAGGCAGTCTTCCAAAACTTGTCCGGCTCCGATATTATGAACGATTAAATATCTTTTTCCGTCCGCCGATTTTTTATTCACAACAATTCCGATATGTGTTAAATTTCCTGGAAGAAGCCAAGTCACAATATCTCCGGGAATATAAGAAGCAGGGTTTTGATCTGTTGGTTTTGATTTACCGAATTTCGCAAAAAAAACTTGCAAATTGGGAACTCGTCTATGATCGATATTGGTATCAGGTTTTTTCAAACCAAATTTTTTAGGATATTTAGAAAAATTCTTCTTCATATCTTCATGTACTTCTTTTTGTAAATCAATACCTAATTTTCTGTAAGCTCTGATGATCACATCGGTACAAACACCTTTGTCTGCGGCTACATCACCATTAGGATATTTAATCGAAACATATGCGGGATCGTAAGTGACTTTATCTTTCGTTAAACTTAAAGCAGCATCAGATAGCTTTTGTGCAAACTGATTCTGAGCATTCGCTGTAAAAACAAAAAACAGGAAAATAAATATTGAAAAGTACTTCGTCATCTGCTTAAAATTTAGAATTGAAAAACGTTTTGTAAAGTTCAAAAATTAATTTTAAACAGACCGACACTTTAAACATAAAGAAATGTTAAGATTCAGAGAAACCTTAATTTTACCTAAACCTAAACCTAAACCTAAACCTAAACCTAAACCTAAACCTAAACCTAAACCTAAACCTTAAATCTGACTTTTAATCTCTCTCATCAATTCCTTTCCTCCATTTTCCAAAACAATATTCGCAAACTTCTCCCCGAAATTCTCCTCTTCATTATATTTAAAACTTTCATCGGTTGCGATATAATTTTTTCCGTCTAACGAACAAAGTCCGGCTTTAAACCTGATCTGATTTTCAATAATTTCAGCATAAGCTCCAATGGGGGCAGTACATCCGCCTTCCAGAGTGCTCAGGAAGTTTCTTTCCATTTCTACACAGATTTGAGTCTCTTTATGTGAAATTTGTTTTAGAATATCGTTGATTTCTTTTTTATCAGAGTATCCCGCAACGGCAACGACACCTTGAGACGGTGCAGGAATCATAAACGGAATAAATTCGTAGTCGATTTCCATTTTCATCCGTTTAATTCCGGCAAGAGATAAAATTGTTGCATCAAAATCCTGCTCTTCGAGTTTTTGAAGCCGGGTTTGAATATTTCCTCTGATGTCAAAAAACTCAGTATCAGGATAATGCTTTTTCCAGAAAGCTCTTCTTCTTAAACTGCTGGTCGCTAATTTAAGCTCGTGAAACTCTTTATTGGCTGCCGATTTTCTTTTGATCAGAACATCTTGCGGATGATCTCTTTCAAGATAGGCAACGATTTCTATATTTTCCGGAAGTTTTGTAGGAACGTCTTTAAGGGAATGTACGGCAATGTCAATTTCGTCGTTGAGCAAAGCGATATCTAAATCTCTTGTGAAAACCCCAGTAATTCCCAATGAATACAATGGCTGATTAAGATTTTTATCGCCTGAAGAAACAATCGGGACAATTTCGGTAAGATAGTTCAGGTTCTGCAAATGTCTTGCAACTTCTCTTGCCTGCCAAAGTGCAAGTGCTGAATTTCGGGTTCCTATTCTAATGCTTTTCATTGAATTCGTTATTGGGTTGTTCAACTAAAATTTCGTGCATTAATTTACTAATTTCTTCGGCTTTCAAAGGGTTGTCGATGATATATTTTGCAAAACGGTTGGTGATTTTCTGAATCATCTTATCAGAAAGCTCCATGTCGTTGATATTGATGTACTTATTTTTTCGGTAGAAATTATGCATTTCGTTTCGCTCCATGTTTTTCAGAACAGCTTTGAAATGATGAATGTTTGGAGCCAATTTTCTTTTTTTCTCCCATTCAAGAAAGTCTTTGGTCATTTCTTTAATGATGACTTCGGCTTTCGGGATTTCTTTTTCTCTCTGCTGAATGGTTTGCTGAATTTGTTTTGAAAGCTCGTCAACATCAATTAAAGTTACGTTTTCAACTTCAGAAACATTTTTATCAACATTATGCGGAATCGAAAGATCAATAATTAAAATTTCTTTTCCGTTTTTTAAATGAGATTTATTGATGATTGGCGTTTTTGCTCCGGTGGCAACAATAAGAATGTCTGTATTTTCTAATTCCTTTTCAAAATCATTATAGTCGATATTCGGGATATTATATTTTTCAGAAATCTTCGCTGCTTTTTCCTGGGTTCGGTTCGCAATCTTTATTTTCGGCTGATAAACGTGTTTTACCAAATTTTCAACCGTATTTTGTCCGATTTCCCCAACTCCGAGAAGAAGAATGTTTTTCTCGGTAATTCTTTTCTGATTGTTTAGAATATAATGAACAGCTGCATAAGAAACGGATGCTGCGCCGTTTGAAATTCCGGTTTCATTTTTTATCCTTTTCGAAATCTGAATCGCAGAATTAATAGATCTTTCTAAAAAAGGGTTCGAATTCTGTCTCTCTTTTTTAAAACGGGCGTAGGCTTTTTTAATCTGTCCGATAATCTCAAAATCACCGATAATCTGGCTTTCCAGACCGGCTGCAACGCGGAATAAGTGATTTAAAGCTTCCTCTTTTGTTAAAATATTGGCAAACTGCAGAAAATCTGAAAGATTTACTCCGATGGTCTTGCAATACTCTTCAGCTACGAAAAGATAGTTTGAAGTCGTGGTATAGATCTCCGTTCTGTTGCAGGTAGAGACCACAAAAGCATCCCCTAAATTTTCATCATGAATTCGGGTGACAAAGTTTTTAATATTTTCATCAAAAAATGCGAACTTACCTCTTGTCTCTACATCGGCCTTCTCATAGCTGATCGACAATACGGCGAAATTCGTTGTCTGATGAATATTGGAATACTGTATCATAAGCAGGGGCAAATTTACGGAAATTTTACGGATGGTGCTTGTGATAGTCTGTATGATAATTATCGTAAAAAGCTATGAAAATCCATTTTAAGCCTAATTAGAATGGGTAAAAATAGAAACAGTTAGGGTTGTGTACTTTGTAAATTTTAATAAAAATTTAACCAAATTATCTGTGGCTAATTATTTTTTACTCCTGTGAATTTTATATCTTTGTAAACTTAAATCAAGGAGAAAATTATGAGTTTATTCGATATGTTTACGCAGGAAATTGCGATAGACCTTGGAACTGCCAACACGCTTATCATCCATAATAATAAGATTGTTATAGACCAGCCTTCAATTGTTGCAATTGAACGTTCTACCGGCAGACCTATTGCGGTCGGTGAGCAGGCAAAGCATATGCAGGGTAAAACTCATGAAGATATCAAAACAATTCGCCCGTTGAAAGATGGAGTAATTGCAGATTTTCATGCTTCTGAGCACATGATTAAAGAATTTATCAAAAAAATTCCGGGAATTAAAGGTAAATTCATTCAGCCTGCTTTAAGAATTGTAATCTGTATTCCTTCCGGAATTACAGAAGTTGAAAAAAGAGCAGTAAGAGATTCTGCTCAGAAAGTAAATGCGAAAGAAGTCCGCTTGATTTATGAACCAATGGCAGCTGCAATAGGAGTTGGTATTGATGTTCAGAAGCCTGAAGGGAATATGATTATCGATATAGGTGGTGGTACTACCGAAATCGCTGTGGTTGCTTTGGGAGGTATCGTTTGTGATAAATCTGTGAAAATTGCAGGTGATGTATTCACCAATGATATTGCTTATTTTTTAAGAACACACCACAATTTATATATCGGAGAAAGAACAGCTGAAAGAGTGAAAATCGAAGTAGGTTCTGCTGTTGAAGATCTTGATGTAGATATCGATGATATTCCGGTACAAGGACGTGATTTGATTACAGGTAAACCAAAAGAAATTATGGTTGGTTATAAAGAAATTGCAAGAGCTTTAGATAAATCAATCATCAGAATTGAAGACTCTGTAATGGAAACACTTTCTCTTACGCCGCCGGAATTGGCTGCAGATATTTACAAAACAGGTATTTATCTTGCAGGTGGAGGTGCTTTATTGAGAGGTCTTGCAGACAGATTGCACAAAAAGACAGGTCTTCCTGTATTCGTGGCAGAGGATCCTTTGAGAGCTGTTGTTCGCGGAACGGGTATTGCCCTTAAGAATATGGATAAATTCAATTTCTTAATTAAATAATTCTAACTTTTTACGACTTTTTATCTGAATGGGATTTTTGCTGAGATTATTTTCGAAGAATGCTCTTTTCGTATTCTTTATTTTCCTGCAAATTATTGCTCTCATTTTGATATTCTCTAAAAATGCCATGCAGCAATCGTGGCTTGCAGGGCAAACTGCGGCTTTCAATTCGTGGGTTTCCGGAGGAATTGATGAAGGAGTTTCTTACCTTAAACTAAAACAGGTAAACGAAGATCTTGTTGCTCAAAACAAATCTTTAATGGTACAGCTTTACGGTAAACAGGGGGCTGCAAATCCGCAATTCAGAAAAGTTCATGATACTTTGGGTGGCGGACAAATCTATACTTTTGTTGACGGTGAAATTGTTTTTAACAGCATCAACAGGAGAAACAATTATTTTACAATAAATCGCGGAACTAGAGACGGTGTTTATCCTCAAATGGGGGTAATGGCTCCAAAAGGAATTGCCGGAATTGTCATTAATTCTACAGACAGTTACGCTTTGGTGCAGTCGGTTTTGAGTGTCAATAAAATCAGGATTAATGCTGCATTAAAAAATTCAGGATATTTCGGAACTTTGACATGGAGAGGAGATAATTCCCGTGTGATGCATTTGGCAGATGTGCCAAAATATGTTTCGCTTAAAATTGGTGACACCATTGAAACCGACGGCAAATCAGCGATTTTTCCTAAAGGCGTAATGATCGGAACCATTGCTGGTTATTCCGTGGACAATAAAACAGGATTCTGGGATATTTCAGTTGAATTGAGCGAAAAAATGGGAGCTTTGAACAAAGTTTTTGTCGTTAAAAACCTTAAAAAAGCTGAGGTTCAGAAAATTCAAGACACCATGCAGGCTGTAATAAAAAAAGAAAATGATTAGCAGAACGGTATTTACAGATCTTTTGATCATGGCTTTTTTGGTGGCTCTACAAATTTTTGTACTGAACAGAATCACGCTGTTCGGTAAATTCACGCCGGTTTTGTATCCGGTCTTTGTGATGTTTTACCCGTTTTTCAGAAATAAATTTCAGTTTTTAGCTTTAAGCTTTCTAATTGGCCTTTCAGTAGATGGTTTTCTTGGTACATGGGGAATCAATGCGATGGCTACGACTGTAATTGCTTATTTCCGTACGTTGATTTTCCGTACGTCTACAGATACTTCTACAGACTTTTTTTCATTCCAGTCTTTGCAATGGACGCAGTTTTTGCTGTTTTTGTTTTCAAGTATCTTCCTGCATCAGCTTTTGGTGCAATATATCGAGTTTTTTAAATTCAGCAGAATTTTTGAAATCTTACTTAATGTGTTGGTAACTAGTGGAATTTCCTTTATATTTATCATTATTTACGCATTAATCTTTAAAATCAAACAGAAAGTTTGAACGCACGCCATATAAAAATCTTAACCGTTCTCATTGCCATTGCTCTTATTTTTATAGCAAGGCTTTCCTATTTACAGCTGTTCACAGACCGGTATGCCCTGAATGCTGCCAATACATCCATTAAAACTGAATATGTAATTCCGCAGCGTGGTGTTATTTTCGACAGAAACGGTAAAATTTTAGTAGGAAATCAGCCTGCGTATGAAATATCTTTCACTCAGGCTTTGATGAAGCCTGATTTCGATACAGTGGCTTTCTGCAATTTAATGAAGATTTCAAAACCTGAATTCATCAATAAGATTAAGCTCATTAAAAAAGAAAAATACTATTCCAAGCTTACCCCGATGACTTTTCTTAAAGATTTGAGCAGGGAAGAGATTGCAAGAGTTCAGGAAATTATATTTAAATATCCAGCATTCAGTATTGTTCAGCGTCCGCAGAGACAGTATGAAGTTTCTACATCCGGAAATCTTTTAGGCTATACGAGTGAAGTAAACGACAGAGAAATTAAGAAAGATTCTACGTATTATCTTCCGGGCGACCTCATCGGTAAAACAGGGGTAGAAAAGGCCTACGAAAAAGAACTTCGCGGTATAAAAGGGGTAAAATATATCCAGAAAGACATTAAGCTTAGGAATGTTGGTCCTTATAAAAATGGCTCGTTAGACAAAGACGTAATCACAGGAAAAGATATTACTCTGACGATTGATTATGATCTTCAGAGAATGGCTGAAGAAATGCTGGTGAATAAGCACGGTGCTGTTGTAGCTTTAGATCCGAATAATGGTGAAGTTCTGGTTGCAGCGACCGGACCGGATATTGATCCGAATCTTTTTACCGGACCCTATAAATCAAAAAATTTATATGCTTTATCAAAAGACACGATTTATGAGAATAAACCGACTTTCGACCGTTCTTTGCAGGCGGGTTATCCTCCAGGATCAACCTTCAAATTGCTGACTGCTTTGGCGGCAATGCAGATGGGCGTGATGGATGAAAATACAATTTTCCCTTGTGGCGGTGGTTTTTATTATAAAGGAAAAAGAATCAAAGGTCACGGTGGAGCAGATCCGTTGATTCCTTCGATTCAGGTTTCCAGCAACTGTTTCTTTACGTATGCTTTTATTGCTATTATTAAAAAATATCCGGGAAATCCGTCAAGGGGTGTCGATGAATGGAAAAAAATCATGAGCAGCTTCGGCGTAGGTGAGTTCCTGAATAATGATTTTGCAGTAGGGGCAAAAGGCAGAATTCCTTCGGGAGATTTTTACGAAAGAAGATTTAAGGCAATTATTAAAGCAAGCGGTTCAAAAAGAACAGATTTCAAGAATTGGGACGAAATGTCAACCGGAGCTATTTATAACGGAATGGGGCAGGGTGACGTTTTGGTGACGCCTATTCAGTTGGCAAATTATGTTGGAGCGATCGCAAACCGCGGTTGGTATTACACTCCTCATATCGTAAAAGCCATTGACGGAAAACCAAATCCCGACCCAAGATTTAAAGTTAAACATAAAACGTTGGTTGACCCAAAACATTTTGGTCCGGTCTTAAAAGGGATGGAAGCTGTAGTTTTAAGAGGTACTGCGAGAGGTTTGATGTCTAAAGATTTTACTCAGTTAGCTAAAACGGGAACGGCACAGGTTCCTCAAGGAAAAGATAATTCTATTTTTGTACTCATTGCTCCTGCAGATAAACCAAAAATTGTAGTGGTTGCCGTCATGGAACACGCCGGTTTTGGAGCAACCTGGGCAGGACCGGCTTGTACTGTGATTGCTGAAAAATATATCACAGGAGACTTAAAACGTGAACATCTGTATAAAAAGATGATTACATCCAGTTTTATGCCTGAATACAAAAGACAGTGGATTGCTGATTTAAAAAGAAAAGGTTTATACAAAGAACCGAAACCAGATTCACTGAAGCTTAAACGAATTCAGGACAGCTTAAACCTTATCAAGAAAAAGAAAGATGCCCTGCAAAAGAAAATTAATTCTGAACCCCAAAAACCTAAAAAACCATGAAATGGACAGAAGGAATAGATAAGCTTGGGCTTGGATTATACTTTTTGCTTTGCGTTTTCGCCATTGCCAACATTTACAGTGTTGATGAATCTTTAGGTAAGAAGCAGCTTATTTTCTTTGGAATTTCTTTGTTTGTCGGCATTATTATTTTCGTCAGCAGAAGTAAGTTTTTCGAAAATATGGCAGGAATCATTTATATCGGTGGGGTTTTAATGCTGGCCGGGCTTCATGTTTTCGGGACAGAAATTTTAGGCCAGAAAAACTGGTATAAATTCGGGAGTTTTACCATGCAGCCGGTAGAATTTTCAAAAATTGGAACGGCTTTAATGCTGGCAAGTTATGTGTCGAGAACCGAATTTAATCTAAAAGATACAAGATCCTTACTCACGGCATTAGCAATAATCGGAATTCCTGCAGTGGTTGTATTATCAATTCCGGATGTAGGCTCATTGCTTGTATTTACGGCTTTTTTCATTGCTTTATACAGAGAAGGTCTTTCCGGAAAACTTTTTTTGGTCGGAGGGCTTTTTGGAGCGGTATTTTTAATTGCCAATTATCTGAATGACCCATTGCAATGGAGTTTGTGGTATTTTACTGTGTTTATTATTGTTATCGGAGGCTTATGGTTTGCATTTAATGCGGCTTTTCTTCGTAAAAATGTTTACACACTTTTGCCTGGAGTAGGAATTGTTCTTCTTTTAGCTGCTTTATCATTCATTTCACCTGTCATTTTTGAGAAACTGCCTAAGCACCAACAAGAGCGCGTAGAAGTTTTATATAAAGGAGAAAAAGAATTCCGGGATACTTCGGGATATAACTTATTGTATTCAAAGACGGCAA
This sequence comes from Chryseobacterium sp. RLHN22, assembly GCF_051011795.1. NCBI lineage: Bacteria > Pseudomonadati > Bacteroidota > Flavobacteriia > Flavobacteriales > Weeksellaceae > Chryseobacterium > Chryseobacterium sp. RLHN22. The sequence goes on from NZ_JBPCHW010000006.1 coordinate 141,627, forward strand.
TCGGTTCCGGTGGAATGTTTGGAAAAGGATTCCGTGAAGGTTCCGTTACCCAGGGTAAATTTGTTCCTGAGCAGGAAACCGACTATATCTTCTGTACGGTAGGTGAAGAGTGGGGATTTGTTGGGAGCGCCGTCTTAGTGTTATGTTATATGATTTACATTGGGAGAATTTATTACTTGGCAGAAAAGCAGAAATCGGTATTTAACAGGGTTTTTGGGTATTGCTTTGCTTCGATTCTTTTGATGCACTTTTCAATCAATTTAGGGATGGTTATGGGGCTTTTCCCGACAGTTGGTATCCCTTTGCCTTATTTCAGTTACGGAGGAAGTTCTTTACTTGCCTTTTCAATCCTGACTTTTATTTTCTTTAAACTCAATCATGCTGACAAAAACAGTTTGGTGTAAAAAGCAGGAAGAGAGAAGCTGGGTGATGGAAGTTTACAGTTATTCTTTAAATCTTTTCTTCTAAATCTGCGCAATCTGCAAAATCGGCGAGAGATATAAAAATTTAAGGGGCCCAACCTTTAAAATCAAAAAACTATGAGAGAAGTATATATCATTGACGAAAATTTTGAAAATATTGATTTTACTCAAAAACTTTTAGATTTAGGTGAATACGAGAATTGTACTTTCCGAAATTGCAATTTTGAATATGTAAATCTATCTGAATTTAAATTTACAGACTGTGAGTTTATAGAATGTAATTTAAGCATGACCAAACTGCTTGGAACTGCTTTCAGGGACGTTGTTTTTAAAGATTGCAAAATGTTTGGAATGGCTTTCAATGACTGCAACGAATTTGGAATGTCATTTAAATTTGATGGTTGCGCTTTAAACAATTCGGTTTTCTATAAATCTACCATAAAGAAAACACTTTTTAAAAATTCAAAATTAATTGAAGTTGATTTTTCCGAAGCAGACCTTTCTCAATCTATCTTTTCAAACTGTGATTTAAGTGGGACAGTTTTCGATAGAACCAATTTAGAAAAAGCAGATTTAAGAACGTCTTTCAATTATACCATAAACCCTTCTTTAAATAAGCTTAAAAAGACCAAATTTTCACTTTCTGAAGTTTATGGTCTCTTACGTCAGCTCGATATAGAAATCGATAAAAACAGTTAGCTTTTGATTAAGTTGTAAGCAAAAATTAAAGCCATCGATCTGATGGCTTTAATTTTAATATAAATCAATTATTTAAGACTAATTTACGGATGCTAAATTGTTGTAATTTTCTCCGTTCTCGTTGATGACTCTTTTTGCGAATCTGTATTTAGGTCCCCAATACGAGTCGTTCAGTGATGAGACCATAACTCCTTTCGATGTGGCTGCGTGAATGAACTTAACCTCTCCTTCTTCTGTAACATCTTCTACAATTCCTACGTGAGAGATTCTTCTTCCATGTGAAAAGAAAATCAAATCCCCTTTCTGAAGGTTTTCTTTTTCAACACTTTCTCCTTCCTGAGACTGAGATGCTGCAACTCTTGGTAATGTAAGACCTGCTGCTGCACCGAAAACCGATAATACAAATGCTGAGCAGTCAATTCCATTTCTTGTCGTACCTCCGTATCTGTAAGGCGTTCCAAGATAGGTTGCTGCTTCTGTTAAAATGTTATCGATGGTCTTGCTATGCTTGATCGCTTTTGCGATTTCAGAATTTTTTAAAGAATTTTTTGCGTTAGATAGCGCAACTGCTTTTTCCGATACAAAAGAGCTGATTAGCAATTTCTTATCTTTCTCTAATTGAGGGTCAATGGCAGCAAGTTTGGCATCTGTTTTGTATTCTTTAGTATAAGTTGCCGGTTTTGAAACTACGTAATTGGTTACGCATGATTGTAGTGATATTGTAGAAACGAAAGCAACTAAATAAAACAAAACTCTTTTCTTCATATAAATTTGATTATCCGTGTTAAAAAGGTATATTTATTTCTCTAAAGCATTACAAAAGTAGATATTCCGACCAAGACAGCCTCGATATGATTATTATCAGGTTCTTGATTTAACACATTTTAACATAATATTTAATTATGTTAAAGAAAAACAAACCGCAAGCTCCCTTTTTTGGTGAATGAGCGGTTTTTTTTATTAAGATTTTTTAACAAAATATTCCCGCTTTCCTTTATCCATCACATTTCTGCATTTTTGGAATTCTTAAAAATGATAGTAACAAATTATAAAAAAAGTTCCCCGAAAACCGGGGAACCTTCACTAATATGGAACTTTACAGATGTTATCTTGTAAATAACATTTCTCTATATTTAGTCATTGGCCAAAGCTCGTCATCCACCATCATTTCAAGATCATCAGAAGCGTCTCTGATTACATCAAATAAAGGCTTCACTTTGTTGCAGTAATCCTCTGCCTGCGTCTGACTGTTTGTTACAGCTTTCGCTGCCTCTCTTGCTGCAATAAGATCTTCAACGCCAACTTTAATTGTCGAAACATTTTCAGAAATGTTTGCGATTAAACTCATTTGCTCTTTCGCTAAAGTTTTGAATTCTTTATCTCCGAAGATTTCTTTAAGACCTTTTACGTTTTCAATTAATCTGTTCTGATATTTTAAAGCAGAAGGAATAATGTGGTTTCTTGCGATATCACTCAAAACTCTTGCTTCGATATCGATAACGGTAGAATATTTCTCTAATTTGATCTCGTTTCTAGCTTCAACTTCTCTATGCGTGAAAACGCCGATTTCTTCATAAAGATCTAAAAATTTCTGATCCATTTCCTGCTTAAGGGCTTCCGGAGTAGTTTTTAAATTGTTTAAACCTCTCTTTTCGGCTTCTTTTGCCCAGTCATCAGAATATCCGTCACCTTCAAACATGATGTTTTTACACTGCTTGATGTATTCTCTCAATACATTGAAGATCGCTTCGTCTTTTTTAAGACCTGTTTCAATTAAAGCATCAACTTCTTTCTTGAAATCGTTTAATTGTTTTGCAGCAATCGTGTTCATTACTGTCATAGACTCAGCACAGTTTGCAGCAGAACCTACCGCTCTGATTTCGAATTTGTTTCCTGTAAATGCGAATGGAGAAGTCCTGTTTCTGTCAGTGTTATCTAACAAGATTTCAGGTATTTTCCCAACTACATTTAATTTTAAGTCTGTTTTTTCGTCCGGTGAAAGTTTTCCTTCCGTTACTTTTTCAAGCTCTTCCAAAACTCTGAACAACTGGCTTCCGATAAATACGGAAATAATTGCAGGTGGAGCTTCGTTTGCACCTAATCTGTGATCGTTACTTGCAGAAGCGATACTTGCTCTTAAAAGGTCTGCGTATTCGTGAACTGCTTTAATGGTATTAACGAAGAATGTTAAGAACTGTAAGTTTTTCTTAGGATTTTTTCCCGGGCTTAGTAGGTTTTCACCTGTATCAGTTGCTAAAGACCAGTTGTTGTGCTTTCCGCTTCCGTTTACTCCTGCGAATGGTTTTTCGTGGAATAAAATGTGGAAATGATGTCTGTGAGCGATTCTTGCCATTACGTCCATCAACAAAGAGTTGTGGTCAACAGCGACGTTTACTTCTTCAAACATTGGAGCCAGCTCAAATTGATTTGGAGCCACCTCGTTGTGTCTTGTCGTTACAGGAATACCCAATTTCATACATTCGATTTCCAACTCTTTCATGAAGTTCATTACTCTTGTAGGAATAGAACCGAAATAGTGGTCATCCAATTGCTGTCCTTTTGCAGGAGAATGTCCTAGTAAAGTTTTACCTGTTAGTACAAGGTCCGGACGAGATTGATACAATGCTGAATCTACCAGGAAATATTCTTGCTCCCAACCTAAAGTAGGCGTTACTTTTGTTACATTTTTGTCGAAATACTGCATTACGTTTGTTGCAGCTTCATCTACCGCGTTCAATGCTCTTAAAAGAGGTGCTTTATAATCTAAAGTTTCTCCGGTATAAGAGATGAAAATTGAAGGAATACAAAGAGTGGTTCCCATAATGAATGCAGGAGAAGTAGGATCCCAAGCTGTATAACCTCTCGCTTCGAAAGTGTTTCTGATCCCTCCATTCGGGAAAGAAGATGCATCCGGTTCCTGCTGGATTAATAAGTTTCCGCTGAATCTTTCGATTGCTCTGCCTCCTTCGATGGGAGTGAAGAAAGAATCGTGCTTTTCTGCAGTAGATCCTGTCAAAGGTTGAAACCAGTGGGTATAGTGTGTTACACCTTTGCTCATTGCCCAGTCTTTCATTGCTACCGCAACTTGGTCTGCAATGTGCCTTTGGATTTGAGTTCCTTTTTTCATCGCATCCAAAATAGATTGGAATGCTTCTTTTGTTAAATATTCTCTCATTGTTTCTTCTGAGAAAACATTCTGACAGAATAATTCTGACAATTTCACAGGAATTTCGATAGAATTATCTTTTCTAAAGTCCTTAAATGGTAAAGTTTCTAACGCTTTGAATCTTAAAGTCGACATATTGGGTTTGATTTTACAGGGCAAATTTACGAAAAAATTAAAACCAAAATCCAATACCCCTATATTTTTTGCGATAATTTATGAATAAATCTAATTTTAAATACAAAACACCCTCTTGTTTTGATGGGTGTTTTTGGGTTCAGTTTGATTTTTGCTTTAATAAATGCGTTTTTAATAAAGCTAAAGATTTCTTACTTTTGAATAAATCCAAAATGTATGATTAAAAAATCTGTATTTATTATTTCTTTTCTTCTGTTTAAAATATTGTTTTCTCAAAAATCCGAACCCATTTATTATGATAAAGATTGGAAAGTGACTTCAAAATCTAATGCTTCTTATTATAGACTAATGCCAATAAAAGAATTAGGCGAATTGATGCTGCTTCAGGATTTTTATATCAACGGAACGCCACAGTTTGAAGGCTACGCATTAAAGAAAAACGAAAATGGTTACGTGGGAGATATTATATGGTATGACGAAAACGGGAATGATGAGAATTTTCGTCAATATCGGAATGATACAAAAAATTTCACCTTATTATATTATCACCCTAATGGACAAGTCCGAAAGAAAGTTCAGTATAAAAATGGGATAAAAGATGGTGAAACTGTTATTTACAGTACAGATGGAGCTGTTTTAATGAAAGGAACTTATGTAATAGGAAAACCTGATAGCGGAAGTTTTGAAAGGGTAAAAAATAATGAGGACTATGATTATAATGAAAAGATTGAGCAAATTTCTGTATCAGAGACAGGAAGTCGTCATAGTGATGAAGGTGTTGAAGTTCCGCCACCGCCTCCGGTTCCTTTAAAAACAACTGAAGTGGCTCCACAAACGCTAGAGCTTTTGGAACCGATGGATGAAGAAAATGTTTCAAAAAAAATAAAAAACAGAAAAACAGTTACTGAAAAAATATTTTGGGCAAATTCAAAACAAATCGCTCAGGAAAAAGTTTTTGCCATTGATCGAGGTTATTTTAAATCTATTGAACAGAAAAATTACGACAAGTCGGGAAAATTAATTCAATCTTTGAATGAAGCCAACTTTTACGAATATGGAAGTGATATTAAAAATGGGCTGGATTATGAGTATTATCTCCAAAATAATTTTGCAACGGAAGTTAAGTCGATTATAAAATATGCTGGTAAATTAAGATCAGGGAAGAATTTGTCATATTTCCCAAACGGAAAAATCTCAACGGAAACTTTATATAAAGAAGGTTGGAGAGAGGGAGAAGAAATTGTTTATACTGAAGATGGAAAACTGAAAAGCAAAAGGGTGTATAAAAAGGATGAGCCTTTTCACGGGAATTTTGATGAAAAGATAGCGGAGTTTAATGTGAATTTAAATTATGTAAATGGTTTAAAAGAGGGTGAAGCAATTGCAGTAAACGAAGAAAAACAAATCGTTGCCCAAGGAATTTATAAAAATGGAAAGCCTTTTAACGGAACTTTTATTGAGCAACTTAATGACCGTTCCGATGATTACGAATTGATCAATGTTGAAGATTTCAAAAAAACAGGATTGCAGAAAGTATTTGGTTATCGATTGGAAAATCTGGAAAAAACTTACCATGTTAAAGATGGAAAGTTGGATGGTATGACAACTTTTTATGATGATGGTAAAATTACAGGAACTTTAGAGTATAAAAATGACCAGCCTTACAGTGGAACTTTAGTGCAAAACGGAGGAACTTCTATTTTTAAAGATGGAAAAATTGTTGAAGAGACTTTTTATGAAGGTCGTTATAATAAAGACAAAGTTCGAAAGCGAAAAATTTATGAAAACGGAATTTTGGCAAAAATTAAAGATTATACGTACACGATTTCAGAAAAGCCGCAGGAATTCTATGAAGGGATTTTTAAAAACGAAAAACCTTTTTCAGGATACTTTGAAACCGAAGATAGCCGTGAGTTTAAACAGGTTGACTATTTTGAAAACGGAGCCCGGAAGTTTCAGTATTCAAATGATTATTTGAAAAACATGGACAATTACACGCATCAATTATATGACATTAAATCTACTTACAAAGACCGAAAAATTTTTGATGGTGTGGAATATAAGCTGAATGAAAAGCAATTTATTTCAAGATATTGGAAGAGTGGAGTCTTGAAAAGTTTCGACTGGGATTTATTTGCGATGCATTATTTTAACAGAATTCATTTTGAGATAAAAAGTAATGCGATTGAAGTTTCTGATATGCAGGCCAATAGAAAAGCTGAAATTAAAATTGAGCAGTCAGGAAATACTTTTAATAAACAACTTTCAATCGACGGAAAGCTTGTTGATTCTACTCGGAAGGAATATCTGGAATCAAAATATAAAGAAGAGATTATTCTATATTATGAGCAAAATGGAAAAATAATTTCCAAAAAAATGAAAGCGTTTGATGAGTCTATCCAGCCAAGTGAAGGAACAGAATTGTTTTACAAAGTTTATATAGCTGTTCTGGAATCAGGAAATATTCAGGAGAGTTTTAATGATTTATCGGAAAAAATCGTTTCAGATAAGTTCATGGAAGAAACTGATGAAAATCGTATTATCACTGGAGTTCAAACGGATTCTGAAGGTAAGCCAAAAGATGGAATTTTCATCACGGCGACTCAAAATAACACCTACACTTTACAACTCTATATGAATCGAAAATTGATGAAAACTGTAGAAAAAGTTAGTTTCGATAAAATAAAGGACGAAATAAAGAAACTGGAGCGGTTAGATTAAATATGAATAAAAATTATTCTGAAATTCTTCTTACATATCCTGATAAGTGGTAATTTTAAAAATCATTTAATTTATTAACTAGGTTTTTAGGTTGATTTGCAAGTTGTTGAAAATAAGCAAATTGAAGTATTAAAAATATTTTTCGTAACTTGCGAGACTTTTTATAAAAATTTTAATATATGACAAATTCTAGAGCAAGAGAAACCACCGAGGCAATTGAAAGACTATACATATCTATGAGGCATTTGTTTTATAGAGGTTTTTTCAAGCCAAGCGGAGTTTCGGGAGAAAGCATTAGAAGTTTGTTGAAGACGATCAATCCGGAAATTTACGGTACCATGAGTGTTCCAAGCAAGTTGGAATTGGATGGTTTGATGTATGTTTTAGACAGACTTCCAGAAGGTATTGAAGAATGTGCTTTCATTCATCTTACATCGGATGAAGGTTTTGATAAAGGAAGTTTTGAGCCGATCGTTCCTAAAAAGAGAAGAAGAAACTGTTACAGAATCGATGAACATCAGATGAATATTGAAGTTCTTTTGGGTCGTTCAGAAATCTACGATATTCTTACCCACCTTACCTTCTTATTTATTGAAGCAGATAAAATCAGAAATCTTGCATTTATCCAGGATGAAAACTGGAAGCCGACAAGAGCTTTCAAAATCATCGAAGAAGTAGTGAAAGGCGAGAAAAAATTCAGCAGAAAAGAAAAAGAAGTGGCATTGATTCATTTATCTTCTTTAATCGGAAGAACGTTTGATGAAACTTTAAATGCTTATAACACGTTTGGCGATGACGAAAACCCGGACAGATTGTTTAAAATCATCTATCATTTAGGCAAAGTAAGTCTGGAAGATGCAAAGCAGAGCCGTGAAAGAGAAATTCATTTCAGTGCAATCCTGAAGGAGAGAGTAGGGCATCACTATTTCGGAGAAAAATGGGCAAATAAGGTGAAAGAAGTTTTATTTGAAAACGATCTTCACATGCGACCGTTGCACATTATTTCTGCCAACATGCACTCAGTGAAAAATATGCTGTATGCCAATGATGCGCTGAAAAAGAAGCAGACTAAGGAGGTGGATTATAAACTGTATGAAGAAATCTCAAACAAAAAAGATTTGAGAGATAAAGTTCTAAAATACGCTAAGGAAGAAGGATTGATTCACATTCATGATAAAAGCGGAAGTAACATAGATGTTCAGATTATCGATTTAAGTAAAGTTGATCTAAAAAATACGCCGTTCAATAATGCTAAATTTAATGGCGACGATGTTGTTCTGGTCTTTGATTACGCTTTTGGAGAGCAGGCTTTTGAGGTAATGGACGAACTTTTAAGACCATTCGAGCAGAAAGGTGAGGTATATATGATGAAAGTAAAATCGGTTTCTATCATGGGTAAAGCAGGAATTCTTGCCGGCGGAAAAGGTGATATTATGATTCCTACATCTCATATTTTTGAAGGAACAGCCGATAATTATCCGTTTGAAAACGCTTTGAAAAAAGAAGATTTCGTAGATGACGAGTTGCAGGTTTTCGAAGGACCAATGATTACCGTTTTGGGAACATCACTTCAAAACAGAGATATTCTTCAGTATTTTATGAACACTTCCTGGAAAGCAATCGGACTGGAAATGGAAGGCGCGCATTACCAGAAAGCAATTCAGGTGGCTTCTAAAATCAGACACCACATTTCTCCGGATTTATTTGTGATGTATGCGTATTACGCATCAGATAACCCGTTGGAAACAGGTTCTACGCTTTCTTCTGGAGGTTTAGGATTAACCGGAGTAAAACCAACCTATCTGATTACGTTAAGAATTTTAGAAAAAATCTTACAAAGCGGAGTAAAAGAAACTTCTGCTAAGAAATAGATTTTAACTAAACCTATAATTTAATCCTTCAAGACTTCAAAAACCTTGAAGGATTTTTTTGTTCTGCTACGAATGTACGAATTTCATGATGATGTAAATGAACGTGTCAAGGCATTAAACCTTCATACGGTTTGGTATTTCCCGTATACTATTATTTAATAATAAGAAAAATAAAACATAATCATCTGCGAAAATCTGCGGGAAACCAAAATTAATTATCTTTAAAAAAATAAAAAACAAATGAGCACAACATCACAATTAGCCAAAAGATTCAGAGAAGTTTTACTGGATGGAAAATGGATTGCCAATACCAATTTTAAAGATCAGCTTTCGGATGTAACTTGGGAACAGGCAACAATGAAGATTGACTCTTTAAATACTATTGCAATGCTTACTTTTCATATTGATTATTATGTTGCAGGTTTAATCAATGTTTTTGAAGGAGGAGATTTGGAAATCAGAGATCAATACAGTTTTGATCTTCCGCCGATTGAAAATGAAGAACAGTGGGAAACACTTAAAAATAAATTATGGAGGGATGCCGAAAAGTTTGCCTTATTATTAGAACAAATTCCCGATGCTAAAATGAATGAAGTTTTTGTTGATGAAAAATATGATACCTATTTAAGAAATATTGACGGAATGATTGAGCATTGTTATTATCATTTGGGACAGATTACTTTGATTAAAAAAATGATTTTGTCTAAACACGAATAACACAAAGTAATAGTATTTCATTTGTGTCTTTCATTTGTGAAATTCGTGTTTAAATATTTATGCAGGTCTATGCGCAATCATCTGCGAAAATCTGTGAAATCTGCGGGAATTTTATTTAACCATAATATAAAATCCGCATCTAAATCTCAACGAAAAACCTCATCAAAACTCCATCTTTGAGGCTTTTTCAAAAATTACCTACCTTTAGACAAATAAAATTTATCAATGAAATCGCCATGATTTGCTAAAGCAAACACTTATGAATATACCGCGATTCCATATGACCTTTAAAAAAACAATAAACAACGACATATGAAAAAATCGTTAATCATCCTTTTTGCGTTTGTCATTTCGCAGTTTCAGGCTCAGCAAAAAGCCTATTATCAGCAGGCTGCACAATATAAAATGGATATCAACGTCAATGCAGAAGAATTTACTTATCAGGGAACTCAGACCTTAAAATACCAAAACAATTCGCCCGACGAACTCAATGTGGTGTATTTCCATTTATACTGGAATGCTTTTAAACCAAACTCCATGATGGATCAGAGAGTGGCAAGTCAGGGAAAAAACGGAGATTCCAGATTACAGAAAGACGGGATTTCAAGACTGGCTTCCATTCCTAACAATGAGGAAGGTGTTCAAAATATTCACTGGATTAAACAAAATGGCAAAAACCTGAAATTCGAAATTCAGGAAACTGTGATGAAAGTGTACTTGGATAAACCGATTAAAGCTCGTTCAAAAACAACTTTCACAATGGAGTGGGATGCAGTGATTCCTCAGCAAATAAGACGTAGCGGAAGAAATAATAAAGAGGGTGTCGATATGACGATGACGCAATGGTATCCTAAAATTGCAGAATACGATTATGACGGATGGGCAACTTTCGATTATGTGGGAAGAGAATTTCATGCGCCGTTTGCTGATTTTGATGTGACGATTAAAATCAACAAAGATTATGTTGTAGGAGCAGGAGGAACACTTTTAAATCCTACGGAAGTAAAAGGTTATGATGCTTCAGCACAGATTAAAACCGACCAAAATAAAACTACCTGGAAATGGAAAGCTAAAAATATGCTCGACTTTGCATGGGCTGCAGACCGGGATTATTCGGTAGAAAGTTTTGATGTTCCGCAAGGGCCAAAAGTATATTTTGTGTATCAGAAAAACGATAAGACTAAATATTGGGGTGAAGCAAAACCTTATGTAACCAGATATTTCCAGATTATGAATTCTAAATTTGGGAAATACGCTTATCCTTCTTATGCATTTATTCAGGGTGGTGACGGAGGAATGGAATACGGAATGTGTACCATGATTTTAGGTGAAGCAAAAAGTCTGGAAGATTTAATGGGATTAATGATTCACGAAGGATCTCACTCCTGGTATCAGCAAATGTTGGCAACCAACGAACCGACAAGACCATGGATGGATGAAGGTTTTACAAGTTATGCTGAAAGTTACGTGATGCATCAGCTGTTTCCGCCGAAAGATAACAGACCGAATGCTTTCGTTGAAAAACTTGATGCATACAGAAAGTTTATCAAAAAAGGAATTGAAGAACCTGCAGTTTGGTTGGGTGATCATCATGACAACGGAACGGCATATTCCTACGCAAGTTATGTGAAAGGAGAATTATACTTGGTGCAGTTGGGGTACATTGTCGGAGAGGAAAATTTATCCAAAATCATGACTGAGTATTTCAAAGAATGGAGCATGAAACATCCAACAGACCGAGATTTCCTACATATTGCACAGAAGATTTCGGGAATGGATTTGAAGTGGTTTCATCATTATTGGATTAATACTACAAAAACCATCGATTACGGAATTAAAGATGTACAGTACGGCGATAAATCAACTACAGTTACTTTGATTAATAATGGACAGGTTCCGATGCCGATTGATTTCTCTGTAATTACTGCGGATAAAAAAATCGTGAATTACCAAATTCCGTTAAATATGACGCATACCTGGAAAACCAAAGATGCTTTCGGAGAATTCACTACTTTAAAGTATTGGCCGTGGACTCAAAAAGAATATACGTTTACCATTCCTTACAACAAATCTCAATTGAGCGCTTTGGGGATAGATCCTAGTGATCGATTAGCTGATGTAAACCCTGAAGATAATTTTGTGGAAGTGAAGTAATGACTTTTAAATAAATCGAATCCCCGAAGAGTTTTTTCTTCGGGGATTTTTGTTTTAATGATAATTTTTAATGCTAAAAATTATTGATTTTGTATGTTATTGAATTATTTTAATGTTAAATAATCATTGTTTTGTTTCAAACAAATTGCGGGGAACAAAACTGCTTTTACTTTAGTCTCCCACAATTTGTTTGAAACCTCCGGCGATTCTGTTTTATTACCAACAGTTTGTTTAAAACAAAAGTAAAAGTCATTTGGTTACAAACATTTAGTTGTTGACTTTTGCGAAAGTTGTGCAGGGTGAAACAAATGTTGTACGTTTTTAAGTTTCTTGCATATTAGTATATTTGAAAACTCTATTTAAAAACAATAATGCAAATATTTCCTTCAGGTATTTACCAATTCACGCTTAATAACAGCAAAGAAGAAACTTTAGAAAGATTAAAAAGAAGAACTGAGATTTCAGAAAGACTTATAGCGAAAAATACAGATAAAACGTTTGTAGGACAAATTAATCAAAATAGATTTCAACTTCTTCCTTCGAGTTTTACAGCTGGGTCGTTTTGTGAATTAACGGGTATCATAAATAATTCTAATGGAGAGGTATTAATAGAAATCAACCGAAGATTTAGATTTCTGTTGAACATTTTTTATTTCCTTCCGATTTTGGGTTTGATTGTTGAGCTAATTTCAAATCCCAAAGGCTTTTCTTTTGTGCTGTTATTAGTTTTACCTTTCCATATCTTAGTGATAAGATTTTTGTTCATCGGTATCTTTTTTAAAAGAGCATCCAAACAAACTTTAGCAAGACTTTCAGATGTTTTGGATACAGCTTCTATGAATAAAAAGTAGAAATATATTTTAAATAATCTCTCGGAAAATATAAAGTCTCCATTATTCCCATATTCAGTGACAAATTCTGTAACATTTAAACCATTATCTTTACTAATGATTAAAAAGTAATAAACTATGTTTAAAAGATTTTTGAAGCTGGAGTGGAAAAGTTTTTTTAGAGGATCTTCGGTCGGGATTAATCTGGCGATGAAGATTTTCAGAATTATCGGGATTGGTTTCTTTATTTTGTGGCTCGCCATGATGTCTTTCATTGCGTACTACTATGTACAGGAAGAAATGAAGGAAGATCCTTTGATAATGATCTCTCGGTTTATGATCATCGGCTGGCTGATCGACCTGATTTTCAAATATATGCTTCAGCAGATTCCGACACAGAATATCAAGCCTTTTCTTACTTTAAATATTCCTAAAAAAGTCGTTGTTAATTATACCTTAATCAAAACCTTTCTTACTCCGCTTAGCTGGCTTAATTCTATATTTGTTATCACATTTTGCGGAATTTTAGCTTTTAATGGTTATGGCTTTCTCGGAATTTTCACATGGTTTATAGGAGTTTCTTGTCTTTTTTATCTGAATAATTTTCTTAATCTTTTATTCAACGATAAAGAAAATGTAGCGATTGGTGTAGGGATTTTAATTGCTGTTTTTGCTGCTTTAAATTATTATGAAATCGTTCCTGTTTTATCGTACTCTGAAAAGTTTTTCCATAGTCTGTATGAGCTGCCGTATTTTGCAGTAGTTCCTTTAATACTTTTCTCGGGGCTTTGGAAAGTTACCTTCAATTATATCCGAAAAAGCTTTTATCTGGATGAAGGTCTTGAAGCCAAAAAAGAAATCGGAAAAACCGAAAATATCGCTTTCCTTAATAAATACGGAGCTATCGGAACGTTCATCAACAACGATATCAAAATGTTGAAACGTAATAAAGTAACAAAAGGTGTTTTGATTGGAAGTTTTATGTTTCTGTTTTACGGTTTGCTGATGTTTACCAATGATATTTACAGCGGCCCGGCTTGGATGATGTTTATGGGGCTTTTTGTAACCGGAGGTTTTCAATTCACTTTTGGGCAGAGAGTTCCGGCTTTCGACAGCGCTTATTATCCGTTGATGATGACCCAAAATGTTCCCTACAAAGAATATCTTAAAGCAAAATGGTGGCTGATGAATATTGTTACAGCGGTTTCTATTGTTTTAGCTTTATTTTATGTCTATTTCGGATGGAATATCTACTTTGCTTTTTTTGCTGCAGGATTATACAATATTGGTGTAAATTCCCAGTTGACGCTCTTGTCCGGAGCTTACAATAAGAATTTTATTGATCTCAATTCAAAAGAAAAAAGGATTGGACAAAAAAACACGATTACCCTTAAAGCATTTATTTTGATGGTTCCTAAAATGCTTTTACCTATGGCAGTTTATTACGCAATGAATTATTTTTTCGGAATTTCTGCTGCCGTTATTTCTATCGGAATCTTAGGACTTATCGGGTTTATCTTTCGTGAAAAAATCTTCGATATTATTATTAAAAAATATAAAACCGAGAAATACAGCACGATTGAAGCTTTCAAAAATAATTAGAAATTAAAGAACCAAGATAAAAGTAAAAAGAACCAAGTCTGTTAAAGAAAACTTAGGCGACCCGAAAGGGTCAAACAACAATAGCCGTGGGTGAAATCGATTAAAGAGATTCGGCGAAGCCAAACCCATGGAAACTGAAACGTAAATTTATTATTTAACATCCATCACCCAACATCAAACACCCAACAATAAGAACATGATAACAATACAAAATTTAAAGAAAACATACGGTACAGCAACCGTTCTTAATATAGAAAACCTAGAAATTACAAAAGGTGAAACGTTCGGCTTGGTCGGAAACAACGGAGCCGGAAAAACAACACTTTTCAGTTTAATGCTTGATTTAATTCAGCCGACAACAGGTTTTGTAAGTGTCGATAATATTAAAGTCAACGAATCTGAAGCCTGGAAAAACAAAGTTTCCGCATTCATTGACGAAACTTTTCTGATTGGATATTTAACGCCTGAAGAATATTTCTATTTCATCGGCGAATTGAGAGGTCAGAATAAAGCTTCGGTCGATGAGTTTTTGAAGCAGTTTCATGATTTGTTTAATGGTGAAATCGTAAACGCAGGAAAATACGTTCGTGACCTTTCAAAAGGAAACCAAAAAAAGGTCGGAATTGTAGGTGCATTGATTGGTAAACCGGATATTATTATTCTGGATGAACCATTCGCAAATCTAGATCCTTCCACTCAAATCAAATTAAAAAATATGATCCGTGATTTTGCTAAAGAAAACGGAGTTACCTTTTTAATTTCCAGCCACGATCTTTCGCACACAACAGAAGTTTGCAACAGAATTGTGGTCGTAAACAAAGGTGTTGTTGTTCGTGATATTCAGACCAATCCGGAAACACTACGAGAACTTGAAAAGTATTTCGAAGATCAGGTAAATTCAGGAAAACAAGAAATTGTTTCTGAAGAAAAATCGATCTAATCATCATTAAGTTTTTTAACCGCAAAAGAAACAAAAGATGAGGTTGAAAACAAGTAAATCAAAAGTCTGCAAAATGTAGACTTTTTTCATTTGGTTTTGCTCTCTTTTGAACTCTCTCACAGCGAATCATTCTTTTGATTCTTTTGCGGTAGAAAATTATCTAATTAAATAATTTGATTTTTTTTGTATTCATTTTCAGCAGGTTACATTAATTTAAATAAAAAATAAAATTTTCTGTAACCATTTTAAACTTTCACTGTCTTTACTATAGAAATCGAAGATTATCTCCTTTTAGTCGATGAATGTTATTTCGACGAAGTCAAACAGAATAAACCATGAAGCTTTTGTTTAATAATAAAAAAGAAGATTTGCTGAGCCGCCTAAAGAGGCAAGATCCGGCTGCGCAGAAAATCTTTTATGATCAGAGTGTAAAAAAATTCCTGAGTGTGGCAAAAAGCTATGTCAGCGATTTGTATCAGGCAGAAGATTGTGTGATTAAAGCATTCTGTAAGATTTTTAAACATATCGAAAGCTTTCGTGGCGAAGGGAACTTCGAAGGTTGGGCGAGAAAGATTGTGGTAAACGAATGCCTCAATTTTATTAAAAGCCGAAAAACGGTTTTTTATCTCGACGATGTTCATGCTTCTGTTTTAGAAGATTTACAGGAAGAGCAGATTGATTTTGATTTTAATGCACAGGAACTTTTAGATCAGCTTCCAGATGCATATAGAATGGTTTTCAACCTGTATGTGATTGAAGATTATTCGCATCAGGAAATTGCAGATACGCTGAATATTTCTTTGGCAGTAAGCAAAACACAACTCTTCAGAGCAAAAGAAAAATTGAGAAAGATTTACTTTCAACAACAAAAAAAACTGAAAAATGAAAACGTTTAAAGATAATTTTGAATTCCAGATAAAAAAACAGATTGAGGAAAGAGAAGTAACTCCTTCAAGAGATTTGTGGGCAGAAATTCAGGCTCAGACTGAAAATTCAGGCTCAAAGAAATCTAGTGTAAACTGGGTTTTATTGGCTGCCTGTTTTGTTTTATTATTCGGATTAGGAACTGTTTTGTTTTTTAATAATGATTCTGAAACAACAGTTCAAATGGCTGAAACTGAAAAAAAACCTTCTTTCAAAGAAGAAAATACAACGATACAGCCAGAGAAAACAAATTCTCAGGAAGTCATTGTAAGACAGGAGCAGGAAAAATTTACGCAAACTAAAAACATTCTTTCTGAATCAAAAATAGAAAAAGAAGTTCCTCTTAAAAATGAACTTCCGTTGATTAAAGAAAATCCTTCTGAAATTGCTTCTCAGATTATCATTCAGAATCAGCCGACGAAAATCATGGCAAAATCAGATTCTGTAAAGGTTCAGAAGAAAAAAAGATATGTGGATCCTTCAACGCTGCTTTTTTCGGTAGAACATAAAGAAGTCATCGAAAAATCTAAGGATGGAAGCAATGTTGCGACCATCGACCTGAATACAAAATAACCCAATTTTAAATTAAAAAAAATAAATATCATGATTAAGAAATTTATCATCACAGGAATGTTGTGCCTTGTTGCGACCTCAATAAATGCACAAAGAAAAGCATTAAGCTTAAACCTTCAGCCAAAAGAAGATACTACGGTAAGCCCGATTGTGAAGGAGAAAGTTGAAGAATATGCTACGAAAATCAATACCATTATCCAGGAAGAAAAAGCACAGATGGAGGCTGAGCTTAAAAGTCTTCAGGCAAAGAACCTGGATAAAACTGAATTTGACAAGCAGAAAGCTCAAATTGCTGATACTTATTCCCAAAAAATCGATACGAGAATTGAAGCTTTGGGATTCGATTTAGACCAGGTGATTCAGAAGCAGGTAAGATATTCTCTGTTGAATACTGATGTCACCTCAAATGAAGAACTAAAAGAAAAGCTGCTTAAAAAGTTTCAGCCTAAAAAAAGCTTTGACGGATATATTTCTTACGGAGTTATGACGTTGACGAATGATAAACCGGATAATGATTTAGATAAAAACTTAGGCTATGCCAATAATCTTGAATTTGGTTTAAAGTTTAATTATCAGTTCAGCAGAACCAGTCCGTGGGGATTAATTTCAGGTTTGGGCTTCTCTTGGAGAACGGTTCGTACCGATAATAATATGGTTTTTGCGAAACAAGACGGAGAAGTTTTTCTGACGAAATATGAAGGGAGTCTGGATAAATCAAAATTAAGAACGGGTTATCTGATGATTCCGCTTGGTTTTCAGTACAATTTTTCTAAACTGAAAAGCGCAGGAATGGATGTGCAGTACAGACCTTATTCAGACGGATTCAAAGTGGGAGCCAATGTGTATGGCGGAATTAAAATGTCGACCAATAATATTGTGAAAGGCGATAGCCAGGGTTTCAGAGACCGTTCAAATTATCAGGTAAATCCTTTTGTTTACGGAGCGCAGGTTACGCTTTCTTATGACAATATCTCGCTATTTGTGAAAAAAGATTTCAGCAATTTCTTCAAAGATTCTTATTTCGAGAATGATAAAGCTTTGGTTTTCGGCGTTGCTTTGGGATGGTAAAATTAATGGGCATAAATAATTGATAAAAAAATATGATAAATCAACGTAAAAACTCATTTTGGTACAATAATTGAGTTATACAAATCAACATTCACATTAACAAACAAAACACTCCGCAGAATTTTCTACGGAGTGTTTTGTTTGTTAATGTCGTGGAATGTTATTTCAAACTTCCCACCATATCTTCAGGTTTTACCCACTCATCAAATTGCTCAGCAGTTAAAAGTCCGAGATTGATAGCTTCTTCTTTTAAAGTTGTTCCGTTTTTATGAGCGGTTTTTGCAATTTTTGCTGCATTTTCATAGCCGATATGCGTGTTCAAAGCGGTTACCAACATCAGTGATTTATCAACCAATTCTTTGATTCTCTCATGATTCGGCTCAATTCCCACCGCGCAATGATCATTAAATGAAATACATGCATCAGCAATTAACTGTGCAGATTGCAAGAAATTGTAAGCCATCACCGGTTTGAAAACATTCAGCTCATAATTTCCCTGAGTTCCCGCAAAAGAAATTGTGGTGTCATTCCCTAAAACCTGGGCGCAAACCATCGTCATCGCTTCATTTTGAGTAGGATTTACTTTTCCCGGCATAATAGAAGAGCCCGGCTCATTTTCAGGAATATGAATTTCCCCGATTCCCGAACGAGGGCCAGAAGCTAATAATCTTATATCCTGAGCAATTTTATATAAAGAAACCGCCAATTGCTTTAGAGCTCCGTGAGATTCTACAATGGCATCGTGCGCAGCCAATGCTTCGAATTTATTTTCAGCGGTTACAAAGGGAAGATTCGTGAATTTTGCAATATATTCTGCTACTTTTACGTCATAACCTTGAGGTGTATTTAAACCTGTCCCCACTGCTGTTCCTCCCAAAGCCAGCTCAGAAAGATGAGGTAATGTGTTTTTTAATGCTTTAATTCCGTAATTCAACTGGGCAACATATCCTGAAAATTCCTGACCTAAAGTTAAAGGTGTTGCATCCATCAAATGCGTTCTTCCGATTTTTACAATGTCTTTAAAAGCTTCTGCTTTTTCGTTCAACGTATTTTTTAGTTTCTCAACCGCAGGAATGGTTACCTCAACCACTTTTTTGTAAGCTGCGATGTGCATTGCCGTTGGATAAGTATCGTTTGACGACTGAGATTTATTCACATCGTCATTCGGATGAACTTCTGTTTTGTCTCCGAGATTTCCTCCGGCATTTACGTGCGAACGATTGGCAATGACTTCATTTACGTTCATGTTCGATTGAGTTCCCGAACCGGTTTGCCAGATCACCAAAGGAAACTGATCGTTTAATTTTCCTTCTAAGATTTCATCGCATACTTTACCGATCATATCTCTTTTTTCTTCAGAAAGAACTCCCAAATCGGTGTTGGTAAATGCGGCTGCTTTTTTTAAATAAGCAAATGCCTCAATAATCTCCTGTGGCATAGAACCTTCTGGGCCGATTTTGAAATTGTTTCTTGAACGTTCTGTCTGTGCACCCCAAAATTTATCAGCAGGAACCTGCACTTCACCCATGGTGTCTTTTTCTATTCTGTAATTCATTGTAAAATTGTTTTGTTAAGGTTTAGGCTGAGGTTTGGGATAAGATTAGTCTCAACCTCAACCTCATTCTCAATTGATAAAGTTAAACAATGCTTTAAACTCATGCAATTTATAATCATTATAAATATTAATCTAAATCACTGATTTTGCTCATGTTTTTTTCTGTAAGCCGTATTTTTGCACCGTAAAAATTGAAAGTAGAATGGATTTTAAATATCAGGATCCGTATCCGATTCTTAAGGATGATACGGTGTATAAGAAGCTTACTTCAGAGTATGTAAAAGTTGAAAAACTAGGAGACAGAGAAATTTTGACTGTCGATCCGAAGGGGCTTGAGCTTCTCGCGGAGGAAGCAATGGCAGATGTTTCCTTTATGCTTCGTTCTTCGCATCTTGAAAGTTTGAGAAGAATTATCGACGATCCTGAAGCGACTGATAACGACAGATTCGTTGCGTATAATTTGTTGCAAAACGCAGCAGTGGCTGTAGAAGGCGCTTTGCCTTCTTGTCAGGATACAGGAACGGCAATTGTGATGGGTAAAAAAGGTGAAAATGTTTACACAGGCGTTGATGACGGTGAATATTTAAGCAAAGGAATTTTTAATACCTACCAAAAAAGAAACTTAAGATATTCTCAGGTGGTTCCTTTAACGATGTTTGATGAGAAAAATTCAGGATCCAATCTTCCCGCGCAGATTGATATTTATGCTAAAAAAGGAGATTATTATGAATTTCTATTTTTAACAAAAGGAGGTGGTTCTGCAAACAAAACATTCTTATACCAAAAAACAAAATCTTTACTAAACGAAAAGTCTCTTGAAGAATTTATTAAAGAGAAAATTTCGGATTTGGGAACGGCTGCTTGTCCGCCTTATCATTTGGCTTTGGTGATCGGAGGAACTTCTGCTGAAGCGAATTTGGCTGCTGTGAAAAAAGCATCTGCAAAATATTATGATAATCTTCCGACAGAAGGAAACGAAGCTGGACAGGCTTTCAGAGATCTGGAATGGGAAGCGAAAGTTCAGAAAATCTGCCAGGAAAGTGCGATTGGAGCTCAGTTTGGCGGGAAATATTTAACTCACGACGTTAGGGTAATCAGATTGCCTCGTCATGCGGCTTCTTGTCCGGTTGGTATGGGAGTTTCCTGTTCGGCAGATAGAAATATTAAAGGGAAAATTACGAAAGAAGGTATTTTCTTAGAGCAATTGGAACAGGATCCTAAGAGATTTTTGCCTGCAACACCACCACATTTGGAAGAAGCGGTTGAAATCAATCTAAATCAGCCGATGTCTGATATTTTAGCGGAACTTTCAAAATATCCTATCAAAACAAGATTAAAATTAAACGGAACTTTAATTGTTGCGAGAGATATCGCTCACGCAAAGATTAAAGAATTGTTGGATGCGGGACAGCCAATGCCGGAATATTTCAAAAACCACCCGATCTATTACGCAGGTCCTGCGAAAACTCCGGAAGGAATGGCTTCAGGAAGTTTTGGGCCTACTACGGCAGGAAGAATGGACGTTTATGTTGATGAATTCCAAAGCCACGGCGGAAGTATGGTGATGTTGGCAAAAGGGAACAGGACGAAAGACGTTACCAATGCCTGCAAAAAATATGGAGGTTTCTACATCGGATCAATCGGAGGTCCGGCTGCAATTTTGGCAAAGGACAACATTTTGTCTGTTGAGGTGGTTGATTTCCCTGAATTAGGAATGGAAGCGGTAAGAAAAATCGAAGTGAAGGATTTCCCGGCGTTTATCATTACCGATGATAAAGGAAATGACTTCTTTGCTGATCTAGCGCATTAAGAATTGATGGTTTTTAGCATGAAATTCTTAGAATTATAACCTTATAATTGTAAGCATAATTTCTAAAATCTAACTTCTAACATCTATTTAATTAGTTTAAATTTAAAATAAATAGCAAAAATCAGCTTCTATCTTTTGTCTGAAAAAGAAAAATGTTTTATTTTTGCCCTAATCTTTAAGAAAAAAAAATGATTTTATCAGCATTTTGGCCGTTTTACCAGTTCCTTTGGACAATCTATTTCGTTACAATGTTCCTTGTAGGTTTCTGGTGTATCTTTATGTTTTTCGGATTGGTAATTCCAATGTGGTTGACAGAAGGTTTAAAAGAGTACTTTGGTAAAGTTAAACCTTTCGATCCTGAGCAAATCAGAAGCAAGCTTTTGACAGAGCAGGAAGGTGTTGAGGTTATTTACAGTGCGCCAAAAGGACATGGGCCTTTCTTGCACGATGGTCATGGACACGATCACGGACATCATTAATTGATTGTCATTGCTTTCTCACATGAATTCCGGGAAAGTAATATCAAAGCAAAACAACATATATTAAGCCACTAAAAGCAATTTTAGTGGCTTTTCTTTTATCCTAATCTCAGTTTTTCCGGCGAAACCCCAAACTTTTTCTTAAAGGCTCTCGTGAAATTCTGTACATATTCGTAGCCGCATTCTATGGCAATTTCTTTTATCATTACTTTATTATTGATAATCATTTTTTTTGCTTTCAACATTCTGAGCTCCAAGATATAATCAACAATTGTTGTGTGATAATGTTCTTTAAATTCTCTTCTGAGTTTATTTTGATTGATTCCTATAATTCTGGATATTTCTTCAATCTTTAAATTCCGGTGATAATTTTCATCCAAAAACTTCTTGATGGTTTCAGGGGTTTTAGACAAATCTTCGGCAATGTTTTTTTCATTAAACTGCTCAAAAATCAGGATGAGAAGTTTGATGATTTTAGCTTCGATAAAAAGTTTTTGCATAACGCCTTTCTTAGAATAACCTTTAATTTCCTTTAAAATCATATGCATTTCTACGGTCATCGATGGCGGAGTTTCTTTATGAAGAAAAATGAAATTATTGTTTTTCATGTTTTCAAGAATTTCTGCGCTTTCCGGATTTGATTGAGGCTCTATTAAATCAAATATATATTGATAATGTACCTGAATCTGAAAATATTCTAAAACTTCCTGATTTTCTGCCCACAATTCTGCGCGGTTTTCTGATGACGAGTAGTGAAGAATGTATTGATTTTTTTTAAACATAAAGTTTGTACCACAATCCGAAGCCTGTAAATTGATATTTGGGCTAAGAAGAAACAAAAGATTAAAACTTGATTCTCCTTCAATAAAATTTGATTTCAGAGTTTTTTCCGCTATGGTGTCTTCATAGTAGATTACTTTAATATCTTCAGATTCAAAGAGTAAGCTTCTTTTTGGTTTGGTCATCTTTTTACTCGATTTTGTTCATAATATTCCAGTAAAAAAGTCAACATCCGATAAATGAAAGTTTGAAAATGATAAGTGAGGAATTATCGGGCAGACTAATTTTACGCAAAATTAAATTAAATTTAGAATAAATAAAAATAATTATATGTTTATTAATCTACAATCTAAAGTAAAAAATATAGGAGTAGGGATTGGCGTTCTTACGATTACAATGACTTCGCTTCATGCGCAGCAATGGGTTGATGTAGGCACTGCAGGAAATATTTCTGCGGGAACGAGCAGCTATAATAATCTGGCCATCGATACCCAAGGAAATTATTATGTTTCTTATTATGATGTTTCGGTTCAAAAAGGTTCTGTACATAAATTTAACGGAAATTCTTGGTCTTATGTTGGCGGAAATGCCGGAATTACCACAGGAACAGCAACATTTAATTCATTATCAACAGATTATGCAGGAAATGTTTTCTACACTAATCAGGACGGTTATCCCAATTCCGGAATGGAAGTAAGAAAGTTTGATGGAAATGGATGGGTTTCATATACAAAACCATTTACTACAACCATAAATTATCAGGCTTCGGCAGTTTCACCAAATAATACGCTTTATGTGTATTCAAACGCAGAATCGGGTTCTGTAAAACGATATGTAAACAATGCATGGGAACAGGTTGGAGCAACAGGTTTTGGTACGCCTACTTTTTCGGAAATGATCGTTGGAGCCAATGGTAAAGTTTATGTTTGCGGAATTTCTTCAGGGGTAAAAGTATTTGAAAACTCTGCAACGGCAAACTCATCAGATCAATGGTCATTGGTTGGGGGAACAACAGTAGGGAGTACTTTTATTGAAGGTGTAAATTCTACCGTGGACTTTGCTTTAGGAGCTGATCATACAATTTATGTTGTTTATTCTTCTTCTGCATCCAACAACAGAAGATTGAACGTGAAAAAATTCGATGGTACAAACTGGGTACAGGTTGGTAATGCAGATTTCGGAATTTCTAATGATTTATATAATGTTTCCATCGCAGTAACGCCTTCCGGAAAATTGTATGCTGTAGCGAGTGGATGGCTTATAAACGGCGGAAAAAATACGGTTTATCAATATAACTCAAACAACAATACCTGGGAAACTTTCGGAGGAGACTTTGTTTCTGACGGAACAGCTACTTACAATGATTTGCAATATGATGCAGTAAATAATACTCTGGTTCTTACGTATTCTCAAAACGGAGTGAGGGTGAAAAAGATTCAGCTAACCAATACAAATCCTGTGTGCAATAATGCTGATCCTGGAACCAATCCGGGAGATACGGGCTGCGTAACTTTTACTTATAAAGGGCAACAGGTAACTTACACAACGGTAAGAGGTGCAGATGGTAAAGTTTGGCTTCAACAAAATCTTGGCAGCTCACAAGTCGCAACTTCTATTACAGATGCCAATTCTTATGGAGATCTCTTCCAGTGGGGAAGATGGGATGATGGCCATCAATACAGAAACTCTGCAACCTCTAATGAGCCTTCACCAAACACTCCGGTTGGCTTGAATAATTCGGCTTCTTTTGTTTTAGGATCATGGTGGGGAGGAAATGATCTCAATGATCAATGGACGGCAAACTCTAATTCTATTACCTCAACCAACGGAGCTGATCCTTGTAAAGCGGTAGGGCAGGATTGGAAGATGCCTTCTCAGGCAGACTGGACAGCCACGAAAAATGCTGAAGGAATAAACAACCCTGCAACTGCTTATGCAAGTAAACTTAAACTTCCAGCCGGAGGTAACCGATCTTTCACAGACGGTAGTTTTGAATTTGTAGGACAGAGGGGTTATTTCTGGAGTTCAACCACTACAGGGTTGGGAGCTAAATATTTATATATAGGCACTACTATTGGAAATCCATCAGCGGGAGCACCGAGAGGGCAGGGTTCTTCTGTGAGATGTATGAAAGAAACAACTGCAGGTTTAGGAACTTCCGATCTCAAAAAAATCTCATTAGGTATTTATCCAAATCCAACCAACGGAATTTTAAATATAAAAACGGATTCTACAGTAGAAAAAGTAAATGTTACCAATATGGTTGGTCAGAGAATGAATGTACAGTTTTCTGAAAATCAAATCAATATGCAATCTCTTCAAAAAGGAATTTACATTGTTGAATTGCAACTGAAAGACGGACAAAAAATCTCTAAGAAAGTGATTAAAAACTAATGCAGCAGTATTAAACTGATAACCATTTCGTAAATAATTGATTCATATTACTAATTTTTTACACTCAAAAGCTCATGTATTTCGCATGAGCTTTTGTTTTTAGTTTAATACAAATAAAATCAGGGACATAAAGTAATGAAAATGAGCTTTTGTTCTTCGTTGCCAATTCCGTATCTTTGCCAACTAAATTTTTAATATGTCTAAGTCATTAATTCCAAAATTAGAAGCGATAAAACAGAGATATAATGAGGTTGCTGATCTTATTATTCAGCCTGATGTCATTTCAGACCAGAAAAGATATTCTTCTTTAAACAAAGAATATAGTGATTTGGGAAAAATTGTAAGAGTTTACGATCTATATAAAGGTGCTTTGGATACCATCGAAGAATCCGACGAAATCATTGCAGACGGTTCTGATAAAGATTTTGTTGAATTGGCAAAAATCGAAAAAAATGAAGCTTTAGAAAAAATTCCCGGCCTGGAAGATGAGCTTAAAGTACTTCTGATTCCTAAAGATCCTGCCGATGATAAAAACGTTATTGTAGAACTTCGTGCCGGAACAGGTGGTGACGAAGCGGCGATTTTCGTGGAAGATGTTTACAGAATGTACACCATGTATTTCAAAACGAAAGGTTGGAGACATGAAGTAACCGATTCAAACGAAGCGGCAAAAGGCTACAAAGAACTCATCATGAAAGTGGAAGGAGAAGGTGTTTACGGAATTATGAAGTTCGAATCGGGAGTTCACCGTGTACAGCGTGTTCCCGAAACAGAATCTCAGGGCAGAGTTCATACCTCAGCGATTACAATTGCCGTTCTTCCGGAAGCTGAAGAAGTGGATTTTGAATTAAATCCTGCCGATATCGAAATGCAGACATCGCGTTCAGGTGGAGCAGGAGGTCAGAACGTAAACAAGGTTGAAACCAAAGTACAGTTGACGCACAAACCTACAGGAATGGTGGTTGTTTGTCAGCAGGCTCGTTCTCAGCTGGCAAACCGTGAATTGGCGATGGAAATGTTGAGAACAAAACTTTACGACATCGAATTGCAAAAAGTTCAGGGAGATATTGCTGCGCAACGTAAATCGATGGTTTCTACAGGGGATCGTTCCGCGAAGATTAAAACCTACAATTATCCGCAAGGAAGAGTTACTGATCACAGAATCAACAAGTCGATGTACAATCTTGATGCCTACATGAACGGTGATATTTCAGAGATGATTGATGCCGTAATTATGGCTGAAAACGCTGAAAAAATGAAAGGAGAAGAGGATAATTATTAATTTTCTTCCTATTGAATACAAAAGCTTCTGATAATTCGGAAGCTTTTTTATTACTTAAACACATACTTTATGAGTATTAATAATGAGCCACAACAGATGGAAATTTCCTTAAGTAAAATAAAAAATAACATTATTGTGTTTGGGGGCTTTGTTATTTGTCGCTTTAGGATTGTTGCTAATCATTTACGAACCAGAATCAATTGATTATTCTCATAGACGCTCTTGGATAATGAGACCAATTCCTCGTGTGTTGTCAGGTATTCTATTTGTTATTTTCTTTGGTTTTTTGGCTGTCATTTTATTTGTCAGATTGTTTAATAATAATCCGGGATTAATCATTAATGAAAAAGGTATTATTGATAATACAAGTATTTTCGGTTTAGGATTTATCCCATGGAAAGACATAAGAGATATCAAAACTGTAAAAATTAATAATGGAAATTTTATTCTTGTTTTGCTTAAAAATCCATCTTATTATATTAATTCAACAACTCATTGGTTAAAACGAAAATCACTTAAAACTAATTTTAAATATCATAATACACCACTTTGTATGTCTGCTAATTTTTTAGCAATAAACTTTGACGAGCTTTATCAGTTGCTTGTAAATAACATGAAAAAATTTAAAAAGTAATGTTTTTCAGTTAAAAGAGGTCAGAATTTAATTAGTGGATTTAATATCCTCTCGCATAAGATTTTCCCTCTTCCAGATACTCCGATTTATCTCCGTGTCCGGTTTTGAAAAGTGTTTTTACCGTAACTCTATTTTTATCTGCGGTTGCACTCGGAAGGAATGTTACAAAATGCAAATGCGGTCCACTGCTCCACCCTGTATTTCCGCTCCATGCGATGGGCTGACTTTTCGTTACGGTATCTCCGATTTTTACTTTTGCGCCATTTTGCTGTAAATGAAAATATTCTGCAATGGTTCCGTCAGAGTGCAGAATCGAAATGTAATTTCCATAAGGAGCACAATTTCTGGTGGGGCAGCTTTGATTATTGTTCTGTACAACATCGATGACTAAACCTTCTCTTGCAGCCAAAACTTCAGTTCCTTCAGGCATGATAAAATCTAAAGAATTTTCATTCTGATGCGAAAAACTGCCATTGTAGCCTTGGTGAATCCAAAGGGCTTTTCCTTTACGAAAAGGCAGATCGTAAACATAATTTTTGTCGTAATTTTTTATGGTGATATCACCAATGTAGCTTTTATAGCTTGGCATTTTCTTTAGTTTCCAGCCTTTTTTCTGATCATTTACGACAAAATAAGTAACCTTGTATTTTGTTGCTTTTGCAGGAATTATCTGTGTTGTTTTAAAGAGCTCCATCTTTTTTAAATTCTCGACTTCCGGTTGACCATTAAAAACTATTGAAACAGGATAAATTTCCTGGTTGTCTGCATAATACGTGAGTGTGTCACCTTTTCTTTCAGGGTACATTTTTATGCTTTTCTGTGAGAATACAAATATAGACTGAATGATAAGAAGAAATACAAGAATTTTTTTCATATTTGTTTGATAAATAAACCTGTTACAAGTATAAACCATTTTCATTGATATTGAAATAATATTTTTAAAGAAAAGTATTATTTTTACCTCTGAAAAATTTAATAGGATATTCATCTTTAGTTTCCGAATTGCGATGAGTTTCCGGCTGAAAAATATGTCAATGAATTCTATCGTAATCAATGTTGGAAACAGCAATATCAGGTTTGGTCTTTTTGATGATGATAACTGTGATATTTCGTGGATCATCAATACGAAACCTTACCGTACTGCAGATGAATTGCATGGTCAGATGCTGATTCTGTATCAGACTTATAAAATTAATCCTGAAGATATTAAAAAGGTAATTGTCGGTTCTGTGGTTCCGCAATTAACGAGAGAAATAACTTCTGCCATCAGAAAAATTCATGGGATTTCTCCCGTTATTGTAGACCGAACTACGCCTTCTGAAGTGGTTGCAAAATCAAAACAGATGGGAACTGATATTTACGCCAATCTGGTTGCGGCCCATAATCTGTATCCCGGAAGAAAGAAGATTATTTTAGATTTCGGGACTGCTCTTACGGCAAGTTGTGTTGCTGAAGATGGCGAAACCATGGGTGTCATAATTGCTCCGGGAATCATTACTTCTTTAAATTCACTGATCAGTCAGACCGCCCAGCTTCCTGAAATAGAATTGGTAAAGCCAAAATCTGTTTTAGGTTTAGATACAGTCACCTGTATGCAGAGCGGGATGGTTTACGGATTTCTCGGAATGGTGGAAGGTTTTATTGATCGTATTAACGATGAAGTAAATGACGACTGTTTTGTCATTGCAACCGGCGGAGTTTCTCATGTTTACAAGCCTTTAACCGAAAAAATTCATATCACAGACCGACTTCATACCTTGAAAGGGCTTTATTTTCTTGGGAAAGATTATAAATTAGATTGAGGCTAAGATTAAGGTTAATGAAAATCTTATTGCATATTTTAGTTTCAACCTCAGCCTTAGTCTCAACTATCTCTTAGATTTAAAAAATTCTTTTACAATCGATGAGCATTCATTTTCCATAATTCCGGTAACGATTTCTGTTTTGGGATGAAGGGAAAGGTTTTTATTGATAAATCCTCGCTGCTCGTCTCTTGCTCCGATGACAACCTTTGAAATCTGCGCCCAGGAAAGTGCTCCGGAACACATGACACAAGGCTCTAAAGTCACGTACAAAGTACAGTTGATCAGATATTTTCCGCCTAAATAATTAGCAGCAGAAGTTATAGCCTGCATTTCCGCATGTGCCGTAACATCGTTTAACGTTTCAGTAAGGTTGTGCGATCTTGCAATCACACGGTTATTTGAAACCACAACACAGCCAATAGGAACCTCATCTTTTTCTAAGGCTATTTCGGCTTCCTGCAAAGCCATTTTCATAAAATATTCGTCCGTAAACATAAAAATAAAAGCTTAGTGCAAAACTAAGCTTTTCATTAAATATATTTTGGAGTTAATTTAAATATAAATCATTCAAAATTCAGGGCCAAAGGTAGTCTGAATCTGTATCTTACAGGAGTTCCGTTGGTATAAGCGGGCGAAAATTTCTCGGAAATAGAGTAGACTGCTATTTCAGCTTGTCTGTTAAAGGTAAAATTATCACCTTCTGCTTTTACATTGCTTACGGTGCCATCTTTTTCAACGATAAAACCAACATTGGTTTTTGCGCTTCCGGTTTCAGAATAAACGCCTTCTCCGTAAAAAAGCTGGGCAACTTCTTTTCTTAAAGCATTGATTCCGCCGGGATAATCGGCTGTTTTATCAATCGTTTTAGAAAATTCAGCGTTTTGAAGAGTATTTTTCTCAGGATTCAG
Source organism: Chryseobacterium sp. RLHN22 (assembly GCF_051011795.1). NCBI lineage: Bacteria > Pseudomonadati > Bacteroidota > Flavobacteriia > Flavobacteriales > Weeksellaceae > Chryseobacterium > Chryseobacterium sp. RLHN22. Next base: position 171,096 of record NZ_JBPCHW010000006.1, read on the forward strand.
CCTTTTGATATCCTCAAGATTTTTTACTTTCAATAGGGCGGCGATGAGGGCAACATTTTCAATACTGTCCATCTTTTTCATGAAAAACAGAAAATCATTCTTCACAGCCGATTTGTAGAGCGGATTGCTTTCTGCATCGAATTTTTTCTTAAACTCATTATTGAGTAAAGTTCTGTGTTGATTATAGTAATGCTTCACCATTCTGAATTCCTCGGTCTGTTGGGAGAAACAAAATGTTGAAACAAAGATTAAAAACAGGTATAACGATTTCAATGGATTCTAATTATACGTAAATGTAATCAAAAAAGATGCAAAAACAGATTTGATTTTAATTTTCAAAATAATTATTCAGCGATTCCTGCAAATGTTTTTTAATGTCTTCAACTAAACTTACCGGTTCTAAAACTCTTACTTCTTTTCCGTATGATAAAATTTCCTGCATAAAATCGTAAGTTGGGTGTAAGAAAAACTCAAAATAGATCTCTTCAGGTGTCTCTTTTGTTTCTTTCTGTGACTGGTGCAATGGGAAACTTCTGATGTATTCTCCCTGATGACGGCTGCATTTCAGAACAATCTTCTGCGGATTCTGCTCGGTAAGATTCATGACTCCAAAAGCATTTTTAAAATGCTCCCTGAAATTGTATTTATATTTTTCTCTGAATTTCTGAGAAGTTACATCCAGATAATTGATCCGGTCTAAGCCAAAAGATTTTAATGATTTGTCTTTCGTGTCAATCGCAATAAGATACCATCGGTCTTTGGATTCTTTCAAGGCTAAAGGATGAACTTTTCGGGAAGTCATCAGTTTATTTTTAAAATTGTAATGCTCAAACAAAACAATTCTTTTGTTGCGAATGGCGAAAAAAAGATCATAAAAATTTTCGGCTCCGCTTGGTTTTCGGCTCTCAAAAAAGATATGATTGGCAAAATCGGGATGATTGTTTAAAGCGTTGCTTACCTGAAAAGACTCGAGCAACTTTTGGTTATACTCATCGACTTCCATCATCGGACGGCTTTCGATGTAATAACGATTATCACCTTTTTTTTTGTTGTGAATGGAAAGATTAAAAAGATTGGAAATCTCTCGGATATCTCTTTGCAACGTTCGAATGGAGTAGCTTTTGATATCTGCATCCTGAAACTCAAAAGAGTTCAAAAGATAATCTTCCAGTTGGGAATACGTTGCGGGAGCACTTTCTAATTTCTTGATGATTAAGGCATATCTTGTAAGGTAAAAGTCTTTTTTCATTGCTTTAAGTTTCTATTACAAATATATACGCTTACTACGACAAATCTTGTCGTGTTTTATTTTTATAGATAAATTTTAAGCTAAAATATTCTGAATTTGTCATTTTGTCATGAAGCTATCGCTGTATTATCGCTATATGGTCGCTGTATGCTTTTTGTATTTAGAATAAAATTTAAAATTATCTTTATGTCAAAATGGCAGAGGCTTTTTTAGATTTATTTTGAAATTGAATTTTACTGTTGAGTTATATTGTTAATTTTTCTAAAAGAATTTTTGGTATTGTTCTCGGATAAAATATATCCAGCCAACCTACAACTGCAAAACTTATGAAGCATAATCCTTTTGGATTATGAAATTTGTAATTTCTAATTTCTACTCATCATTATATGTTTTTATAAAAGTGAAAAATAATACATTCTTAGAGAATGTAGACTTAAAAGAAAAAGCCACACGATACAATCGTGCGGCAGCGGGGGGTATAGTTTCTAAAACAAATATATGTGACAAATGCGACAAATAATGTCGTGTTTTATTTTTTCTTGAAAAGTTTTTGGAATTTGTTTTTAAATGGGTTGGTTGAAATTAAAAAAGCCACACGAAGGGATTCGTGCGGTAGCGGGGGGCAGCGGGGGGAGCATTTCTTGGTCTGTTAACATAATATTCTATTTTTTTATTTTACCTGCTTTTGTATACTTAAATTGTCTATAGTCTCTTTCAAAATTTTTAGATTCTATGGAAGTTTTATCATATAAAAGAATTTCTCCCGTCTGTCCTTCTAATAAGTAAACTTTCTTCTCTACCTTTACTGCTACTATATAACGACCAACAATACTTCCAGTTATACTGTCTTTTCTTTTTCCAAAAAACCGCAACGGTAAAGTTGCGGCTACTATTAATTATGAAATCTTAGATTATTTAGAAGAAAATCTGTCCTCATCAGGATACCAATAGGTATTTGAAGCGGTAGACATGGTTCCATTTTCGTAGGCTTGTAAATAATTTTCTAATCTCATTCTTGTACCAAAACTAACCACTCTACCTGTATTTTTTTCTACTAAAAAGGGGGGGTTACCAGTTAGTACTTTATTGAAATCCCTTGTTAAAAGAAATTCTTTTGATTGACAATAATAAATATTACCATAAGGTTTTTTAATTGTTTCCTCATGCAATATTACAATTTCAAGCTTTGTTCCTCCTAATTCTTTCGACTTTTTTAAATAACGTTCTGCTATTGCGAGCATTTCTTGGTCTGTTAACATAATATTCTATTTTTTTATTTTACCTGCTTTTGTATACTTAAATTGTCTATAACCTCTTTCAAAGTTTTTAGATTATATAGAAGTTTTATCACATAAAAGAATTTCTCCCGTTTGTACCTTATCATAAAACTTTCTTCTCTACCGAAAAAAATTATGAAATTATTTAGAAGAAAATCTGTCCTCATCAGGATACCAATAGGTATCTGAAGCTCTTGACATAGTCCCATTTTCATAGGCTTTTATATTATTCTCTAAGCTCATTGCCGAAGCAAAATTAACAACTCTTCCTGTCTTTTTTTCCACTAGAAAAGGAGTAGCAGGCGTTATTGCTTTATAAATGTCTTTTGTCAAAAGAAATTCTTTTGACTGATAACGATAAATATTGCCGTATGGTTTTTCAATAGCCTCTTCCAATACAATATTTGGTGCAAAATTCTTGTCCACTATTTTTCTAGTAAATTGTTCTGCTATCTTTAGCATTTCTTGATTTGTTAGCATAATTTTAATTTTTAATTTTACCTGCTTTTGTATACTGAAACTGTCTATAATCTCTTTCAAAGTTTTTAGATTCTATGGAAGTTTTATCATATAAAAGAATTTCTCCCCACGCTGCCGCACGAATCCTTTCGTGTGGTCAGTTACCTTAAAAATCAAACATTCTAAAACCACAACATCATCCAAAAGTCCTTTTTCATCGGAATAATCTATTGCATTGCTGTATTTATAATCTTCCGCACGAAAAAACCAAACCCGCTTCAACTGGGTTTTGATGAACATAATTAATCTTTTGGTTTCTGACAAAACTTTATACTTTCTAAAAGAATTTCTTTGTATTCATTTCGGATAAATACATCTAACCAGCCTACAACAGCAAAGCTTATGAAATATAAACCTTCTGGATTATGGAATTTGTAATTTCTACTCATCATTATATGTTTTTATAAAGATAAAGAATAATACATTCTGAGAGAATGTAGACTTAAAAGAAAAGCCACACGATACAATCGTGCGGCAGCGGAGGATTTTTCTGTTTTTAAGCTATTAAAAATAGAAATAGCAGCAGTGAAAATTACTACTGCTATTTAAAGTCTATAATTGATTACTTATAATCGAACCTATCTTCATCAGGATACCAGTAAAGGTCTAAACTTGGTGTCATTGTTCCATTTTCATAGGCTTTTATAAAATATTCTAAGTTATTTGAAGTTCCAAAACAAATCACTCTACCATTAGGTTTATTTTCTACTAGAAACGGAGCGTTGCCCACTAATGACTTATTAAAATTTCCAGTTAAAATATATTCTTTAGAATCGTAATAATAAATATTACCATAAGGCTTTTTAATAATACTATCTGTTTCTACCATAACTTCTATATCCTCCCCACCAAAATGTTCTCCTTTACTTTTTAAATAACGTTCTGCTATTACTAACATTTCTTGGTCTGTTAACATAAAATTAATTTTAAATTGTTATTATCTTACTTTTAAATATCTAAATCCCCCTCGCTGCCGCACGAATCCTTTCGTGTGGTCATTAATCTTAAAAATCAAACATTCTAAAAACCACAATATCATCCAAAAGTCCTTTCTCATCAGAATAATCTATTGCGCTGCTGTATCTATAATCCTCTGTTCGAAAAACCAAATCTGCCTCAACCGGATTTTGGTGTACATAATTTATTTTTTGATTGATTACATGATTGCTCCACAACTCAATAGGTTTATTGTCGTGTCTCCAAAATTGATATTGTTTTACATTTGAACTTTTTGAATCTTCTCTAAGAAAAAAATCTAATAAAAATTCTTTTCTCCTTTCGGTTGGATTTTCTTTGATGGCTTGTACAATTGCTTTACTCGTAAATCGTTTGAAATCACCAATCAGCAGTTCAGGTTTCTGATTATCGATACTTCGAAAAACCAAATGTACATGGCTTGACATAATGCACCATGCATATACTTCTAAACCTTTATTCTTTTGGCAAAATCTTAAATTTTCTAAAAGAATTTCTTTGTATTCATTTCGGATAAATACATCTAACCAGCCTACAACAGCAAAGCTTATGAAATATAAACCTTCTGGATTATGGAATTTGTAATTTCTACTCATCATTATATGTTTTTATAAAGATAAAGAATAATACATTCTGAGAGAATATAGACTTAAAAGAAAAAGCCACACGATACAATCGTGCGGCAGCGGGGGTTAAAAATTTAATCGTAGTTTGGATCGTAGTTTTCTATATATACTTCTACATAATCTGAAAACGAATTGGTCGTTTTACCATAAAACTCATCCTTCATATCTGAAAGTTCTGTATAACCTTCCATATCCAAAGTGTAAACTGGTGGATTATCTCCTTCATCCAAAAATATATAATGGATAAATACAGAGCCATCCATCTCGGCTATTACCCAGAAATCCTTAGTAATTAATTTTTCTAAGCCGTATTCTTTCAGATTTGCTTTTGCCATTTTAGTTTTATCATTAACAAACTCAAACATAGAACTCAATCCTGTTGAACTAATCGGTCTAAAATATTTTCCTGTTAAGGTTAAATACTCTTTGTAAGCTTTTGGAAAAGTAATATTGTTTAAAGTTTCCAATTTTTCTATTTCTGATAAGGGAATACCTGATTTTTCTAAAATATTGTTCTGCTTTAAGTATTCTTCTAATTTATTTAAATATTCTATTTCCAATTATTTAGTTTTAAATAATTCATCATCCTCAACAATAGTTCTTTCTAGACATACAATTATGTAATTGCTAAAGGTCTTTTGTGGTTTTGACGAAATTAAAGGTTCTCCTTCATCTACATACGCAGGCAAACATGTATAAATATATGGATCTGAAAAATTTTCATCTAAATAAATAAAACTAAAAATTTCACATTTATCAAGCTGAGAAATCACAAAGTATGGTCTAATTATTTCTTGTTTCCATTCTTTTAACTGTTTTTCGGCTTCGCTTTGCATCCATTCATAACCAGATCCTCTATCTATATCTCCTAAATTAGACTGTTTTCCTGCTATATAAAGAAATTCTCTTAAAGACTGAGGGAATGGACTTCCGTTGTTATATATGGTTTCTAATCTCTTTATTTCTTCTAATAACATACCTTGGTTTGTCCAATTCCTCAATGTCGGATATTTCAACATTTTTTTTAAAAATTTTATTTCCATAATACTTATTTTTGTATATCTAAAAATACTTCTAAATCTTGTGTTCCTTTTATATGATCCACAGACTTTATTCTAATTTTAACTTTATCTCCTAGCATTTTCTTCAAAATTATTAATTCGCTTGCTGCCGCACGAATCCTTTCGTGTGGTCAGTGATCCTATAGATCAAACATTCTAAAAACCACAATATTATCCAAAAGTCCTTTCCCATCAGAATAATCTATTGCGCTGCTGTATCTATAATCCTCTGCTCGAAAAACCAAACCTGCCTCAACCGGATTTTGGTGTACATAATTTATTTTTTGATTGATTACTTTGTTGCTCCACAATTCAATCGGTTTATTGTCGTGTCTCCAAAATTGATATTGTTTTACATTTGAACTTTTTGAGCCTTCTTTAAGAAAGAAATCCAATAAAAATTCTTTTCTGCTTTCCGTTGGGTTTTCTTTGATGGCTTGTACAATTGCCTTGCTTGTAAATCTCTTTAAATCACCAATCAGAAGTTCGGGTTTTTGCCCGTTTACACTTCGAAAAATCAAATGTACATGACTAGACATAATGCACCATGCATGTATTTCCAGACCTTTATTCTTTTGGCAAAATCTTAAACTTTCTAAAAGAATTTCCTTATATTCATTTCGGATAAATACATCTAACCAGCCTGCAACCGCAAAACTTATAAAGTATAATCCTTCGGGATTGTGGAATTTGTAATTTCGGCTCATCTTTATGTTTTTATAAAGATAAAACTTTTGACTAGTTTTTAAAATAAAAGCCACACGAAGGGATTCGTGCGGCAGCAGGGGGGCTTTCACATATTTATCAAAACCTATTTTATGTATTTCATCTGCATGGTAATGTTCATTTATCATTAATATTCTGTTACATCATGAATATGTTTATGTATAAAAAACTACTTCTTACTTACTTCAGAAGTGGTTTTGATAAAAAGTTACTATTCTATCATTTCAATGAACTGTGGTCCGATAATATACAACAGCTTATTAGTTTTAGCATCAATATGAACGAAATAAAAAGAATCATTATCATATTGTTGATTAGAAATAGAAACCATATAAGAAACAACATGTACAGATTTTTCACTTCCATCAATTTGCTTAAAGTTTTCTCTATAACCTTTATATTTTAAGGAATTTAGATAATTTTTTTTTCCTTATTATCTAGATAATTTTTTTACCTTGTTTATTAATTCATCTTTATTCATAACATTTATTTAGGTATTTTAATCTTTAATTCGGTTATTAGAATTCTTTTAATTAGGATCCCAAACGCCATATGACGCAGGTTTCCAAGTACCATCCTCATATCCTTTAATATAGTAATCAACATCCATAGCAGTGCCAAATGGAATAACAATACCTGTATCATTTCTAACAAGAAAAGGCCCGTTTCCTGCTAATCGATGTTTCTTGTAATCTTTAGCTCCATAAAAATAAATTCTTCCATAAGATTTATCAATTATAACGTCTTTGGGAATAATTAACTCTACGTTTATATTTTCAGATATCTTTTTTACATATCTTTCTGCGACTTTATCCATTTTTTCATTACTTAACATAATTTATTTTACTTTTAGATATTCAAATATTTATAATCTCCTGTCTTGGCTAATACTCCAAACTGTCCGTCAGGCAGAATCAACCTGTTATTTTTCTTAACAATATTAAAAACATGACCTCTAATAGTTGTAGAATTGGTATTGTAGGCATAGATAATCCCTATTTCTCCATCCTGCATTCCATTTGTTCCTTTTAGATCTCCTATTTCAGCTATTTCAGTAAATTTACTACCATAAATTTCTTCTAACAACACGACTTATTGTCCTTCAGAGGGTAAAGCGCTTGATATTTTACCAGTTTTCAAGTATTCTACAACTTTTTTCACCACATTTACACAGTTAGTATTAGAAATCATTACGACTTCTCCATTTACTACATGATGATTAAAATATAGTAGTACTTCATAAATATAATCTATTGCGTTTTCAGCTGTAATTTTACCTTCATTTATTGCTTCCTGAAGAGCTTTCCATCCTGCTTCAAACTCTTCTGCTGTTATACTAATACGAGGGGGAAGATTTTCTGCCATTCCTGCAAGGCGGTTCATCTCTTCTTCCAGCTTTGCAATATTACCTCCAGCTTTTTTGTAAAGATAATCTAAAAATTTACCCGTTCTTCCAGCAGAATTCGCTTGAAAGAATTTTTTACCTTTATAAAGTACAGCTATTTCTTTCTGTGCATTCTCTACAAAAAGAACATTTAATTTCTCAAAAGTAGAAGAATAGTTGGTTACATTTTTAATACCATCTTTTAAAAGAACCTTTACACCAGCTTTCGAATAATACCTTAAAGGAAACGAATATAATGTGTTTTTTTATGAAAAAACCACCCGAAGGTGGTTGTAAATTATTGAAAATCGCTAAGTCTTGGCATATCCGGCCATCTTCCGGCTTCATATTCTTGTATATAATAATCTAATTCTCTTGAAGAACCAAATATTATAATTTTTCCAGTCATATTTTCTACCAAAAATGGGGTATTACCAAGCAATGTCTTATCATTAAAATTCCTAGTTAGATTAAATTTTTTAGTATTATAGCGAAATATAATTCCGTAAGGCTTTTTAATTTCTGCATTATCCAAGATAACAAGATCGTATCCGCTTTGTTGACTTCTTTCTAATACATAATTTTGGGCAATTGTTATTACTTCTTGTTCTGTTAACATATTTTGATATTTAATTAGTTTTCATATACTTAAATTCAACATAAGGACCTAAAGGATATTTTTTTAAATTTATAATGTTACTGGTGCTCTGACAATCTTTAAAGTCTGCAAATTTACTGCCTTTCCTTTTTATTACATTAATTACATGATGGTCATCCAATCCTCCTCTCATACAAAGAAGAATGCCTGTTTCATTATCAGTCATTCTGCTGTGTAGAACTCCAACATTATCAATAGATATGAGACCTTTTGGAAGATTATATTTATTTTGAAACCATACGCTAAGGTCTACCCACATATCTTGAGCTTGAGAAAAAGCAGCAGTATTAATTTTTCCAGTTTTAAAAAATTCATCTACGACTTTTACAACTTCAACACAATTATGATCAGCTATTTGCACCACTACTTTATTGCCCTGAGAATTAATTATTATTTTATGATTAAAATAAATTCTTGCTTCATCAAAAAAATCTATCGCATTTTCTGCTGTGATTTTACCTTCTTGTATGGCTTCTTGAAGAGCTTTCCATCCTGCTTCAAATTTTTCCACCGTTATGTCAGAAACCACAATGTTTTCCGCCATGCCAACAAGACGGCTCATCTCTTCTTCCAGCTTTGCAATATTACCTCCAGCTTTTTTGTAAAGATAATCTAAAAATTTACCCGTTCTCCCAGCAGAATTTGCATGAAAGAATTTTTTACCTTTATAAAGTACCGCTACTTCTTTCTCTGCATTCTCTATAAAAAGCACATTTAATTTTTCAAAAGCAGAAGAATGTTTTGTAACATTTTTAATACCATCTTTTAAAAGAACTTTGATCCCGGATTTCGAATAATCCCTTAAAGGAAACGAATATAATGTATTTTCAATTAATTTCGTAATACTTTTCTCCTGAGATGGAAATCGGGATTTGTACAATACTTCTACAGTTACATCAAGTGCTTTTTGAGCTTTAGGAAGCATACCCGCCATTGCGGTTATGCTAAAACTTGTTGCACCTTGAACCACATAAATGCTATCCCATGCATCTAAAATATCTCTACCTTCTTGGGTCATATTTAATTTGTCTCTCAGGTTTTTCTCTATGTAAGCATCTGAAATCGCAAATGTTAGGTCGGCAAAAGCAGTGTATAATGGTAATCCTGATACTCCAGATACAATGGTGTAAAGACTGGCACAAATTATAATTATATCTGCTGTTATACGCAACATACGTAAATAATCTTCCAATGCTTTCTGTTGTGCAACATGATATAAAAACAAAGCAGGAACTTCAGTGTCGATTTCCAGATTCTCAAACTCGTTTTTATTTTTTACTCTTGCATACACTTTCAGATGAAGCATATCTAAAGGTCTAAATTCTCCGTTCTCTATTTCACTTTCATGTTCAAATTCTTTGTTTTTTAAATTCCAGATTTTTACGGTATTAACAATTTTAACCATATTGTCGGGATTTCCATCCATAAACTCTCCTGTAAGTTCGCAATGCCTTTCTATGGTATCAGAATCTCTGCTAATTCCGAAAGCAAAAAGACATCCTTTTTGTTTGGGTTGATGAGCATAATCCATTGCATGCTGTGCCTGCATAAAGGCGGTTACAAAAACCACAAAAAGTTCCCTATTGTCAATCATTTGCCCATAAGCAACCTGATTGGTTTCAGAAATGATACCTTTACCCATATAAACACTTTGCCCATCTAAGGAATGATAAATATGAAGGATTAATTTAGGATCATTTTTAATCTTATTATAGACAAATTCTCCTGAGATTGCTGTAAGAATACGAATGGCATATCTACTTTTATCTCTAAAAGGTTCTGCTGCTAATGCGGCAATTTTACCGATTGTGTTTACATCACGAAGTAATTGGGAATCGAAATTTAGAAACTTTATGAAATGATCCCATAATAATTCATCGGAGAGTTTTTTTGATATTTCTTTATATGTAACTCCATATAAGGCAAATGCGGGAAGCTGATTGTAAAAAAATAATAAGTCTTCTATAGAAGTTAGATTTTTACCGGCATCTTCGAAATGAGAAACCAGAGCAACCTGTGCCATATCTTTATGATGTGGAAAAAGATATGAAATAGCCTCAATATAATCATCAGCATCGCTTAGTTTTATTTTTATAGCATCAGCGATGTTGGAAGAATTAATAGTTGCTTCAACCTCATTTATAATTGTTTTGGTTGGTTCTCTGTTGTAATTACGATATGGAATATTAATGGTCAATTCAATTTTCTTGTCTCTAATTCCCAAGTATGTATTATGAGTATATTTTTGAGGATCAATGTAACCTTTACTTGTATTTACCCACACCTTTCCTTCAATACGATTAAAAAATGTATTTTGAAGTTTTAAATCCTTTAATTCAGGTTCTCGGATAATCAATGTTTCAATCATTTTTTCTTTCACCCTAACATTGTCAATTTTCGGAGGAGGGATTTCTTTTAGGTTTATTTCTTCTTTTCCCGATGAAGAATCGATGAAATCTTTTTTTGCATCAAAGATGTAGGAGTTGAAATCCTGAGATGATGTTAATAATCCGAAAAGCTTTTCTTCATCTACCCATAAATTTGTGAAGAATGGCTCTATAGAATTCGAAATAATTTTTTCCCCCTTCATTTCTGCCCAAATTCCTCGGCTAATTTTATCAAAATCATCAATTTCATTTAAATATTCTTGAAAATTCATTTTAATAATTTTAAGATTAATAAAAAGGCAGAGTATAAACTCTGCCCGTTAATATGATTCAACAGAATTATTGAAGTGCTTCTTTTAAATCTGATAAAGGAATCTGAGCAATGATTTCTTTAGGATTGTCATCTGTCGTCAATTGAAGAAACCCGTTATTCAGTTCAATGTTATCAACAAATCTGTCATCTCCGGAGTTCAATTGGGAGTCTACAATTGAGAATTCAGTTTCTGTAACAACATCAGAAGGAACTTCAAACTCATCAGGGTTTTCTTCTGTAAATGGTAAAGCGGTAGTTGTTTTTAATCCTGCAGCATCTTCCTGCAAAATATTGAGTGAAGTTGGAAGTGTTGTAATCCAGGCTTTTCCTTGTTTTAATCCTACAGGCTCACGCATTTCGTCTACAATAGACATATACATCGGATCTCCGATCACAGGAACTTCACCGCCATTCCAAATTCTTCCGGTGGTCATAAAGAATTGTACGGCATCTTCAAAGCCGGGATTTACCGTTACAATTACTCTTGCCATACCTGCCTGTAAAAAGTTTCTGAATAACGGATCTGTACTCTGAGAAAGGTACATTGCCTGCCATTCATCACGGTTTGCCCAATAATAAGGATAGAATGTATAATCCATAATTGTCCATTCAAAAGCTTGTTCCAAGAATTTGGCTAGTGCAGCATACTGATCAAGATTCTCATCAAGAATTACACTGAACTCTTTCATGGTCTGGGCATTATTGGTAAGATTTCTTCCCAATGTATTACTGTTTAAATAATCCTGTAATAAATAAGCAATACAGTTGTGTTTCAAAATAACAGATTCTGTTTCTCGATAATAATTACCAAGCTTTTCTTCATTATTTGCCTTTTCCTCTTTCGCTTTTTCTTCGGCTTCTTTCTGCTTCACCAAGAAATCGGCGTAAGCTGTTTCATAGGCTTTAATAATGTTGTCGAAATTTTCCTGCTTCCACGTAGCCATAAAAGCATCCGATAATGTACATTTAATTTTAACGACGAAAGACATTTCGGTTGTTCCATTACTACCGGCATACTGCATCGCATAATTTCCTATCACATTAATTCCTGTAATTGTCTCATTGCTTCGCAGCCAGCCTTCTCTGTTATGGTTTTCGAAAGTTATAAAACCTCCTTTTAAATTGTCTAACGTAAGCTGAGAAGAATTCTTTTTGAATCTGTTATAAAATGCATAGGTAATGTATGCTTCGTAGCCTTTGTAATTAGTAGGGATCGTAAGATTTAAAGTTCTTGGTGCTGCACTGTTATCAAGATTCTGCTGTCCGGTTTCCGTAGTATAAATAATACTGGATTCAGGCAACTGGGTTAAGGTTACGCCGTAATAATCTGCCCAGTATTTTATTTGCTGCTCGGTTGCCGATTTAGAATCAGCCATTTTCCAGATTCCATCTGCTTTTCTAGGGTCAATAGGTTCTTTGATATTTTCTTTGGTTACAAAAGTGGCCAATTTATGAAGCTTTGCCGGTTCGGGAATCATAAATTCGAACATGGTACGTTTACCATAGTTGTAAATTTGGTTCTTCATCTTTTTATCGACCCATCTGTAAACTCCTATTACATGCTTATCTCCATTTCTGTTATCAAAACCGTGAGCGTTATTTTCTTCAAACTCTTCAATGATTTTTTCAATTCTCTCTTCGGCTACCTTAGTGAGAATTCTTTCGGTTGCCTTCTCTGTAATTTCCTGTGATTTTGCAATAGCTTGACGAGTACTGTTTTCTTTTGCATTATTGGTAGCGAAATTTCCTCCCACTTCGTAAGGCACTTTAGTTCCACCATATCTGAAGTATGCTTGAGCACTTGTTTCTTGCTGGATCACGTTAGCTACTTCAGACTGCAAATCGTTTCTGGATGTTGTTGTGGTGTCACTTAAATTCTCTCTTTCCGTAGATTTTGAAGTTGTTGTTTGGATTTCGCTTCTTCTTAATCTTCTTGTAGACTTCTGTTTAAATTCTTTTGCCATTACATTCTCAATATGAGTCACTTCTCCTGGAACATATGCATGAGTGCTCTGCACGACTTTCAAATAGTCTGCTATACCCAGTCTTTTGATTCCGAAGTTTTTAGGAATGAAGGTTCCTGGTTTTGGAGTGGTTCCTGGCTCGGACGGATTCTCGATTTCCTGTTTTACTCTTTCGCTATAGAGAATTCCGGTATAAGGCTGCCCCATGGTTAGCCCTAAAAACTCCAGATTGGCTTCTTCTCCATTATTAAAGAATATTTTAATTTTTAAGCTTCTGATGACTTTTCCAAACTTATTGAGCAGCATTGAAGGGAAAGTTACTTTTCCTCCGGAAACACTAATGTTTGAATACGTTTCTGCGTAAGAACTGTAGTCTGTAATAGCTTCGATTTTTGCAGAAGCTGTGCCCCATGAATTACTTTCTGCCTGATAATAGAATGTTACATAAGAATTAGAAGCAGCCTGCTGATTGGCCTGAAGATAATAGGTTCTGGAAATTGTATTTGATAATGTACTTGAATTATTTACAGGAATTAACGCTCCGCCTAAATTGGCATATACCCTTTCATTAAGAGGTGTTTTTTCAAATAAAATTTTTGATTGTACACTTAATCTTTCTGCTAATTCTTCAAATACTTCAGAGTAAGTGTCATATTCTTCACTCAAAGAGACTACGATTTCTCCTAACTGCAACTGTCTGTCGGCAATTACATTGATCGATGAAAAGTCTAATTCTCTGCCGTCCGCATCTGTGAAATAATTAACAAACATTTTTAAAGATTCTATTGACAGTTTTGCTTTAAAATCTTCAAAATTCAGTTCATCCCTATATTCGAAAGAGAAAGGAGGAACTTGTAATTCTCCCAGCTCCGCAAGCAAAGCACGAATTTCTTCTTCAGACATTTCTTCAGTGATCATTGCTTCGATTTCCGCATATCTTCTGTTGTACTCATCAATTTCAGACTGATAAAGTGCCTGATATTCTTTATAAGCAGCATCATAAGCTTTGTCTTTCATCTTATAATACCATTTCTGAACTTTCTCAAGCTCTGCTTTTAGTTTTTCTAAACCTTGCTTTTCTAAATCTGCAGCTGATAATTCTGATATTTTTTCTCCTTCCGCCTTCAGCTGCTCCTGAACTGCCACCGGAAGTTGTTGGGCATTGATGGGGTCTTCAAGGCCAACTGCTGATCTTCCTACTGTAAAAGCTCTGCTGGTAATCGTTGATCCTCTATTATCTGTTCCATCACCGAAAAATCTCAACGGAAGAACTACTTTTGCGTCTAATGCTTTTGCAATCAGATCTGTACCATTGATTTTTGTTAACTCTTCGGTGACAGGTAATTTGCATACGTATCCGTAATGAAGTGCTTTTAGAATGTGAATAATTGCTTCCTTTACATAGAAGTCGCTTTGCATAACGGTCTGAAACATCAGATTATCCCATAGCGTGTGATATGTGGCTGAAATGGCTTTAGAATGTTCATCCATTGCTGTGTCTCTATCCTGATCTGAAAGAGTTTCTTTCTTTGCAATTTTTCTTCCGATCTTTAAAAGTTCGGAAAAAGCACCGGTTTCAATCTGAGCTTCTTTCTCAAATCCTGTCGGAATGAAAGATTTTGCAGCACGTTCCATCGACTGAAATTTTGTTATTGCTGAATCGTTTTCAGAAACCTGACTGTCAAAAGCACTTTCTAAATCTTTTGGCCTGTGGATAAATCCTAAATTATCAGCTTTAGTTTCTGTAAGCTGAGGATTTCTTAAGCTTACAAATCTGAAAAGTGTTTGTGATGCGTTGTTTTTATTTGTTGACATTGTTTTATTTTTAAATATTAAACTGTTTTTTTAGTATACTCAAGGGTTAAGGTAAAAGAGTCGATTAACGAATAGTCATAATCCTCACTTAGAATATTTTCAATTTTTACCAGATCTGGCTGTAAAGTGATAAATGCTTTTCCTCTGTATTGATTTCCGGCAAATGCAACATCCATAGCATACCATTCTGTAAACATCTGATTTGATACAATAGCTTCAATGTCTCCGAATTCTGTAGCTAAGCTAATTTCTCCATGAGATGAAATGCTTTCAAATTTAACAGTCTTCTTATAGATTGGTTTTCCATCAATCCATTCACCACCGGTAAGTTGCTCCTGATTTGAGTAAGATAGTTTTTTGTCAATATATTTTTTTTGAACGAATGAATTGTCTTCATAATTGTCTCCATAATAATGAGCTCCATCTATCCCGGATCCTGTAGAACCAATAACTATTTTACCCAATTCATCAGACATAGTAATATACTTTTCTGCTCCCTGTCTAATAAAAAGCTGATTGGGATTGATAGTAAGATCTGTATTTAAACCTGATTTAAATGAAATGTATCCATCGTTCATTTTCATTATAGCTTCTCCACTTTCAATTGATGCAGTCGATGAAAATTCAATTTTCCCGGAAACAGGTTTGTTTGCTAAGGTTCCCGTTAAAGGGATTTCTTCAACCTTATCTTCCCAACCAAAAGATCCGTCAGATTTGGCAACAATACTTTTTGTAAATGTTCCGTCGCCCTGTGCGTTTGGCATATATTGTGAAGGAATTTTTAAGGGAGCATTAATATACAGTCTGTTGTTAGGTAATTCACCATAGATAATGGCTTCACTTGCATAGATTCTTCGAGATCTGTTTAATCCGATTGCAAGTGCATCTTTCTGATTAGGTAAATTGATACAGTTTCCAATGACAATGGAATTGTTCATGCTAGAATTTGCTGTTGTTAAATAATTTCCAGCTCCAACAACGATATTGTTGAAATTTCTGTACAAAGAATTGTTAAGGTTAGAAGCTCCGATAATGGTAGACATTGCGGCTCTGTTAGGAGTGTATGCTCCGGAGTTTATCGTTGCTCCTACAAATGTATTGAAGGAAGAATGAAAAGATGTTCCATTATATCCTGAATAATAAGCCATTTCTTTAAGATATCCTGCTGCAGAAGGAGATGTATTCATTAAGTCAGATTCTCCTACTTCTCCTGTTAAATTGAACCCTGTATATTGTCCAATAAATACATTTGATGAAGATTTATTTAATTTATATGCTGTTGCATAGCCTAATGTTGTATTGTAAGTTCCGTCTGTAAGAGCGGAAAGACTGTAACCTCCTATTGCAGTATTATATGCCCCGCTGGTTAATTTACCTAATGTATTGAAGCCCATTGCCACATTATGTGATCCTGTATGCTCAGGATTCATATCTCCAAAGTAATAGCTATAAGAGGTTTCATTGAATCCAATTGCAGCAGCTCTACCCTTTTCTGATGCAAGAATAATTTCATTTTTGTTAGTGGAATTTCCTCTATTCGTTACATTGTTAAATGTATCATTACTTTCAACAGATTGTTTAGAAATTGTACCTTCACTGTCTGTTACAAAACGATCGTGCACGCCACCTTTTTTCGGAACTAAATATATATGTAACGGCGCAAAGGTTTTAATCTCATCTTGGCTATTGGTATAAGTACCTTCTTCAAGATTTATATTTTTTACTATAATTTCTCTAAATTTCATAATGTTTTTGTATTTATAATGGAAAACTCCAGACACCACCTTCATCCGGACCGATTTTTTCATCTACATAGGCGATAGTTGCCAATTCGGAGACATCAATCATACCGGATAGCTTATCCCAACCTGCAACACCCGTGTTATTTAAGTCAAGAACATAGACATAGTTTTCACCATTGTTTAAAAGATTATAAACATCACCTTCCGACATATTGGTAAGAGCATTGAGAGCTTCTAAATCGACCACAGATCCTTTAACCTTATAGGTGTTAGTGTTTTCTATCGGGAGTTGTTCATCTTTGTGCCAATATGAATCTTGCCATTCCCAAAATTCTTCTTGTTTTGGAATATCTCCATTTTCAAAGAAACTTTTTAATTCTTCTTTTGATTTCATTTGTCGTTTTATTTTTATTTTTTTTAATTAAAATTTCGAAGCCTCTTTTTATTAGAGTCACTTCATTTTCAGCCTTATTTTTTAGGGTGGTTTCCGGCAAAGGATATCCACCTTTCTTTTTGGTAAGGAAAGTCATTTCGTATGTTTTTAACTGTTGATTTTAGATATATTTCTGGCTGTTCAGGCTTTTTTTAAGGTCTGAATTCAGAAAATTGTCGGTGAAATTGATGAGTGTTTTTGTGTTTTTATTGATATTCAAATATAATGTCAGGTAGCGACAGAACTTGACGTATCAAACTTGTTTTTTAGATTTTTAATCGTGAAAACCCTCTTCCAAAATATCATTTTCAAAATCTTCTCTGAAGAAGCTTTCAATATCATCAAGATAATTTTCGTAGTCTATTTCGGTGTTTTCTATATCGCTCCACGTAATGGTATAGAGGTTTTCATTGAAAACTGTATCGGAACTGCAATTTTGTATTTCCATGTTTTTGTGTTTTAAAAATCAGTGTGTTTTTATCGTATCTTTTATTGTCAGCATTAAGATTAATAAGTATTTGTTGTCTTTGTCTTATTACAAAAGTAAGAGGGAAGAGCGACAAAAGTTGACGTAATTTTGTGTGTAATGAGTATTTTTTGTAATTAACTTATAAATGATAAACATAAGTTGATTTGATTATATTTGTCATTTATAAGTTAAAAAGCTTATATTTTGTTTCTAATCAGCTTTTGTACAATTTGGTTCAATACCTCTTTGTTATCATCGATATAGCTTAATCCCGCCTGAATCAGGCTCTCGATATTTGATCTTCTTACATTGTCCATTGCAGGCGAAGCGTTTTTCAAAGACGGATTGATTCTGTAATAATTCTTCTGATTGCGTACTCCTAAAGTCTGGAACATTTGGCAAAGCTGATAATCTACTGTTTCGGCATTGGCAGACATCAGAATATCAATAATCGGAGTAACCCAGCCGATTTTCCCGGCTTTTTCCAGTTTTTTGAATGAATAGCTTTTAGATTCAATTCCGGTTCCGATCGAAACGATGATCATATCTTTTACGGTCGGATGATTGGCTTTCTGATGATTTTTCAAAACCTCTGCAAAAGGAATTTTTCGGGCTTCGGCATAAGCGCAAAGTGCCGGATTATTGGCAAACATTCCGCCATCAATGAGACTGAAAATCTGTCCGTACATCGATTTGATCTGAACCGGTGTAAAATAAGTTGGCGCTGCTGAAGTCGCTCTGCAGACATCTTTTACATAAAAATTATCTGTGTTCAGAGCGGCTTTCCATGAGTTGAATAATTTTGCTCTTCGGTTTTCTATATCATAACTTGTTATTAAACAGGGTTTTGTGAGTTCTTTTAATTCTAAGTTTCCGAAAAAATCGTTGAGGTTTTTTTCTAAGGCTTCCTGTGAGATTTTTTCATTCAGCAATCCGAAAGGGTTTACCAGTTTTTCCCAAAAAGAAACCTGGAATATGTCGCCTCCTCTTTCAGAATACAATTCCAGACCTTTCTGAATGGAATATTTGGCTTTCCGGTGTTCGTCGGGACACAAAATAATTGCTGCAATCAATGCTCCCGTGCTGCTTCCCGCTACAAAATCAAAATAATCTCCAAGCTTTGCGCCTGGTTTATCATGAATCTGCAATTGCTCTTCTATGTAGCGTAAAATAATACAGGTAATGATGCCTCTTATTCCGCCTCCATCTAAAGAAAGTAGGGTTGTTTTTTTCATTTTCTACCGTTATTTTGGTAGAATAAAGATAGGAGCGGGAAGCGACAGAACTTGACGTGTTAAAAAAATAAAAGAAATTATTTTTCAAATATCACATATCCATCTTTATCCCTTTTCAGCTTAGAAATCGCTCTCCAACTCGTTTTTACGAGCCCTTTTTTAGTCGGAAAATTCTTCTTCTCGAAATGAGGAAGGTCTTTGAATGTTTTCCAGTTTCCGCCCCAATCCCAACCATGTTTTGCAAAAATTTTCACACATTCATACCAGTCGGCTACACCATCATTGTCCCAGTCTTTTGCAGTATCCCAACTTGCTGCTTTTCCATTGATGATTAAGCAAATATCAACCGCCAAACCGTAATTGTGAATGCTTTGCCCCGCTTTTGCATTGGTCACTTTTTTTCCTGAAGTAATTCTTCCGATTGCGTAGAGTTTTTCCTGTTCCTCAAAACTTCGAAGTCCCTGAGTGATTCTAATCTTGGCTTTTCCGGTTAATGCTTCGTCGCATTCTTTAATAATTTGTTTTACTTCCTCCCTTATGGAAGGGTGTAATTTCTCAATTCTCTGTAAAGTTATTTTATCCATAATTTTAATTTTTTATGAAACAAATATAGATAGATATTGCGCCAAAACTTGACGTGTTGAAAGGAAGAAAATTCTTATTTAAGTAAAAAAAATAAACTTTCGAAAATACCGGTTAATACATTGATGCGACAAAACACGACGTATTTTTATTATTTTAACTATTTGATTCTTAAATAAATAATAGTGTAATAAAATTCTTGATTAAGCATAATGAATTTATTTTAAAGTTATAGATTTGTATTTTCAAACAGTTATTTCTACATCATGTATGCTTTAGTCGATTGCAATAATTTCTTTGTTTCGTGTGAGAGAACACTCTGTCCGGAACTTGAAAACCAGCCTGTTGTTGTGCTTTCCAACAATGACGGGTGTGTCGTGTCGAGAAGCAAAGAGGCAAAAGACTTGGGAATTCCGATGGCTGCACCGGCGTTTAAGTATAAAGAGCTTTTTAAGCAACATAACGTAAAATGTTTTTCTGCAAAATTTGAACTGTATAATTTTAAAAGTCAACAGGTAATATCCATTGCAAGTTCTTATGTTACTGAGTTTGAAACATACAGCATCGATGAGCTATTCTTAAATCTCACAGGCTTTAAATACGTTAATATTTATGATTACTGCCTTGAAATTCGGAACAGGATTAAAAGCGATGCTAATATTCCTGTAAGTATTGGGATTGCTCCTTCAAAAACACTCTGCAAGGTTGCCAACAGAATTGTAAAAGAGTTTCCTGAACAATTCAAGGATGGGGTTTATATATTAGACACCCCCGAAAAAATTGAAAAAGCGTTAAAATGGCTCAATATAGGTGATGTTTGGGGAATCGGAAGACGGCTTGCCATAAAAATGCACGACAATGGTGTTTATAAAGCATGGGATTTGCTTCAAAAGCCGGAAATGTGGGTTCGCAAAGTGATGGGAATTCACGGGGTGAGAATGATTAACGAACTGAAAGGAGTTCGTCAGTTGGAATTAGATGCACCTTCACCTAAAAAGTCTATTGCGGTAACGAGAAGTTTCATGGAAATGCTTACCAAAAAAGAGGACGTTCGTGAACGCGTAGAAACCTTCGGAATGTATTGCTCTGAAAGATTGCGAAAGCAAAATACATGTTGTAAAATGATTACTGTTTTCGTGCAGACCAACCGGTTCAGAAAAGATTTACCAGAGTACAGAAATGCTAAAACTCAAATTCTTCCCAATCCTACCAATTCATCAATTCTTATTGGCAGAGTGGTGAACGATCTGTTTGAATCTATTTTTGAAGAAGGCTTTCATTATAAAAAAGCAGGAGTGATTGTCAACGATTTTGTTCCCGAAGACCAGAGACTGATTAATCTGTTTGAAGAAGATACCCAAAATCAGCATTTGCCTGTGATGAAAGCAATGGATGCAATGAACAAGAAATACGGAAAAGATAAGGTCCGTCTCGGAAGCATGAGTGGGAAAAATACTTGGGGACGCGCCCAACTATCGCCGGAATATGAAGCTTTTCTGAAAAATAATACATTGCCTGAAGCTAATTTCAGATTCCACTAAAAAATTAGTTTAGAGCTGGGAGTATTTTCAAACTTGTAAATATGCCTCATCCGGCCAAGCTATTTCTTTTTCTCATACTTCCAATTCCTTCCTTTTCCCTCAGAAATCCATTCGATAGCCTGTTCGATTCTTTTATTTCTTGTGGTTTCAGTTTTGGCATCAATGATCCAGTTGATATATTCTTTTCTGAAAGAAGGTGATGCTTTCTTAAAGATTTCTAAAGCTTTTTTGTTTTGGTCTAAAACACTTTGAAACTCATCAGGAACTTCAATTTCAACTTTTGAAGGCAGCGTTTTTTTTAGCTTTACACCCATTTCCGTTAATTCTACAGCTTCTAAGATAATTTTTTTTAGCTGAGGTTTCGAAGGCAGGTCTTCCAGTTTGGTAATTTTACCTAAGCTGAACATATTGGTTTTTTCGACGTTGGTTTCAAGATTCTTTGTCGTTTTCATTTCATCATGAAGCCAAAATCCCATGCTGCAATATTGTTTAAACGAAACAGTCGAGCAAAGAATTTTTCCTCTGTACATAAAAGTCGGAAACTTCCACTTGATAGCTTCTTCCGCATCCGGACAAACCTCGTGCACGAGTTCCCGAAGATAATTTAAAATAGGCTTCGCAAAATCAGCAGATTTCTCGATATATTCATCCACCAACGAACTGTATTTTTCCATGTCTGTAATTAAAAAATGTTCTTGATCTTAGCCTAGGCCTTAACCTTTTAAGCAAATAACTTTACCGTTTCATTCACCAGAAATTTCACCTGATCTGGTCTTCCTCTGTCGGTTTTAGGGAGATTGTTGTAGCTTCCGGTTCGTACAATAACCATTTTATGCTCAGGAATCATAATGACGTACTGCCCCTGAAGTCCGAGAAAATAATAATGTTTAATAGGATTGTCATGATTGATCCAAAGTCCCATGCCGTAAATTTCCTCAGATTTTTCGGTAGGAGTCCGCATTTGCTCAATGAAATCTGAATTTAGGACTTGCTCGTTTCCCACCTTTCCATCATTCAAAAATAACTGTCCGAGTTTGGCAAAATCCCTTGAATTGGAGTGAATACAGCAGTAGGTTTTTTCCATTCCGCTTTCGTCGACGCTCCATTCTGCATTTTGCTCCATCCCCATCGGAACCCAGAATTTTTGAGATAAATAGCTCGATAAAGACTGGTTGATTGCTTTTTTTACCGCAAATCCCAAAAGTTGTGTTGAGCCGCTTTGATATTCAAACCTTTCACCTGGTTTTTCCTTAAACCTTCTTGAAAAAGTAGCTTTTATAAGGCTTCTTCCGTAGTAAGCTTTTGCATTTGGCAGAAATGGGTTTTTATAATTTTCATCCCAATCTAACCCCGATTCCATTTGAGCCAGATTTTTTAAATTTAAATCTCTTCCAAAAGGTTTATTTTTAAACTCTTCATAGAATTCGGAGAAGTTTATATCAATATTTTTAATTTTTCCTTCCTCCAGAGCTTTTCCCAAAAGCATCACGGTTACCGCTTTTGCCATTGAAAAAGAATTGGTTTTGGAAAGCTTGTTATAGCCATTCCAATATTGTTCATGCAGCAATTTTCCGTCTTTTACCACGAGAAATGACGCTGTATTCGAATGAGCCAAATCGTCCAAGATATCTTTAGGCAAATCTTTTTTGTTATAATCAGGATGTTCATCCCAAAGAACAGGTTTTGAAGTATGAATTATATTGCTGCGAAACAGTTTTCCATCATCAATATTAGCGCTCATTTTTCCACGCAGATAGGTTTTTGAAATCCCACTGAAAAGATAAGAATATCCCAGAAAATAAAAAATTACCGCTACAGCAACTAAAAACGTAATGATGTAAATGAGAATAATCATAAGCAGTTTGGTCTTAAACAAATTTAAAATAATTTTAAAGCCAAGCATAAAAAAAGCCCTGATTTCTCAAGGCTTTCTGTCTATATTTTTGAAAGTAAGTTTCTGAAACTTGTTTTTTCGTCGATAATTCTTCTCAATTCCGACACCGGAACTCTTTCCTGAACCATCGTGTCTCTGTCTCGAATCGTTACGGTGTGATCTGTTAAAGAATCATGGTCAATCGTAATACAGTAAGGTGTTCCGATTGCGTCCTGTCTTCTGTAACGTTTTCCGATCGCGTCTTTCTCTTCATAGAATAAATTGAAATCATATTTCAAATCGTCAAAGATTTTTTCAGCGTATTCAGCTAAACCGTCTTTCTTCATTAATGGAAGAATCGCCGCTTTAATTGGTGCTAAAGCCGGAGGCAAAGATAAAACCGTTCTTTCTGAACCGTCTTCCAATACTTCATCTCTTAAACAATGAGAGAAAATAGAAAGGAATAATCTGTCTAAACCTACTGAAGTTTCCACAACATAAGGAACATAATTTTCATTTCTTTCAGGATCGAAGAACTGAAGTTTTCTTCCCGAAAATTTTTCGTGAGCCTTCAAATCGAAATCCGTTCTTGAGTGAATTCCTTCCAGTTCTTTGAATCCGAACGGGAAATTAAATTCAATATCAGCCGCAGCATTGGCATAATGAGCCAGTTTCTCATGATCATGGAATCTGTAATTTTCATCTCCTAAACCTAAAGCTCTGTGCCAGTTCAGACGTTTTTGCTTCCACTGTTCGTAGAATTCCAATTCTGTTCCCGGAGCTACAAAAAACTGCATTTCCATTTGTTCGAATTCACGCATTCTGAAGATGAATTGTCTTGCAACGATCTCATTTCTAAAAGCTTTTCCGATTTGTGCAATACCAAAAGGAAGTCTGTGACGGGATGTTTTCTGAACATTTAAGAAGTTAACAAAAATACCTTGAGCTGTTTCTGGTCTTAAATAAAGATCCATCGCAGAATCTGCAGAAGCTCCTAATTTCGTTCCGAACATCAAATTGAACTGTCTTACTTCTGTCCAGTTTTTAGAACCAGTGTCAGGATCAGCAATTTCCAATTCTTCAATTAAAGCTTTTACATCAGCAAGGTCTTCATTTTCAAGAGATTTTGCCAATCTTGAAAGAATAGCTTCTCTTTTTGCTCTGTATTCCAACACTTTTGGATTCGTTGCAACAAACTGATCTTTATCGAAAGACTCACCGAATCTTTTTGCTGCTTTTTCGATTTCCTTGTTTTCTTTATCTTCAATTTTAGCACAGTAATCTTCTACCAAAACGTCTGCTCTGAAACGTTTTTTAGAATCTTTATTGTCAATCAAAGGATCGTTGAATGCGTCAACGTGGCCAGAAGCTTTCCAAGTTGTTGGGTGCATAAGGATAGCCGAATCGATACCGACAATATTTTCGTTAAGCTGTACCATCGCTTTCCACCAATATTGTTTGATATTATTTTTTAATTCAGCACCGTTTTGTCCATAATCATAAACAGCCGATAAACCGTCATAGATCTCACTCGAAGGAAAAATAAAACCATATTCTTTCGCGTGAGAAATCACTTTCTTGAAAACATCTTCTTGCTTTGCCATAAATTTTTCGTCTTGACTGCAAAAATAGTGAAAATGTGGGAAGTAAAGAAGATGGAAGATGGAAGTTTTTAATTCTGAAATTATTAGGAGTTGAGAACCTGCTTTCCGCTGTATCTTTTGCTCTTCGTTCCTCATTACAAAAAGGATGTCTCTGCAATCAGGGCTAATTACAAGTACGTTTGTATGACAAAATAATTTTTAAGAGACCTATTTGTTCGCATAATTAAGTCTTCAAATTTTGAAAAAATACAAAGGTGTCGCTCCTACGGAGCTCCGCAAACCCACAAATCATATTGTTACAAAGCTTTTGCTCCTCTGGAGCAAGGAAGCCTAATACGTCCAGAGCTTTTTAGGTTTAAACTCATAGAAATTAATTGTACATTTAAAATTAAAAAATTATGAGAAAGAAATTCGAATATAAGACAGTTATTATTGAGCCTAAAGGTTTTTGGGGAACAAAATATGAACCTGCTGAAATTGATAAAGTGTTAAATCAACACGGAAATGAGGGTTGGGAATTGGTAACTGCAGAAAGCAGGGATTATGGAGGAACTTTTTATAGTATTATTTATACTTTTAAAAGAGAGTTGTAGAGCTAATTATATTTAGTTTTGCAAAATGTTAGAAATTCTTTATCGCGACGAACATCTCATTGCCATCAACAAACCGAGTGGATTATTAGTTCACAAATCATTTTATTCAGGAGATGCGGATACTTATGCCATTCAGGAGTTGAAAAAGCAAATAGGGCAGAAAGTTTATCCGGTGCATCGTTTAGACCGAAAAACTTCGGGTGTTTTATTGTTTACTTTAGATAAAGATACACTGAGAATGATGAGTACTCAATTTGAGGAAAAAAAAGTTGAAAAGAAATACATCGCCATTCTCCGGGGCTGGGCAAAGGAAGAAGAAACCATCGATTATGATTTGGTGAATGAAAACGAGGTTACACAAAATGCGATTACCTATTATCGTCGCTTGCAGACTTCAGAAATTGATTTGCCTTTTTTAAAACATCAGACTTCAAGATATTGTTTAGTGGAAGCAATTCCTGAAACGGGACGATTTCATCAGTTGAGAAAACATTTTAAACATATTTTGCATCCGATTTTAGGGTGTAGAAAACACGGTTGTAACAAGCAAAATAAGTTGTGGCTTCAGACATTTGGCATCAACAAAATGACGCTTCATGCCCATCAATTGATTTTTAATCATCCTATTTCTAACGAAAGAATTACGGTAAATGCGACTATCGATGATGAGTTCAAAAGAGTAGGGGATATTTTGAAACTGGATTTGAGTGCGTATTCTTAATTTCTTAAACTTCCATCAGCATAAAGTCTGTCATGCTGGAAGCATCTAAAGGTAGTATGAGACGTTATAAAATAATTTGTGTCTGGATCCTTTCAGGGATGACAAACTTTGTGAACACTTCTCAAATTTAAATTAATGACCGAGGTTTAGCCCCGATTGCAATGAAAATCCTTTTTTGCAAAAAAAGATTGTAATGGAAAGCGGGAAATAGCTCCTAAAAATAATTTAACAAATGATCTCGCAGATTTAGCAAATTATGCAGATGTTTTATAGATATCATTTATAATATCTTTTTTCATAAAATATCATACGTTAACCGAACATTAATTTTAAAATGAGTATTTTTGTAAAACTTTTTTTCAATGTACAAATCGCTCATTCGTCCGATTCTTTTCAAATTCGATCCTGAAGAAGTACATCATTTTACTTTTTCGATGCTCAAGAATTTTGGATTTCTCACTAAATTATTTTTCCCAAAACCTATTGAAGACAAACGTCTGGAAAGAGAAGTTTTTGGATTGAAGTTTAAAAATCCTGTAGGATTGGCTGCCGGTTTTGATAAAAATGCAGTTTTGTTCAATGAACTAGGAGATTTGGGCTTTGGATTTGTAGAAATCGGAACGGTGACTCCAAGAGCACAGGCTGGAAATTCTAAGAAAAGATTATTCAGATTAATCGAAGACGGCGGAATCATCAATAGAATGGGCTTTAATAATGATGGACTACAGGCTGCAATCGAAAAGCTGAAAGGCAACAAAGGAAAAATCATCATCGGCGGCAACATCGGAAAAAATACGAATACCGCACCTGAAAATTACACTCAGGATTATCTGGATTGTTTTGAAGGACTACATCCTTATGTAGATTATTTTGTACTGAATGTAAGTTGTCCGAATGTAGGAAGTCACGCCAAACTGGAAGATGTTGAATATTTGAGAGAGTTAATTACTGCTGTAAAAGAAATCAATCAGACAAAGCCCACTCAAAAACCAATTCTTTTAAAAATCGCTCCGGATTTGAATAACAATCAATTAGACGAAATCATTGAGCTTATTGCTGAAACAAAGATCGACGGAATTGTAGTTTCCAATACATCAGTTAACAGAGAAGGGCTGAAAACTTCATCGGAAGTTTTAGCACAAATCGGAAACGGTGGTTTAAGCGGTAAACCAATCCGTGAACGAAGTACAAAAATGATCAAATATCTTTCGGACAAAAGCAATAGAGCATTCCCAATCATTGGAGTCGGCGGAATTCATTCTGCAAAAGATGCACTTGAAAAACTGGATGCAGGAGCAACTTTGGTTCAGTTATATACAGGATTTATTTACGAAGGACCACAATTGATTAACGATATTAATCAGGAAATTTTGACAAGAGCGGGTAGAATCGCAAGATAAGTTTTCTTGGTAAAAATATTGAAAGCAAAATCGATGAGGTTTTGCTTTTTTCGTTTCGCTGATTCAGCGGATAAAGCAGATTTTAAAGTTAGACTATCTGCTTAATTGCGTGAGATTCAGATTAAATAAAAAAATGCGAAATCGTATAAATAATTAATCCGACCAAGCCACCAACCAAAGTTCCGTTCACACGAATAAATTGCAAATCTTTTCCAACTTCCAGTTCTAGTTTTTGGCTTAATTCTTTTCCCTGCCAATTTCCGACGGTTGAACTGATTAACGTCGAAGCTTGATGCGTATTTCGTAAAATATATTTATAAGAAGTCACTCTTACCCAATGGTCGATTTTATTCTGAAGGTTTTCATCGGTTTTTAAGTTCTGCGAAAATTCGTCCAGGTTTTTTGAGAGATAGGTTTTTAAGGTAGAATCATCATTTTGAAGTTCTTCCGTTAGTGTTTTTTTAATTGAAGTCCAGATGTCTGTTGAATATTCAGCTAATTTGTCATTCTTTAAAAGATCATTTTTGATGGTTTTAAATTCATCATTCCATTTAGGATCTTCTTTTAAGTCATTCGAAAATTCATAGATTTTTTTTGTAATTAAATCCCGGATTTGATGATTTGGGTTTTCTTCCACTTCTTTGAAAAAGTCTGAAAGTCCGCCTGCAATTTTATCGGCAATTTTATTGTCGACAAACGAAGGAATAAAAGAATAGCTTCCTTTTTTTACCCTTTCCTGAATCATTTCATCATTTTCAATAATATAATCTTTGATCTGTTTCGAAAGATTGGTAATGATTTTCTGATGATCATTTTTATCTAAAAAATAGTGGATTCCGTTTCCGAGGATTGCATTGAGTTTAATATTATCGGTCATTTCAGAAACTTTCTTACTGATAAAATGGCTCACTTCAGAATCATCAAGCTTATTTAAAATATCTAAAATAATATCCGACAGATTTTTAATTAAAACCTCCTGGTTTTTCTCTTTTCCGAGCCATTCCCCAACAACCCCCGAAATTTTTAATTTCTGAATATAAGGACGAATTGTTTGAGGTGAAAGGAAATTGGAAACCACAAAATTTCCCAGATTATCTCCCAGTTTCTGTTTACTGTTTTCAATCAGATTTGTATGTGGAATCGGCAAACCAAGCGGATGGCGGAAAAGAGCTGTTACAGCAAACCAATCTGCTAAAGCGCCAACCATTGCAGCTTCAGAAAAAGCCCGAACATAGCCTATCCAGTGAGAGTCGTTCGATTTTTGTAATACAGTAGTGATGATAAAAATAATTGCCATCAAAACAAAAAGTCCTGTAGCAAAAGCTTTATATTTTCTGAGCTGTTTTCGTTTGGCTTCGTCATTCATATTCTCAAATTTACTAAATTTGATTGTTTGTTTTAACCATAAAAGCCACAAAAGATGTATTAAAAATTTCAAGAGTATAAACAAGAGTATAAAAAAGAAAATCAAAGACTTTCAAAAGCTATGTGTTCTTTTTATGCAGCTAAAATTTAACTTATAAAACTAATGTGTTTAAATCTTCTGTAACTTTTTTTGGTAAAATATAAAATCTTAATTTAAAATAATCTTATGCAAAACGAAGCAAAAAACAATCCATATTATTCCAGAACGGATACTGCGAAACTTAATGTTTCCAATGATGAATGGCTCAAAATTCTTTCTCCTGATTTGTATGCCATCGCAAGAGAAGCAGCAACGGAAAGACCTTGGACAGGAAAATATAACGAGTTTGATGAATTAG
The DNA here is from genome assembly GCF_051011795.1 of Chryseobacterium sp. RLHN22. NCBI lineage: Bacteria > Pseudomonadati > Bacteroidota > Flavobacteriia > Flavobacteriales > Weeksellaceae > Chryseobacterium > Chryseobacterium sp. RLHN22. The sequence goes on from NZ_JBPCHW010000006.1 coordinate 200,006, forward strand.
GTGAATATTATTGTGCAGTTTGTGGAAATCATCTTTTTCGTTCCAATCAGAAATTTATGAGCAGCTGTGGTTGGCCAAGCTTTTTTGAAGCCGATAAAAACGGAGTTGCCTATCATCGGGATTCTTCTCACGGTATGGAAAGAATTGAAGTTGTCTGCAAACGTTGTGATTCTCATCTGGGTCATGTTTTTAATGACGGACCGGCTCCTACAGGCGCAAGATACTGTATGAATTCTATAAGTCTTGAATTTGTTGCGGATTCTGAAAGCGAAAATGTGACGAGTTAAAGTTTCTTAAATTGAGTTAAACTTTTTCAGATTTAACATGTTGATAATTATTGTTTTATAAATTTGTATTCTCAATTTGAATTTAACATAATATTTATGAAGGGATTTTATGGCCTATTGGGCATTGTTTATATGATTACTACTTCTTTTTATATTTCGGGTGAAAAAACCGATTTGAAAAAAGAAGTTAGTATCTCAGATAAAACAAAAACTATTACTATCAACACATTCAAAAAAGATACCAAAGAAATAAGCGCTTCTGAAGAACTTTATAATTCCATATTATTCGAAACAGATCATAAGCTTAATTTTGATGTTTTTTCGAAAGCAATTTTAGGTTTTAACAATCTTAAAAAAGCTGGGAAATTAGATGAAAATGCACATTTATTGACGGTTTGTGATTTTTCGATGTCATCCAACACCAAAAGGCTTTGGGTAATTGACATGAATGAGAAAAAAGTGCTTTTCAATTCTTTGGTTGCTCACGGGAAAAATACAGGTGAAGAATTTGCAACGAATTTTTCCAATATCGAAAGCTCTTACCAAAGCAGCCTTGGTTTTTACATCACAGATACAACGTATGAAGGCGGAAACGGATATTCACTGAAACTTTTAGGTATGGACAAAGGTTTTAATGATGCTGCTTTACAGAGAGCGGTTGTCATGCACGGAGCGGATTATGTAAGTGATGAATTTGCTGCAGCTCACAAAAGGATAGGACGAAGCTGGGGTTGTCCGGCTGTTCCAAGAGCTTTAGCAGAACCGATTATCAATACCATCAAAGGAAAAAATGTTCTTTTTATTTATTACCCCGATCAGAATTATCTTTCGTCTTCGGAATGGTTAAAAGAAGCATAAAAAACAAAAGCAGTCAAGAAAATGACTGCTTTTTTATTTGCATTAAATTGATTCTAATTTTTCCACTGTAATATCATTCTGACAAAGGAAGAATCTATTAAATTTATTTATTTTTTCTCTCACAGATCAGGCAAATTAGCAGATGTTGACGTTTAAAAAATCTGCGTCATCTGCAAAATCCGCGAGAGAGTTATTTAAGAAAACTTCTTAAAGATCAATGTCGCATTATGCCCTCCGAATCCAAAGGCATTACTTAAAGCATAATTGATGTCCTTTTCTTTAGCCTCTCCAAAAACAATATTCAGATCTTTCGGAATATTTTCATCGATATTGTGAAGGTTGATGGTCGGTGGAATAATTCCATTTTCAATCGCTTTAATGGAAAGAATAGCTTCTGCCGCTCCGGCTGCACCCAGTAAGTGACCAGTCATAGATTTCGTAGCACTGATATCTAAATTTTTGCTTCCTTTAAATAATTTATTAATACCATTTAATTCAACCAAATCTCCCATCGGAGTAGAAGTTGCGTGAGGATTAATATAATCGATATCATCAACGTTAATTTCTGCCTCTTTTAAGGCCAATTGCATGGCTTTGATCGCGCCAACTCCGTCAGGATGAGGAGCTGTCATGTGATAGGCATCAGCAGTCATTGCAGCCCCGACTAATTCTGCATAGATTTTTGCACCTCTCGCTTTTGCGTGTTCATATTCTTCCAAAATCAAAGCTCCTGCACCTTCTCCCATTACGAATCCGTCTCTGTCTGCATCATAAGGACGGCTTGCAGTTGCAAAGTCATCATTTCTTGTAGACATCGCTTTCATAATTGAGAAACCGCCAATAGATGCTGGAGAAATTGCCGCTTCCGAACCGCCGCTCACAATTACTTTTGCCTTTCCTAATCTGATATAGTTGAAAGCATCCATTAAGGCTGTATTTCCTGTCGCACAAGCTGAAATTGTGGTATAATTGATTCCCTGAAGCCCAAATTTCATAGAAATCATTCCTGAAGCCATATTTGCAATAAATTTAGGAACGAAAAACGGATTGAATCTCGGTGTTCCGTCTCCTGCTGCGAAATTCATCACTTCGCTTTCAAAAGTCCACATTCCGCCTTGTCCGGTTCCCCAGATTACACCTGTGTCGAACGGATCCATATTTTCCAATTCCAGTCCTGAATCTTTCAATGCTTCAGCTGTTGAATACATGGCATATTGTGAAAAAAGATCGCTTCTTTTGATTTCATTGTGCGTTAAATGAACTTTTGGATCAAAATTTTTAACCTCACAAGCGAAATGTACTTTAAATTTTTCTGTATCGAAATGCGTGATTGTATTGGCTCCGCTTACTCCATTGATGCTGTTGTTCCAAAATTCTTCAACATTATTTCCCAAAGGCGTCACTGCGCCAAGACCTGTTATGACAACTCTTTTCATTAATTATTGATTTTGAATAAATTAGAGGTTCCTCGTGCAATTAAGCGTGTTTTGTCTGCGTTCCATATTTCGCACTGCGCGTTTACAAATTGCTTCCCTCTTTTGATGATTTTAGTTTCAGCTACAATATTATCATTTTCTTTTGCAGTTGAAAAATAATCAATGGTATTATTTACGGTTACGATGAATGTTTTTTCATTTAAAGAAAACATGGTGGCTCCAATGACATCGTCGAAAATCGCTGCAGTAACTCCACCATGAAGATTTCCCATTGGGTTCAGCCATTCTGGTCTTACTGTATATTGAAATTCTAATTGACCTTCTTCCACAGAAAGTACGATGGGATTCAGCCATTTCATAAAAGGTGAAGGTGACTCGGTAAATTCCTTCCCGATATATTGTCTTAATTGTGCTAATCTATCCATATTTCAATTTTATTTTTCTAAGATCATCGTTACCCCTTGTCCACGAGCGGCACAAATGGAAATAAATCCTTTTCCGCTTCCTTTTTCATTTAAAATTTTCGCTAACGTTCCGATGATTCTTCCTCCTGTTGCAGCAAAAGGGTGGGCTACAGCGAGACTTCCGCCTTTTACATTTAGTTTATTTCGATCGACTTTTCCTAATGCTTTTTCCAGCCCGAATTTTTTGGCCAGATTATCATTTTCCCAGATTTTTAATGTAGCTAAAACCTGTGCTGCAAACGCTTCATGAATTTCATAATAATCGAAATCTTCCAGATTCATTCCTGCTTTTTTTAGCATTCTTTCAGCTGCAAAAACGGGAGCCAGAAGTAAATCTTGTTTGTTTTCAACATATTCAATTCCTGCAATTTCTGAGAAAGTGATATAGGCCAAAATTGGGAGATTATTCGCTTTTGCCCATTCTTCACTTGCCAATAAAACCGCAGAAGCTCCATCGGTAAACGGTGTTGAATTTCCGGCTGTTAAAGTTCCATTTTGCTTATCGAAAGCCGGTTTTAATGTTGCTAATTTTTCTAAACTCGTATCTCTTCGAAGATTATTGTCTTTATCTAAACCGTAAGCCGGAGTTATCATATCATCAAAAAATCCTTCATCATACGCTTTTGCCATATTTTGATGACTTCTGAAGGCCAATTCATCCTGATCTTCACGGGAAATTTGATAATATTTTGCAGTAATTTCTGTGTGACCACCCATCACCAAACCTGTTTTCGGTTCCTGACCTTTGTATGGAATAGGCATCCAGTCTTTCAATTTTGGACTCAATAACTGCTTGATTTTTCCAAAGACAGATTTCTCTTTATTGGCTTTTAATAAAGCTTTTCTTAATCTTGGAGAGGATTCAAAAGGGATGTTGCTCATAGCTTCAACACCACACGCAATTCCGCTTTCGATCTGACCTAAAGCAATTTTATTTCCGATATAAACCGCCGCTTCAATTCCTGTATCACAAGCCTGTTGTAAATCGCAAGCGGGAGTTGCAGGATCTAGAGAGGTATTCATCACAGTTTCCCGGATGAGGTTGCTTTCAGAAATATGTTTGATCGTCGCACCTCCGGCAACTTCGCCAAGGAGTTTTCCTTTGAGGTTGTAACGGTCGATCAAACCATTCAGAGCCGGAAGCAGTAAATCCTGATTCCCTTTGTCTGTGTAAGCTGTATTCATTCTGGCAAACGGAATTCTGTTGTATCCTACAATTGCCACTTTTTTTGTTTCCATAGCGTGAAATTTATGATGGAAGAAGTATGTTTAATTCATTGTCAATCATGTGAGTGATTCTGTCTAAAGCAAGGTTTAAAAATTTCTCATCTCCCGTTGTTTTGGATAATAAAATTCCGCCTTCGAGAAGCATGATGAAAATGGATGCGTATTCCTCTGCATTAGCTTTTTCATTTAAATCTCCATTTTTCTGACCTTGAATAATAACCGATGAAATTTTTTCTGACCAGTCTTCAAAAGACTTTTTAACCTGATTTTTAAGGGTTGGAAAAATATCGTCAGATTCTGTCGCAGCGTTCATCAGCGGACAGCCGCCGTTGGAAAAGACCGAACGCCAGTTTTTTCTATAAAAGTCAACAAAAGCATAAAGTTTATCCATTGTTGTCGGAAATTCATCACTGAAAGATCTTGACATATTTTTACTCAGCACATTAGAGTTATATTTGTAAACTTCAATGGCCAACTCATCTTTGTTGGCGAAGTTTCCGTAAATACTTCCTTTTGTGAGATTGGTTGCCTGAGCAATGTCTGATAAAGTCGTAGAAAGGTAACCTTTGGTATTAAACAAAGATGCCGTTTTCTCGATAATGAATTGTTTTGTCTTTTCTGCTTTTGACATTTTTCAATTGATTATAATGCAAATATACAATAAATATACCGATCGGTATATTTTATTTTGTAATTAATGATTATGTGTTTAATCTATTGAAGTTTTATATAAATAATGTGAGGTTACAGGGTAAATGAGTTGTTAAAAAATATCCTTGTCAAGGGTTATTCCTTGACAAGGATGAGAAAAGAACATCAATAAAGTCAGACTTTAATCTGTACATATTGATGTTGAGATTAAAATATTTTAATTCTTAGTTCGCCAAAGTAGCTTCCAAAGTAATTTCAAAGTTGAAAGCGGCACTTACAGGACATCCTTCCTCAGCGATTTTCGCATATTTTTGGAATTCTTCTTCTGAAATTCCCGGAACTTTTGCTGTTAAAGTCAATTCAGATTTTGTGATTTTTCCGATGTTTGGGTCTAAAGTGATCACAGATTTTGTAGTCAATTCTTCAGGAGTATAACCAGCTTGAGAAAGTTCTGCGCTCAGTTTCATTGTGAAACATCCTGCGTGAGCCGCGGCCAATAATTCTTCTGGGTTTGTTCCAACTCCATCCGCAAAACGGCTGTTGAAAGAATACTGAGTTTGGTTTAAAGTTGTACTTTGAGTAGTGATGTGTCCGTTTCCTTCTTTGATGGTACCGTTCCAAACGGCTGTTGCGTTACGTCTCATAATAATTGTTTTTGTTGTTTTAAATTTTGTTATTTTTTGATGTGACAAAGGTATATCAGAAATTACTCCGGATAAATACACAAATTGACTTAAATATTGTACTTTTTTCCTGAAGTGTAATTTTTCTTGAAATTTGTGGGTGTGCTTCCTATTTTATTGGTAAAAAGTCGGTTAAAATAAGCCGGGTCTTCATAACCTAAATCATAAGCAATTTCCTTCACAGGCTTATCGGTATAAAATAAAAGTCTTTTGGCTTCCAGTAAAATTCTGTTGATGATAAACTGGTTGGGAGATTCAAGGTTTAAACTTTTGAATTTGTGAGTTAACGTTTTTGGAGCGATGTGAAGCAAGTCTGCATAATCTGCTACATTATGTTTTTCCCTGAAATGAATTTCAAGATGTCGGCTGAAATCCCGGAATACATCCAGTTCGTTGCCAGGAATTTTTATATCATCATTATCAAGATTTTGTTTTTTCCATTTTCTAGTAGCGCGAATAATGATTTGTTTTACATACGTTCTGATCATTTCTTCGGCGGAAGAATCTTTCCATTCCAACTCATCTTTGATGCTTTGAAATAAACTTTTAATGATAAAATTTTCATTCTCATCAAGCTCTACAAAAGGAATTTCAAAAACATTATGGAAAAGAAGTCCGTCACAGGCAACTTCCTTATCATGAATTTGGATGCAGTAAAAATCTCGGTTATAATATAAAAGATTAGACTCTTTAATGCCTTTTTCAACCTGCAAATGTTGATTGGTCAAGAAAAATAAAGCCGGATTTTCTGTTTTATAATGTTTAAAATCTACCGTCAGTTCGTAACCTTCCGGAACGTAGAAAACTTTGATTTCAGATTTATATTTCGTGTCTTTAAGGGTTTTCAGATTATTTTCAGAAAAAGTTTCAAAACCTAATTTCTTGTAATTATCTTCAAAAATAAGTGTCTGTGACATAGATTTACTTTAGCATAAAGGTACAAAAAAGCATGGTTTCTCAATGATTAAATATTGAAACCATGCCTTTTTTTAATTTGAAAATTTGATAATGAAATAATTTGAAAATCACTCAAACACTACGACTCTCAAACACTCAAACTTAGAATGTCACATCCAATCCAACATAAAAATTCGCTTTCATGATCGGAGCGTACACCATTCCACCGTCAAAATAATTTCCGAAAGGATTTTTAAAATCGACGATCGCGTTCTTCTGATAATATGAAGTTAAATTTTCGCCCCCTAGATAAGCTCTGATTTTTTTATTGAAATTCCTTGAGATCTGTGCGTTTAAAATCGCATAAGACTCAGAATAGGTTGGTAACTGAAACTCTTCAGGATTTGATGAGGTATTCGGAAGTCTTTGTTTTCCGACTAAATTTAAAGTCGTATCAAAACTCCAGAATCCGCCGTTATTATTTTTATTGGTTGAATACGCCAGATTCACAAAACCTCTGTGTTTTGCCATGAACGGAACTTCACGTCTTCCGTCTAAATAATCTGCCTGAACGTCGTAATATTTATAAGCCAGTCTTACCTCAAAATTCTTGAAAGGCGTAAAATCCCATTGTGTCTGGAAAGAATTGGCGAAAGATTTTCTTTCTAAATTATAAAAAGTCAATTGCTGAGGTGAACGGTCTAAATCTACCATTACCTGATCTTGGAAATCAGTTCTGAAAAAGTCGGCAACAATTGTGGATTTTCTTCCGAAAATTTTAAACTCTTGCTGTAAACTTGCGCCATAATTCCATGCGATTTCGGGTTTTAAGCCGTAAATATTTCCGCCATTTTGTAAAATCTGAACATTTCTGTTTGACGCAAAATATTGCTGACTTTCTGCAAAAACATTTGCAGTTCTGAAACCTTTTCCCGCAGAAAGTCTCAAAATAGTTTGCGGCGTGAAATCATATTTAAAATTCAATCTCGGCGTGAACTGAGTTCCGGCCAGATTATGGAAATCAACTCTTGCGCCGGCAACCAAAGTGTATTTTAAACCAGTTAAAGTATATTCTGCAAAAGCTCCCGGAACGATTTCGTTTCTTTTAAAATTGTTGGTTAAATACGTTTCATCGTAGCCGTCATACATAAAACTTGCTCCGGCTTTGTATTTGTGATTGGTATTTCCCAAAATACTTTCAAAAATTAAATTTGAATAATAGGTTTGCTGTTTTCCTGAATAATTTCTCAATCCAAAAAAGCTATCTTGTTGATGATAAGTGTATTGGTTCATCCAACCCAAACTTTGGTAAGGTTTTCCTTTAAAAACATACCCCGTTTTATTCCAAATCTGAAATCTCGAAATATCAATTCCGACTCCGTAAAGTGACTGTTCATCTTGTGGAATTTTTTTATCAAAACCGATTTGTCCGGAAGTTCTTTCGTCTTTAATGAAATTAATTCCAAAATGCGAACCCAAACCTGACTTTTCCAAATCATTGTAATTCAATAAATAAGCAGCATTCAATTGAGTTCCTTTTGGCCTGTCGAGAAATCCATCATCATTCATATCCGTGTCTCCAAAAGTTCCGTTTCCGTGAAGCAAAAATGTCTGTGACCATTTCTCATTGATGGGCGAAACGCTTGTGATGTTCGCTTCAGCTCTTCCGTTAAAATCAGAAAATAGATTCAATGAAGTTTCTGGTTTTTCCGCATTTTTCAACAATTCGGTGTTAATTTGTCCTGTAATGCTTTCGTAGCCATTCGTCACCGTACTTCCACCTTTCGTCAATTGAATGCTTTCGATCCATCTTCCGGGAATGAAATTTAATCCATAAGCTGAAGCTAGTCCTCGGATTTCAGGCAATAATTCTTTTGTTAAGCTTGTATATTTTTGATCTAAGCCTAACATTTTCAGTTGCTTTGTTCCTGTCACAGCATTACTGAAAGAAACGTCAACTGTAGCATTGGTTTCAAAACTTTCGGATAAATTGCAGCAAGCGGCTTTTAATAATTCTTTTTTATCAATATTAAAAACCAATCCGGCTTCTTTTTTACTTATTGATGTTGCAGATTTTCCTCCTGTTACGGTAACGCCTTCAATAGTTTTTTGATGATGATCCTGATTATTTTCTTCATTTGAATTTCCTGGATCAGAATGTCCTGAATGTTCAGATTGAATACCTTCTTCGAAATGCACTTTCGGGTTAGCTTCTCCTAAAGGAATTTCTCTGTCGTAAAGGCAACAAGAAGGCAGATTTTTATAAGTTTTATCGTTGGATTTATACTTTTCGTTGTCATGACCAACATCTGCAATTTTCTTTAAAATTTTATCTGAAGAAGTCTTTTTCGGATCAAAATTTAAAGTTACCATTTGCTTTTCCGCATTCCATTCTGCGGAGTCTGCTCCTGCGTCTTTGGCTGCCTTTTCAATTCTGGCCTTACACGATTCACAATTTCCTTTTACATAAAATTCATTCTCTTTTTTTGAGTGATGTTCATGATTTTCAGTAGCTTTTGGCTGTAAATCACGATCATAATGACAGCATCCCGGAAGAGCTTCGTAGGTTGTATCAGTTGCTTTAAATTTTTCATTATCATGGCCTGCTTCAGCAACTTTTTTTAAGATATCATCCGTTGAAATCGTATTGTCTGTTTCTAAGGTTAGTGTTTGTAAATCAATTGAATAATTTGCTGTTTTTGCTCCGGCTTTTTTAGCTGTGTTCTCGATTCTTTCTTTACACATTTCGCAATTTCCTTTTACTTTGAACTGGTTTTTAGAAAGATTTTGGGCAAATATAAATTGTGTAGATAATAAGAATACACCAAGAATCATCCTGGAAATATATAATTTCATTTTGTTTAAAATTTAGATTAATTAAAAAACTGTCCATTAAAAATTTAATGAACTCCTGTTGATTGAATTAACCTATTTTCGGCGGTTGCCAGATTTCTTTCAAACGATCTGAAATATGAGGATCAGAATATTCGAAATGTAAATTTTTGTTGGATTTGTAATAAGAATACTCCAGCTGTAAACTCTTCGAAAACGGAGTTTCTATGAAAGTGTAGCAAGCTACACAGCTCGAACAGCAATCATCATTGCAGGAAGATTTTTGTTCTTTTTTGTTGTGATTGTCTTGAGAATGCTGTTTATGGTGATCGTTTTTACAACAATCCATTCCGGATTCGGATTGGCAGCAGTTTTCCTGTGAAATTTGAGCATAGAAATTATCTTTAGGAATTAGAAAAATCCCTAAACAGAAAATAATTGCTATAATCTGACCCCATTTCACTGTGACAAATTTACAAAAAAATTAAAGAGGATCTCCCACTTTCTTAGCACAGTCATGCCAAGGTTCTCCATGTGCAGGGTTTAACTTTGGTTTTGGACCTGTATTGGCAACTGTGGGCTGTGGAGTAGGGGTCGGTTGTGGCGCTTGTACCTGAACATTTTGAGGAGCAGGTTGTGCAGCGGGTTTACTATTTAAAGGTTGCCCTACAGCAATATCACATCTGTGACCTGGCTGTCCGTGAGGAGGGTTCATTCCTGGAGCGGTTTTTGCTGTTGTTGCAACTCCGCCTTTCATTGAACTCGGGTCGATTTGAACGGTATTATTTCCATTTACCTGAATATTCTGCGTTGATGGCTGTGCTGAAGGAGCTGAAGCGACAGCATTCAAAGGTTGCCCCACCGGAATATCGCATCTGTGACCCGGCTGTCCGTGTGGTGGATTCATTCCCGAAGCAGTAACCATTGTAGAACCTGTCTGAACATTGGAAGATTTTATACCTGCCTGATCCATTAACGTAGTTTGTGGCTTACTTAAGGCAACATTCGGTTGCTGTGAAGTGGCATCATCTTTTATGTAAGTTGGTTTTTCGTCTTTTTTACATGAAACAGCAATCAATGAAGTTGTAAGAAGTGCTAAAAGTATATTTTTCATATTAATTTTCTTCATAGAAAACAAAATTAGCAAAACATTTTGTATTGTTTTGCTAATTTTAAAATTTTGTTTTTATGGATAACATTTTTTTAATTCTTCACTAAGAGTCTGAAGCCTTCACCATGCACATTGATGATTTCTAAGCCTTCGTCATCTTTTAAAAGTTTCCTCAGTTTAGCAATGTAAACATCCATACTTCTTGCTGTAAAATAGTTTTCTTTTTTCCAGATTTTTCTTAATGCCAAATCTCTAGGCATAAAGTCGTTTCTGTGAAGACAAAGTAATTTTAAAAGCTCATTTTCTTTTGGTGAAAGTTTATATTCGTTATCACCCACTCTCAATTGTCTCAACATAGAGTCGAAGAAAATATTGCTGATTTTGAATTGTTCCTGTTCCTCATTTTCCAAGGTAGAACTTCTCTGAAGGATTGCTTTAATCTTATATAAAAGTAACTCAGTATCAAACGGTTTGGTGATGTAATCATCTGCGCCAAGTTGATAGCCTTTCAGGATGTCTTCTCTCATATTTCTTGCCGTAAGGAAGATGATTGGTGTATTTTTATCGATTTTTTTTACGTCTTCTGCTAAAGAAAAGCCGTCTTTTTTCGGCATCATCACGTCGAAAATACAAATGTCGAATTCGTTTTCTGTGAATTCCTTTAATCCCTGTTCTCCGTCTACCGCAAGCGTTACCTCAAAGTTGTTTATAGTAAGATAATCTTTCAGCACTGCGCCGAAACTCTGATCGTCTTCTACTAATAATATTCTGTTGCTCATATGTTTTAATTTTATTATTTGCTTAAATTTTATGCCATCGGAAGCTTAATGATAAATTTGCTTCCTTTTCCTTTTTGAGATTCTACAATAATCTGTCCTTTATGAAGCTCCACAATTTTCTTAACGTAAGAAAGCCCCAAACCTTGTCCTTTTACATTATGAATATTTCCGGTTTCTTCACGGAAGAATTTTTCAAAAATCTTGGTTTTGTTTTGGGTCTCCATCCCCATTCCTTTATCTGCAATTTCCATCACATACCAGTTTCCTTCATTTTTGGTTTTGATGCTGATTTCCGGTGTTTCCGGAGAATATTTATTGGCATTATCCAAAAGATTTACAAGCATGTTAGAAATATGGAATTCATCAATTTTAAAATTGTATTTCGTTGCCGCAAATTCTTCAGTAAGCGTACCATTTCTTTGCTGAACGATAAGATTAAAAGATTCTGTCGTCTTTTTTATTAATTCTCTTACATTGGTTTCTTTTAAGAATAATTCTACCTCATTTCTTTCAAGCTTAGACATATTCAAAACGTTTTCAACCTGTTTTTTCATTCTCAGGTTTTCCTGCTTAATGAGGTTGGAGTAATATTTTACCTTATCAGGATTAGTTGCAATTTTGTCATTCGCCAAAGAATCTGTTGCTACCGAAATTGTTGCCAAAGGTGTTTTAAATTCATGCGACATATTGTTGATGAAATCGGTTTTTACTTCTGCCAGTTTTTTCTGTCTCATCATGTAATTGATGGAAATGATATAAATTCCCAAAATTGTCAGAAGCGAAAGAAATGTTCCCAAAAGCATCGGCCAATTATTCATTGCTAAAGAATATTCTTTTTTAGGAAAAACCAATGCTAAAGTATATAGAGTTCGATCTTTAGTATCTGTAAACAAAGGATAAGAATAAGAATTGGTCTCTTTTTTTTCTTTAAAAATCTTGTTGACAATATTTGTCAGTTTATTGTTTTTATCTGTCACTCCATAGCCGAATTCTGCGGTGATTCCTTTCATTTTAAGTTCTCTGGTAATCACAGAATCTAAAACAGCAGGATTTACTCTTTTGGTAATTGGTAGATTATTTCCATAAACTTCGGCAAACTCTTTTAGTGAATAATCACCACTTCTAATATCCTGATTGAGTTCAGAAGTAAGAATCTCTCTTTTTGTTGTATCTCTTTTGATCTTGTATGCAGCATCGTCTGTATACATTGTAGTAAGACGAAGAGAGTCACCTTGAGGAGAGATAGGTAGTTTTATTGTTTCTGTAAGATTTCTATAATATACAATAGATTTCTGTGTTCCAGAATCCTGAGTCTGCTGTATTGTTGTAAGTGAAGGCTTATCACTATTTGCTTTAACATTATCTCTAAGGTTTGCATAATTTTCATTGAAAAGTTTATCTACTTCAATCTCAGCAATATTCTTAGAAGTGTTTTCTAAAGCGGAATAGACTTTGTTAGAAAATTCTTGTTCCAATGCAACATAATAATTTTTAAGCCAATAAAACTGCAGTGTGACAAAAACGATAAGGGAAATTGTCATAAAAACCGAGATTATCGGGATGAATTTGTTATTCATTGGATAAGAAAATTAAAATTGTGAATGTTAAAATTAAACATTTTAAGATTTGATAAACAAAAAATGCGCCAAAATATTGTATATTTTTTCTTAAAAATTATATTTTTAACATTTTATTATAAATAATGATTGTTTTTCTTAATGAAACTATGATATTTATTAACTAAAAAACCATTTGTTATGAACTCAAAAATTGTATTTAATCAGGATTTTGATTCCAAGAGCATTTATGTGATGAAAGTTTATCATGCTGATGTATCCAAAGTGTGGAATTATTTTACCAAACCGGAGCTATTAGATCTTTGGTGGGCTCCGAAACCGTGGAAGTGTGAAACAGAAAACTTAAACTTTGAAGAAGGCGGAGTCTGGCTTTATTCCATGAACGGACCCGATGGTGAGAAAGTTTTTTCTCTTGTAAAATACGGAGAAATTAACGAACATAGAAGTTTTGACGGAATTGATGCTTTTTGTGATGAGAACGGAAATATTGATAAAAATTTCCCACAAACGCAATGGCTGATTGGTTTTACGGGAGTGGAAGAGGGAACGAAAGTCTCTGTCAATATGCATTTTCAGTCTGAAGAAGATATGAAAAAACAATTGGAAATGGGTTTCGAAGAAGGCTTCAAAATGGGGCTGAATCAGCTGGAAGAAATTTTGGAAGATTTGAAAATTTGAGAGTGTGCTAATTTGAAAATTAAATTGCAAAACGTATAAAGAAAAATGGAAAGTAAATTTACTCTCCATTTTTTATAATTGATGAATTTTCAAATTATTTAATTCTCAAATTAGCTCTTCATCCTGAAAATACTGAATAATTGCTTTCTTCATCAGAAGCTGCTGTTCGTTTGGCTTCAGTTCGGGAAGTTCTTCCAGCTGATTAAAATGGGGATATCCGTCATCATCGTAATGCGAAAATTTATAATATCCAAAAGGTTCTAAAAGTCTGCAAACTGCAATGTGAATCAGGTTTACTTTATCATCTTTTGTGTATTTCTGTTTCCCGCTTCCTAATTCCTGAAGACCAATCAGAAACAAATAAGTTTCTATCGGTGCATTTCTTTCGGTATCAAAATTTTCAATGAAAAATTGTTCTACCTTTTGCCAATATTCTGCTTCGTTAATCATTTTTTTTATTTTCTAATTTTAGTAAAAATGCATATTCCAATGCATCTTCTTTCAAAGATTCAAATCTTCCGCTTGCGCCGCCATGTCCGGAGCTCATATCAGTTTTGAAAATTAAGATATTATTATCCGTTTTCAGTTCTCTCAGTTTTGCCGTCCATTTTGCGGGTTCCCAATACTGTACCTGAGAATCGTGAAAACCTGTGGTAATTAAAAGATGCGGATAATTTTTAGCTTCAACATTATCATACGGTGAATATTCTTTCATGTAGTGATAATATTCTTCATCGTTCGGGTTTCCCCATTCATCGTATTCTCCGGTGGTTAAAGGAATTGTTTCGTCCAACATTGTTGTAACAACATCTACAAAAGGAACCTGAGCTACAATTCCGTGGAATAATTCCGGTTCGTAATTCATCACTGCTCCCACTAAAAGTCCTCCCGCACTTCCGCCCATGGCGTATAAATGTTTTGAGGAAGTATAATTTTCTTTAATTAAATATTTTCCCGCATCAATAAAATCAAAGAAGGTATTTTTCTTAAACAACATTTTTCCGTCTTCATACCATTCTCTACCCAAATATTCTCCACCGCGGATGTGGGCAATTGCATAAATAAATCCTCTGTCGAGAATAGATAATCTTACATTCGAAAAACTTGCATCAACGGTGTGTCCGTAACTTCCGTAACCGTACAAAAGAACAGGAGTTTCCGCAGATTTTTTTGTGTTTTTGTGATACACCAAAGAAATCGGAATTTTCGCTTCTCCATCTCTTGAATCAGCCCAGATTCTTTCGGAAATATAGTTTTCAGGATCGAATTTTCCACCCAAAACCTCCTGTTGCTTCAGAAGAATGGTGGTTTTTTCTTTCATGTTGTATTCGTAAGTTGAGCTTGGCTGTGTTAACGAAGTATAGCCGTAGCGTAGAATTTCTGTATCGAATTCAAGATTTATTCCGATATAAGCGGTGTAAGTCGGATCTGAAAAAGGTAAATAATGTGATTCCTGAGTTTTTTCGTCAATAATTTTTATCTGTAATAAGCCTTCCTCTCTTTCTTCCAGAACCAGATAGTTTCTGAAAATTTCAAAACCTTCCAGTAACACATTTTCGCGGTGCGGAATAACATCCACCCAGTTTTCCATGCTGCAGGTTTCAATTTTTGTTTTTACAAGCTTAAAATTGGTGGCATCATCTGCATTGGTAATAATGTAAAATTCATCTTCGTAATGTTCTACAGAATACTCCAGATCATCGATTCTTGGCTGAATCACTTTCCATTCTGCAAAAACATTATCTGCAGGAATAAAATGATGCTCGTCTGAAATGGTACTTGAGCTCGCCATGAAAATATATTCCATCGATTTCGTCTTGAAAACATTTACATCAAATGTTTCATCTTTCTCATGAAAAATTAAAACATCTTCCGAAGGATCAGTTCCGAGTTTGTGTCTGTAAACCTTATACGCACGAAGACTTTCATCTTTTCTGATGTAGAAGATATGCTCGTTGTCATTGGCCCAGACTGCTTTTCCGGTTGTGTTTTCGATTTTGTCTGAAAGAATTTCTCCTGTTTTTAAATCTTTAAAGTTTAAATTGTAAATTCTTCTTCCCACATTGTCTGAAGAAAAAGAAGCCAATTCATTATTTGGACTTACCGCAACATTTGCCACTTCGAAAAACTCTTCTCCTTCTGCAAGAATATTTACATCAAGAACGATCTCTTCTTCATTTTTCAGAGTTTTGTGTTTTCTGCAGAAAATAGGATATTCTTTTCCTTCTTCGTAGCGTACGTAGTACCAATAATCGTTGAAAAAATAAGGCAAAGATTCGTCATCTTTTTTGTAGCGGGCTTTCATTTCCTCATAAAGATCTTCCTGAAGCTCTTCTGTGTCTTTCATCACAAATTCGCTGTATGCATTTTCTTCTTCAAGATATTTTATGACGTCCGGATTTTCTCTTTCATTCATCCAGAAATAATTGTCAATTCTTCTGTCACCGTGAATTTCGAGTACTTTTTCTATTTTTTTTGCCTTGGGAGCTTCCATCTAATGTTAATTCTTGTTCAAATTTAATTAAAAAAAAACCATCTTTTCTTACTACTGAAAAGACGGCTGTTTTTATAGATATATTTAAAGTCTATTTGTGTAGCGCTTTGATGTATTTTTCCAATGCCATGGTCATTGAAGGTGTTTCTTTGGTCGGAGCCATTAAATCTACTTTTAACCCAGCTTCTTCGGCTGCAGCAGAAGTGGTAGGACCAAAAACGCCGATCTTAGTGTCTTCCTGCTTAAAATCAGGGAAGTTTTGTTGTAACGATTTAATTCCTTGTGGGCTGAAGAAAATCAGCATATCGTAATCTTTCACATTGATATCGGTAAGATCGCTGCAAACTGTTCTGTACATGATGGCTCTTGTCCAATCTACGTTTGAAGCATCCATTGTTTTCACGATATCCGGACTTATAACATCTGAAGACGGCAATAAATATTTTTCAGAAGGAAACTTTTTGAATAGCGGTAAAAGATCTGCGAAGTTTTTTTCTCCAAAGCTGATCTTTCTTTTTCTGTACACAATGTGCTTTTGAAGGTAATTGGCAATTGCCTCAGACTGACAGATGTATCTCATTGTATCCGGTACGGCAAAACGTAGCTCTTCAGCAAGTCTGAAGTAATGATCAATCGCATTTTTACTGGTAAAAATAATACCTGTATATTGTGTAAGATCGATCTTCTGTGTTCTAAGTTCTTTGTTATCTACTCCTTCGACGTGGATAAAAGGGCGGAAGTCAATCTTTATTTTTTCCTTCTTCGCAATTTCCAGATATGGAGAAGACTCACTAGGGGCTGGTTGAGAAACCAATATTGACTTTATTCTCATCATGTACTTTTATTAAATAAATAATAACTTCCAAAGCATCATCAGCGGTGCAATTTGGAGGGTGCAAATATACAAAAATTTATAATACCATTTTTGTGGTAAGATGTTGTTTCTGTGAAACAAATAGAAAAACACCTTGAAAATGAATACAAAACAGAAAAAACTTAAATAATAAATAAATGCACTATTTCTGTCTATCGGGAAATAGTAATGGGTTATACATAAAATTATCAGCAAAACTGAGAGGATGAAGTGAAATTTTGTGGAGGTAAAATAAAAAATACTCCATTTTTTTCCGTCGCCTATCGATTGGAAAAACAAAAACCCTAAAGCTGTTCTAACAAAATAAAAAAGCGAAATAATAATAATAGTATATCCAATTTTATTTAATTGATATCCTAAAGGCTGAAATTCTGCAACATATTTTGGGATAATCGGAACGTATTGGGAAACCAAAACACTTAAACTCAAAATGGTAACTACAGAAGTAATGATCCAGCTCGGAAGATTATTGCTTGCGTCATAATATTTCTGGAGAAGAAAATCTTTCAGATTGGCTTCACGCTCCACGATATTCATCATGAAGATATAGAGAAAAAGACATCCGATGAGGATAAAAACTACCCAATCATTATTTTCAGGTATTCTTACTTCGTTTCTGAAAGATTGTAATAACGGCAAGTGAAATTTTTTGCAAAATTATAGATTATTTTGTATAAAATAAAAAACTTAAATAAACTATCTTTGCAAACTGAAATGAAAAAACTCGTCATAATTCCGACCTATAACGAAAAGGAAAATATAGAAGCTATAATTTCCGCTGTTTTTGCATTGGAGGAAGAGTTTCACATTTTGGTGGTAGACGATTCTTCGCCGGACAAAACAGCCGATATCGTAAAAGAACTTCAGAACAAATTTCCTCACAATCTTCATCTTTCCATAAGACATATTAAAGACGGTTTAGGAAAGGCATATATTCATGGGTTTAAATGGGCACTTCAGAATAATTACGATTATATTTTTGAGATGGATGCCGATTTCTCGCATGATCCAAAAGATTTGCCCAAACTTTTCGAAGCCTGCAAAAATGCAGATATGGCAGTGGGTTCACGCTATTCTAAAGGTGTAAATGTGGTGAACTGGCCAATGGGAAGGGTTTTACTTTCTTATTTTGCCTCGAAATATGTGAGGTTTATTTTAGGACTTCCGATTCATGATACGACTGCGGGTTTTGTTTGTTTTTCGAGAAGAGTTTTAGAAGAAATAGGTTTAGATAATGTTAGATTGAAGGGGTATGGTTTTCAGATCGAGATGAAATTCAGAACTTTCAAAAAAGGTTTCAAAATTGTAGAAGTTCCTATTATTTTTACCAACAGAATTTTAGGTGAAAGTAAAATGAATGGCGGAATTATTCATGAAGCCGTGTTTGGTGTTTTAAATTTAAAATGGAAATCAATCATCAACAGATTATGAAAAAGCTGATCTTTGTTTTTGTTTTGATGTGTATGTTTTCATGTACTGAATACATCGATAAACCCAAAAATCTGGTTGATAAGACAAAAATGTCTGAAATTATTGCTGATATGGCGATTAATGATCAGGTAATTAATTTATATCCGGGAACAAATTTAGAAAGCGGAACAAGGTTTATTCTGAAAAAGCACAATGTAAAAACGGATGATTTTGTAGCAAGTTACCGATATTATATCGTGAAACAGAAAATGGAGGAAATTATAAATGATTCCCAGAAAATTATTATAGAAAAAGATCCGAAGTCTGAAAAGAAAATAAAAGGCAACACCGAGATTAAAACAACGGATTTGCCCAAACTTGAAAGACGATAATGAAGTAATGCTTCTTGATCGAGAAGAAGCGTAAATGTAAAAGAATGAATTTTTTTAATATAGAAAAAACCTCAGAAGGGAAAGCAAGGGCAGGAGTTTTAAATACAGACCACGGAACGGTTCAGACACCAATCTTTATGCCTGTAGGAACTGTTGCAAGTGTGAAAACTGTTCATCAGAGAGAGATAAAAGACGATATCAAAGCTCAGATCATTCTGGGGAATACCTATCATCTTTATCTTCGTCCGGGAATGGAAGTGATGGAAGCCGCAGGAGGTTTACATAAATTTATGAATTGGGATCTTCCGATTCTTACCGATTCAGGAGGTTTTCAGGTGTTTTCACTTTCAGGTAGCAGAAAAATGTCTGAAGAAGGAGTGAAATTCAAATCTCATATCGACGGGAGTTATCATTTGTTTACTCCTGAAAAATCGATGGAAATCCAGAGGCAGATCGGAGCTGATATTTTTATGGCTTTTGATGAATGTGTCGCATATCCTGAAGAATATAATCAGGTGAAAAAATCGATGGAGATGACGCACCGCTGGTTAAAAAGATGCCTTGATTATAATGAAAAAAATCCTGAATTATACGGCCATAAACAAAGATTTTTTCCAATTGTTCAAGGTTCTACTTATTCAGATTTAAGAAAAATTTCGGCAGAAGTGATTGCTGAAGCAGGTGCAGAAGGAAATGCAATTGGCGGACTTTCAGTTGGTGAACCTGAGGAAGAAATGTACAGAATTACCGATGAGGTTACCGACATTTTGCCAAAAGAAAAACCAAGATATTTGATGGGAGTGGGAACTCCGTGGAACATTCTTGAATCTATCGGTCTCGGAATTGATATGATGGATTGCGTAATGCCGACAAGAAATGCAAGGAACGCAATGCTTTTTACTTGGCAGGGTGTAATGAATATGAAAAACGAAAAATGGAAGAAAGATTTTTCTCCGTTGGACGAATTTGGGACAAGTTTTGTAGACCACGAATATTCAAAAGCGTATCTGCGTCATTTATTTGTTTCTAAAGAATATCTGGCAAAACAGATTGCTTCAATCCATAATCTTGCATTTTACTTAGATTTGGTAAAAGTGGCGAGAGAACATATCTTAGCGGGAGATTTCTATCAGTGGAAAGAATCTGTTGTACCTGTATTAAGACAAAGACTGTAAAAAATATTTAAGACAAAATGCTTAAAATAGTAGACGGATATATCGTGAAAAAATACCTTGGAACTTTTAGTTTCATGTTGATATTACTGTCTATTGTGGTTTTGGTGATTGATGTTCAGCAGAAAATTCCGCGTATCGAGAGAGCTACGGCAATCGATCCGAAACTTGATCTGAACTATTTCCTGATTCATTTTTATCCATTTTGGATTATTAATCTTGTGGTGACATTTTTGTCGATTCTTGTTTTCATATCGGTTATTTATTTTACGTCGAGAATGGCAAATAATACCGAAATTGTCGCCATTATAAGCAGTGGGGCGAGCTTTCACAGATTTGCAAGACCTTACTTTATGACATCTCTGTTTATTGCGGTGATTTCTTTAATTGTGAATCATTTTGTTTTACCATGGGCAAATATCAAGAAAAACCAGCTTGAAGCATATACTTATAATGCCACCAATAAAGAGAAAATTTTAGGAACGGCTCCGGTTGCGGCGCAATTGAGTAAAACAGAATATATTTTCATCAATTCCTGGAATAAACAGGAAAAAAGAGGCTATGGTTTTCTGTATCAGAAATTTGATAAGAATAGAAAGCTTGTTTATGAGCTGAAATCTACAGATGTATATTGGCAACAGAATTCAAAAAGCTTTGTTCTGAATAGTTTCCTCGAAAAAACCATTAATAAAGACGACTCTGAAAAACTCGGGCAAGGTTTTGAACTGAAAAAGGATTATAAGCAAGATCCTGAAGAGCTTTTCCCGAACGAACTTTTGGGGCAGAATAAAACTACTCCGGAACTGATTAAATTCATAGAACGCGAAAAAGATAAAGGAAATAGTAACCTGAATTCTCACCTCAATGAGTTTCATCAGCGTACATCAATGCCTGTTTCTATTATTATTTTGACGTTTTTGGCGCTTTCGCTGTCTTCGCAAAAGAAAAGAGGAGGGTTGGGCATCAACCTTGCGATTGGTATTTCGTTGGCGTTTGTTTTTGTATTTTCTTTTGAAGCTTTAAAGGTTGTATCTGAAAATAAAGTTTTGCCACCCGCAATTGCTATGTGGTTGCCTAATATTGTGTTTTTACCGATTACCCTATTCTTGTACCTGAAAAGAGCCAATCAGTAAAGAAGCTTTATTTCTTTGTGGTAAAAAGATTGCAATCCTGATTCTTCAAGATCAATCCAGATTCTCCCGTTTTCATCTGCGTTTTTGATGATGCCATTTTGTCTTGAATTTTGCATCTCAAAAACAGAAATTTCATCTTTTTTGAACAAATTTGAATTGAATTTATCTAAAATATTCCCGTCTTTTGGGATGTTTTTTAGTTTTTCAATTAAATAATCATGGAAATCTTCCGTGAATTTTTTGAGCTCATATCGATTTCCTGTTTGGGTTAAAAGTGAACCGGCATTGGTTATTTCATCAAATTTTTCTTGAAGAATGTTAATTCCGATTCCGATGATGAAATAGTTCTTATTATTGATTTTCTTTTTTTCGATCAGAATCCCTACGATCTTTTTATTTTTCAGAATTATATCATTCGGCCACTTTATTTTTACTATCTTTTCAGTCAAATTGGCAAGATAGCTTTGTACAGCAATTGCGGTATAATAATTGAACATAAAATCGGAATGAGTAACCGACTCTGTTTTTACAGCCAATGTGTAAGCTAAATTTTGACCGATAGCTGAGTTCCAGGTATTTCCGTACTGTCCTTTTCCTTTTGTCTGATTAAATGTATACAAACCGACAAAATTTGATTCCGGATAAAGTAAAACCTGAGCTATTTCGTCATTAGTAGAAGAACACTCAGTACAATAAAACAGTTCGCTCATTTAAGAAAACTTTAAGACTTTAAAAGGCTAAAAGTAAGGCTAAAGTAAAAGAAAAACAATAAATTTGCAGATTATAGTATTTTTTAATGAATAAAACAGCAGAAAAACAAGAATTATTAGATAAAATCGTTGAAGCCATCCAGGATGTAAAGGGAGAAGATATTATGATCTTTGATCTTTCCAATATTGAAAATTCAGTGGCAGAAACTTTCGTGATATGCAGTGGAAACTCGAATACACAGGTAAATGCATTGGCAGGAAGTGTAGAGAAAAAAGTAAGAAACGAACTAAAAGAAAGACCTTGGCACGTAGAAGGTACCGAAAACGCAATGTGGGTTTTGGTAGACTATGTTTCGGTGGTAGTGCATATTTTCCAGAAGCAAACCCGTGAATATTATGATATCGAAGAGCTTTGGGGAGATGCAAAAATCACAAAAATAGAAAGTGAAGTATAAATTTTAAAAGTTATAAATGAATAATAAAGGATTTAACTGGTTTTTTCCTATCATGATCGTAGCTCTTTTGCTATTCTTTGTTACCAGTTCTTTAGGTGACAGTGGAGCAAAATCTATTGATGAAGACAGCTTTTTTAAAGAAATGCAGGCTGGGAAAATCCAGAAAGTGTTAATAGATAAACAAAAACAGAATGCTGAGGTTTATTTAACACAAAACGCAAAAACAGAAACAGTAAAATCTCAGGATAAAAGCCCTGCTTTATTTCCTTCATTGGGAATGACACCGAAAGCAGATTTTACTTTAAAATATGGTGATTTACAGTTGTTCCTTTCAAAATTTGAACAGGTAAAAGCTGAAAACCCGGCAATTAAAACAACCAAAGATTATGCAGAAGGCGAAAGTCCATTGATGAGTATTCTTATTCAGGCATTGATCTGGATCGCCATTTTAGGATTATTCTACTTTATACTTTTCAGAAAGATGGGAAGTGGAGGCGGTCCTGGAGGACAGATTTTCTCTATAGGTAAGTCTAAAGCAAAACTTTTTGACGAAAAAGAAAGAATTCAGGTAACATTCAAAGATGTTGCAGGTCTTGAAGGGGCAAAAGAGGAAGTTCAGGAAGTAGTAGATTTCCTTAAAAACTCTGAAAAATATACAAAATTAGGAGGTAAAATTCCTAAAGGGGTGCTTTTGGTAGGTCCTCCGGGAACGGGTAAGACCTTACTGGCAAAAGCTGTTGCAGGGGAAGCGAAAGTTCCTTTCTTCTCACTTTCAGGTTCGGATTTTGTTGAAATGTTCGTTGGTGTTGGAGCTTCAAGAGTAAGGGATCTTTTTGCTCAGGCTAAAGCTAAATCTCCTGCCATCATTTTCATCGATGAGATCGACGCAATCGGTAGAGCTAGAGGTAAAAATAATTTCTCAGGCGGAAACGACGAAAGAGAAAATACTTTGAACCAGCTTCTTACAGAAATGGATGGTTTCGGAACTGATACCAACGTTATTGTAATGGCTGCAACCAACAGAGCGGATATTTTAGATAAGGCTTTAATGAGAGCGGGTCGTTTTGACCGTTCGATTTATGTAGACCTTCCGGAGCTTCATGAAAGAAGACAGATCTTTGATGTTCATTTAAAGAAAATCAAATTAGACGGAACAGTGGACAGAGAGTTTTTGGCTAAACAAACACCTGGTTTCAGTGGAGCAGATATTGCAAATGTTTGTAACGAAGCAGCGTTAATTGCAGCAAGAAACAACCATGAATCAGTAACAAAACAGGATTTCCTTGATGCTGTAGACAGAATTATCGGTGGTCTTGAGAAGAAAAATAAAGCCATTAAACCTTCTGAAAAGAAAAGAGTGGCTTATCATGAAGCGGGTCACGCAACAATTTCTTGGTTGGTAGAACACGCTTCACCATTATTGAAAGTAACAATTGTACCGAGAGGCCGTTCTTTGGGCGCAGCTTGGTATCTTCCTGAAGAAAGACAGTTGACAACCACGGAACAGATGTTGGACGAAATGTGTGCAACGTTGGGAGGAAGAGCTGCAGAACAGGTGATTTTCAATAATATTTCTACAGGTGCACTTTCTGATCTGGAAAGTGTAACGAAAAGAGCTCAGGCAATGGTTACGATCTATGGTTTGAGCCCGAATATCGGGAATATTTCTTACTATGACAGTTCAGGCCAGTCTGAATATTCGTTCGGGAAACCTTATTCTGAAGAAACGGCTAAGAAAATTGATATTGAGATCAAAGGAATTATCGAAAATCAATACGACAGAGCCATTCAGATACTGACAGAAAATAAAGATAAGCTTGATGCTTTGGCAAATAAGCTTTTAGAAAAAGAAGTTATCTTCCGTGAAGACCTTGAAGAAATCTTCGGAAAAAGAGCCTGGGATCCGGAATTAACAGAAAAACCGGTAACCAATACCATTCCGGATAAAGAAGTTGTGGAACAACAACCGTCGGAAGAAGCTAAAGACAGCGAGATTCAGGCTCCGGAAAGTTCTACCCAAATTTAAATTCGATTTAGAAATTTATAATATAAAACCCGACAAATATTTATTTGGCGGGTTTTTTTGTGATTTAAAACTATATTCTTAGATGAATTATAATTATATTTTCTATTTTTGTATAAAGTTGACTAAAATATACTAAGTTGAGTTTATTTAAAAGAATTGTAAGCAAACTTACCAACCAGCCCGAGCCAGAAGAAAAACAAAGCCTGGAAAAGCTTGGAGATTCGCTGAAAAATGCAGATCTCGATTATAAGTTTGCGCAATTATTTACGCATTCGGGTGGATTTTTCAACTATTGTGCAGATGAAGCAGAAGCTCTGCAGACTTTAAACCAGATTATAAAAATCGAAGGTATTAATTCTGTATTCTGCTGCGACAAAGATCTCCAGGGGTTTTTGAATGTGGTTAAGGTTAACCATACTCCTGAGTTGGATATGCGTAATAATGCTGCTTTTATCACTTGCGAATATCTTATTGCATACGACGGAAGAATTATGCTTTCGCATAATAATATTCTGCATTATCATTCTTCAAGACTTCCGGAAAAAATTATTATTATGGCGAATGTTTCCCAGATTGTCAATAATCTGAATGACGCAATGGGAAAGATCAAACGTACCGGAAACATCAAAAACCTGACGTCAATCAGCGGAAATCATTCTAAGCTGGATGCAGCTGCAAATAATAATACGAAGCTGTTCTTGCTTTTACTGGAAGACTAGATTCGTTTTTTAAACTATAAATTTTGGACAAAAATCTTATTCAGAGAACACTTTCGGGGATTGTTTACATTGCAGTTATATTTCTTTGTACGACTCCTTTCGGAGCACAGCTTTTAGATTCTGTTTCTCCCGGATTGGTTCAGCAACAATACCTTTATTATGGATTAATTAGTCTGCTTTTACTGGTCGGAACCTGGGAATGTATGAAGATCATGAAGTTTGGAGACGGCTATGAAAAGTGGGTGGTCTTTCCACTCGTTATTTTTGTTTTCTATTTGTTCTCCAAAAGATACTTTCAGCACGGTTTTTATTTCGACTTCAGATTGTGGGAAATATTGGCACTTTCTTTAACACTGATCGCGGTTGTAACTTTATTTAAATTTTCAAACGAACTTTATTTAGACAGCGGAAAGCTTATTTTTACAGTAATTTATGTCGCTTTACCGTTTTCTTTTGCTTTAGGTTTGCCTAAATTTTCATCTTACGAAAATACATTTTCGCTGGAAGTTATTTTCTTGTTCTTACTGATTTGGAGCAGTGACACTTTCGCTTATCTTGTCGGAAAATTTTTTGGAAAGCATAAAATGGCGCCTAAAATTTCACCGAAAAAAACATGGGAAGGCTATATTGGTGGAGTTGTTTTAACTTTAGTTTTATCTTATTTTGTTGAACAATATCAACCACAACTTCGCGGAAACTGGATGGTTGTCGGTTTTCTGATTGCCGCATTTGCGCCTTTAGGAGATTTAGTGGAAAGCCAATTAAAAAGAAATTTCGGTGTAAAAGACAGCGGAAACATCATTCCGGGGCACGGTGGAGTGTTAGACAGGCTCGATAGTTTTTTAATCTGCGTTCCTGTCGTATATTTGTACTTTATTTTAGAAAAATTTATTTAGACTCATGAAATTACATAAGGAATCGAAGGGAACGATTACAGTTGCAACAATACTTTTTGCCATTATTGCGGCGGTATCTATTTATTTCCTTGAAATGTGGTCGCTTCTGATCATTATCCCGTTATTGGTTATTTACAGTTTGGTATTCTGGTTCTTCAGAGTTCCGAATCGTGATATCTTGGATCATGTGGAAAACGTTATTGCTCCGGTAGATGGAAAGGTTGTGATGATTAAAGAAGTAGAAGAAGATGAGTTTATCAAAGGAAAAGCGATTCAGGTTTCGATCTTCATGTCTCCTTTAAATGTGCATATTTGCCGTTTTCCGGTTTCCGGAAATGTAATTTATAAAAAATATCATCCGGGAAAATATCTGGTGGCTTGGCATGAAAAATCTTCAACAGAAAACGAAAGAACAACGGTTGCTGTAGAAAGCTTAACCAATCATAAAGTGGTTTTCAGACAGATTGCAGGATATGTTGCCAGAAGAATTGTTTTCTATTGTAATGAAGGCGATGCCGCCAAAGCAGGACATGAGTTTGGTTTCATCAAATTCGGTTCAAGAATGGATATTTTCCTTCCTTTGGATACTGAAATCATCTGTAAGATTGGCGACAAAACAAAAGGCGGTATTGATGTTATTGCTAAAATGAGAGATTAATATTAAAATATATTATTTATAAAAGCTGTTTCAAAAGAAACGGCTTTTTTGATAATTTTAAATTTAATCTTACCTATTTAAGTATTGTAATAAGTAGAGCTTTATTTTCATGAGAAATTCATCGTAATTTGAAAATAATTATTATTTTGATACTCATTTGCTACTTTTGTTTATTTTGCTGATGTTTTTAATTGTAGTTTTGCCTAAAATCAACAGTTAAAATATTTAAATGAAAAAGATTCTACTTTCTTTAATGATTTTGGTAGTTTTATGTAAAGCAACTGCACAAACTACGATTAATGTATTTTCCCAAATTGTTTTTTACGACGGATATGCGGCGAATGTTTCCAATCCGGTTCCCGCAAATACAATCCGACTTGCCAATTTCAGATATGCTAAAAAATTAACCGATGCAGAGCTGAATTCGTTTCAGAATAAAATTACCATGAATGTCACAATTGGTGTATTGTGTGATAATTACGATAGGATTGGAGGGGTGCATCTGGCTTTGGTACCTAAAAATCAAACAACCTATACATTAAGCGATGTAAATGTAAAAAGAATCGAAATCGGAAGGTATATTACCCCATTTATGAATAAAAATATTTCTCCGACTTCTGTTCCTTATACCTATGAAGTAGATAATCTGTATTCTGTTTTTAGCAATATGACATTGAGAAATACATATGATATGTATGTGGAACTTGATGTTTTTGGAGTTCCTTATGCAGCAAATACACAAGTTGCGGGTTGTGGAGGAAGAAATGATGTTTTCGAGGGCACACTGGATTTTGTTACATCAAATGATCCTGCCATCACAAATTCTTACAATAATTTATTACCATTATTAGACTCAAACGAACTGAATAATTATAGCAGTACAGATCAGCCGGGAGAAACTGTAAGACTTGTAAATTTTAGTTTAAATCAAAGTACTGATAATGCAAAGTTTTTCATTGTTTCAACTCCGCATGGTGCTAATTCTGGTGGTGAAGAATACGTACGGAGACAAAATTTTGTTTATTTAGACGATGCTCAGGTTTTAACCTTTACTCCGGGAGGAAAATCTTGTGAACCTTACAGAATGTACAATACACAGGGAAATGGTATTTATGGAACGACGGTAAAAACAACACTTTGGTGGACGTCGTGGAACAACTGGTGTCCTGGAGATTCTGTTCCGATCAGAAGTTTTACATCTGCTTCACTTTCGGCGGGAAGTCACACCATAAAATATGAAGTTCCTACCGCTGTTTTTCAGGGACAGGATGGTAGAATCGTGCTTTCAATGTATATGCAGAGTACAAACCAAATGTTGTCGGTAAAAGATCTTTCGACCGTTGATGTTTCTGTTTATCCAAATCCTACAGCAGACTTTGTAAATATTAAATCTGATAAAAAAGTAAAAAATATTATCGTTTATTCTCTGGAGGGAAGAAAATTAAAAGAAGTAAGAGATTCTAAACTTGATCTTACCGCTTATCCTAAAGGAGCGTATTTATTAGACATTACTTTGGAAGGAGGATTGCAGTTTAAACATAAAGTCATCAAAAAATAATTCACATTTATATAAAAACGAAAAGAGAAGCCGGGCTGGTTTCTATTTTTTATTTAATGTACTGTTTTACTTCTTTTGTCAGGCTTAAAATCAATTCTAAAGGCAAATCTTCATTTTCGTCAATTAAAAGGATTTTGAACTTCTTTCTGCCCTCACTGATGAGTAAAGGATGATTGAGCTGGTCACCGTGATAAAAACTGATGTAATGTTTTTGCTGCTTCTTGCTGTAATACAAATAACACAGCATTTTCTTTTTAAACTTAAAAAATGGAAGTCCGAAGCTTAATGTTTCGGTAATATTTTCGGGATCAGATTCTAAAATCTTTTTTCTCAAAAACAAAAGAATACTTCTTGCAGGCTCATCGATTCTGAAGAAGTATTCTTGTATAGGGTTCATTTTTAAATTTAATTAAAATTTATTTTAATCAAAATTTTGAAGTTCTACCAACTTACGGTAAGTGCCTCCCTGAGCAATTAGTTCGTGGTGACTTCCTTGTTCAACGATTTTTCCTTTTTCCATAACTACGATCCAGTCTGCTTTTTGAATGGTTGAAAGTCGGTGTGCAATCACAAGAGAAGTGCGGTTCTCCATCATTTTTTCCAAAGCTTCCTGTACAAATTTTTCAGATTCTGTGTCTAAAGCAGAAGTTGCTTCATCCAAAATCATAATCGGTGGGTTTTTCAGAACGGCTCTTGCGATCGAGATTCTCTGCTTTTGCCCTCCGGAAAGTTTTCCTCCTGCTTCACCGATGTTGGTGTCATACTGATCGGGCAGATCCATAATAAAATCATGAGCATTGGCAACTTTTGCTGCATTTTGAACTTCTTCTAAAGATGCATTTGGTGAACCAAGCGAAATATTATTTCGGATAGAATCATTAAATAAAATATTGTCCTGCGTTACCAATCCGAAAAGCTTTATATAATTGGATAGCTTAATGTTTTTAATATTTTCTCCGTCTACAAAAATTTCACCATAGTCTACATCATAAAAACGGGTGATAAGGTTGGCAATGGTGCTTTTTCCGCTACCACTTTGTCCCACTAATGCCACTGTTTTACCTTTAGGAATCGTCAATGAAAAATCTTTCAGAACGTCCCTGTCTTCATAGCCAAAAGTGATGTTTTTAAACTCAACATTATGGTTGAAACCATTAATTTCCTTTGCGCCTTCTATTTCTTTAATGTGATAATCTGCATCAAGGATTTCAAAAATTCTTTTTGCGGAAACTTCACCCTTCTGAATATTCGAAATTGCTGAAGAAAGTGCTTTCAAAGGTTGTAAAATAGTGTAGAATAAAGCAATATAAGTAATAAATTCACTTCCCGATAATCCTTTCCCCTGGATCGCCAATCTTCCGCCAAAATAAACAATCATACCAATGGTAACGGCTCCCAAAAGCTCACTTACAGGTGATGCCAAAGCTTTCTTTTTGAAAAGGCGTAAAGAAAGGAATCTTATTTTATTCAGTACATCGTCGAATCTTTTCTTGATTTGAGGGGATGCATCAAAGATTTTTATGATTTTAAGACCCACTAAAGTTTCATCTACGAAAGAATACATTTTTCCCAGCTCGTTTTGTGCTTCTCCTGTGTCTCTTTTAAGGCTTTTCCCGATCATTGAAATGATGGTGCCCATTATTGGAAATACGATCAGGGTGAAAATAGTCAGCTCAAAGTTTGAATACAAAAGGTAACCCATTGTAATGATAATCACAATCGGAGAACGTATAATGTCGATCAAGCTGTTTAGAATATTACTTTCTACTTCTCCGACATCGGAGGTAATTCTTGCAAAAACATCTCCTTTTCTGGAATTGGTGAAAAATGAAACCGGTAAGTCTAAAATCTTATCGTGAAGTTTGATTCTGAAGTCTCTTGAAACGCCTGTTCTCGAGAAAGTAAGGTAAAATTCTGAAAAATAACTGAAAATATTTCTCAGAAAAAACATAGAAATAAATAAAATACAGGTAATTAAAAGTATATATTCAGGACCTTTTTCTATCTGTAGTTGCTGGATGTAATAATTAAAACTGTCTTTTAAAAATGATCCGGCTTTTGTAATGCCTTCGTAAACCGGTTGTGTGTCGACTTTCTTTGCTTCTTTATCAAAAAGGATATTCAACACGGGCATGAAAAACAACATGGCAATAATATTGAACAGAGCGTAAAGAATATTAAAGAAAATACCAATCGCAATAGATTTTTTATACGGAAGTATATTGTCTATCGCTCGTTTATAATAACTCATTAAATTTTAGATTAATCTTACAAAAATAAGGAAATTTAAAGATAAGACGTTCTTAATTGAATTTTACTTTATCGTTATACTTCGGATTGAAATTTTTGGGGTTCAATTTCTCTAAAGTTTTAGCAAAATTATTAATGATCTGCGTCATATTCTCCGAGTTTACAATACTTATATCGTCATTTACCTGGTGGTAATGTTTGATTTTACTCATATCTGCTGTGGAAATAGAATGTGCAATAATTTTCTTTTTCACAAAACTTACATTGTCTGATCTGTAAAACAACTGCTGTTGAGCATAGGGGTCAGGATGAATTTTTAAACCGTTAACAGCATTTTGGTTGAACAGCTCATCAAGATCAGAAAACTCATCGCCGGTAATAAAAACTGCGTTTTTGCCAAATTCAGATTCCGTTGCCACCATTTCGAAGTTGAATAAAGCAGAAAGGTTTTTATAAATAGGATCTAATTTTTTGTCCTCTGAAATAGCAATTGAACCCAACATTCCTTTCTCTTCCCCATTGAATGCCATGAAAAGCATTGAGAATTCAGGTTTCTTATTTTTAAAATAATCGGCAATTCCTACAAGAGTAGTAATTCCGCTTGCGTCGTCATCTGCTCCGTTGTAAATATTGTCTCCAGGTTTGTCGTTGGTTCCTACATGATCAAAGTGTCCTGAAAATCCTAAAATTTTCTCAGACTTTCCTTTTTTTATTCCACAAACATTGTATGCAGTTTTTCCTTTATAATTAAATGGAATCAAGTAAGAGTTCCCTGTGCAGTATTCCAGATTGTTCTCTTTGAAAAGCTGTGCAATATATTCTGCTGCCTTGTCATTTTCGGGAGTCCCAATTTCTCGGCCTTTCATTTCATCTGAAGCCAAAGTTGAAATGACCGTTTTTACTCTTTCTTCGGAAACATCCTGCGCAAAAGCTGAAGTTGCAAAAAATGATAGGGAAAGGTAGATTAGTTTTTTCATATTTAATTGTTTGAATTTTTGATTTACTATTAATTAACGTGAGTTCGGGATAATAATAAATAAATTTATGATACAAAAAAGCAGAAAAATTAGTATATTTAAGGTATTGAAATTCAAATATTTAACTAAAATTTCTGCTATGATTTCTGATGATGAAATTACAACTATTTATTACATTGTTGATGAATTTTTTAAAGAATTTGATAACGTTCTCAAAGATTATGCTT
>NZ_JBPCHW010000007.1:0-208779 GCF_051011795.1 Chryseobacterium sp. RLHN22
AACCCGGCTTTTCCTTTTCCCCCCCTCCCCCCCCCCCCCCCCGAAACGGTATCAGAAATTATTTTTTATTTTTAAGTTTCTCAACTCTTTTTATTTCATTTAAAAGCAATGGGAACGCCGGATGAGCCATTCCGCCGTGATCAAAACCATCCAATTCATACAGAACTGTTTCTTTATGACCTTTCAGCTTCATCATTCGCCACATATAAGCGTTTTCTTCATATCTTCCGAGAAGCTCTTTTTCACGGTCACCGGTAATAAGAAGCAAGGGTGATGCATCGGAACGGATAAAATGCAGAGGAGCCATTTCATCGATTCTTGCATCTAATTCATCAATTCCTTTTTCTTTCCTTGTCGTAAAATGCGAAATCATTTGTCCGCTGAAAGGGATAATTCCCGCCAGTTTATTGGCGTCGATCTGGTATTTATTCAAATACGATTTATCCAAACCAACCATGGATGCAAGATAACCACCCGCAGAATGACCTGTAATGAAAATTAATTCTTCGCTTCCGCCATAATTTTTAATATTTTTAAAAACCCAGGCTGTTGCAGCCGCGGCATCTTCAATGTATTTTGGAGCTTTTACTTTTGGAGAAAGGCGATAATTAACTCCAATTACGGCCACTCCTTTGCTTTTTAATTCTTCGGGAATATCTTTTTCTCCACCTGTAATTCCGCCCCCATGAAACCAGATTACGGTTGGAAATTTTTTAATATTAGTAGGAATATAAACATCCAAAACACATCTTTCATTGATATATGCATCAGATCTATTCGTTTTCTCATCGTAATAATGAATATTGCTGATGGTTTTATAATCCTGCGCAAATATTTGGATTGAAATTAAATTAAGAAAGAGTATAAAAAGAATTTTTTTCATTTTGAATATTTTGGAGTTTAATTGAAATAAATCCCACAGACAATTCAGTTTAAGTTTTATTTCAAATTACAGATTTTATTTGCCCCGAATGCACGAATTAATGAAGATTTTATTAATAACAAAATATCAAATTCGTGCATTCGTGGCTATCTTAATTTTACGCAATCAGCTATAGAATCCGCAAAATCTGTTGGACTATATTTTTTTTTAAATCTTCGTCAGTTTAGCATACTTCAAAATCAGATTCTTCTCGCCCTCATGCAAGAAAACAACTTTGGCTTTGATATTTTGTGGATCTGTTCCGTCTAAGAAGGCAACCTCCCCAATTCCGAAACGATCGTGTCTTACCTTGTCTCCCACTTCAATATCCTGAGAAGAAGCTCCGCTCGGATTAATGATTTTTGCTGTACTTACAGGTTTTAGTTTTCTTGGTTCAGCAATCGGCTTGTCGTTTTCGCTTTTAGAAATTGTTTTCTTTTCAACTTTTTTGAAGCTTCTCACTTCTGAAGGGTGCTCATCAAAAATATTGGAACTGATTCCGGATTTGTTGATAAATCGTCCTTCCATTGCCGGATTCAGGAACTCAATAAACTGATCATCGACCTCACTTAAAAATCGTGAAGGTTCAGCATCCGTAATTTTTCCCCATTGAAAACGGGAAACTGCGTATGAAAAAAATGCCTGTTTTTCGGCCCTTGTTAAAGCAACGTAAAATAAACGTCTCTCCTCTTCAAGGTCTTCTCTGGTTGCCGAACTCATAAAGCTCGGGAACAAATTTTCCTCTAATCCTACCAAGTGAACGACAGGAAATTCAAGACCTTTTGACAAGTGAATTGTCATTAAAGAAACCATATCTTCGTCACCATTCTTTTTATCTTGAGTATCGGCAGAAAGGGCTATATTTTCAAGGAAATTCGGTAAACTCGGGTCTCCGTCTTCGATCTGCATCTGTTCTTCAATGAAACCCTGCATCGAGTTCATCAATTCCTGAACGTTTTCTACCCTTGATATACCTTCCGGAGTCTGGTCGTCTTTTAAAAATTTAATCAAGCCGCTTCTTTTAGCCACTTCCATTGCAACATTATAAGCAGTCTCTGTTTTAAGCAAAACCTGAAATGCTTTGATCATCGACCAAAAATCGCTCAGCTTGTTTATCACACCATTATTAAAACCTAAATGCGGTGCATAAATCGGGAGATTATCCAAAACTTTAGAAACCGAAAGATTTTGTGCATCAGCAAAGACAATCAACTTGTTTTGAGTAGTTTCGCCAATTCCTCTTGCCGGATAATTGATGATTCTCATCAAAGCTTCAGAGTCATTTTCATTGACCAAAAGTCTCAAATAACCCAACAAATCCTTAACTTCCTTTCTTTGATAGAATGACAAACCGCCATAAACTTTATACGGAATATTTTTTCGTCTTAAAGCATCTTCAAACGCACGGGTTTGTGAATTGGTACGGTATAAAATCGCAAAATTGCTGAATTTCCTTTGCTCTCGGTTGTGAAGTTCCCAGATATTTCCGGCTACGAAATTGGCTTCATCAGCATCGGAAAGCGAACGGTATACTTTTATTTTTTCACCTTCTTCGTTTTCACTGAAAACATTTTTCTTGAACTGCTGAAGGTTTTTGGCAATAACAACATTGGCTGCGTTTACAATATTCTGTGTCGAGCGGTAATTTTGTTCCAGAGAAACGGTTACGGCTTCCGGATAATCTTTTTTAAAATTTAAAATATTATAAATATTCGCTCCACGGAACGAGTAAATCGACTGTGCATCGTCTCCGACCACACAGATATTTTCGAATTTCGAAGCCAAAGCTTTTACAATTAAATACTGAGAGTGGTTCGTATCCTGGTACTCATCTACCAAAATATATCTGAATCTATCTTGATATTTCGCCAAAACTTCAGGAAATCTTGTTAAAAGCTCATTGGTCTTCAATAACAAATCATCGAAATCCATTGACCCATTTTTAAAACATTCCTCTACATATTTCTTATAAATTTTCCCCATGAATTTCATATTGGCTTTTTCATCAGCCTCCATTAATTCCGGATTATTTTCATAAGCTCTTACCGTAATCAGATTGTTTTTATAATTCGAAATTCTTGCTAATACTTTTTTAGGCTTGTAAAGATCACCATCAATATTTAAATCTTTAATAACTTTTTTAAGCACATTCAAAGCATCCTGCTGATCGTAAATCGTAAAATTGGAAGGATATCCTAAATAGTGAGCCTCACTTCTCAAAATTCTTGCAAAAACCGAGTGAAAAGTTCCCATCCAAAGGCTTTTCGCATTGCTTTGTCCTACAACTTTTGCAATACGCTCTTTCATTTCTTTCGCCGCCTTGTTGGTAAAGGTAAGCGCAAGAATATTAAAAGGATCTATTCCATTGGTAATCAAATGAGCAATACGCATCGTAAGAACACGTGTCTTCCCGGAGCCCGCTCCCGCAAGAACCATTAATGGCCCCTGTAACGTCGTAACCGCTTCAAATTGTGATTCATTCAGTCCTTTCAAATAATCCTCCATACTGCAAAAAAATTAGGAATACAAAATTAGTGTATTATAAGGAGAATTCAAATTCAGATTAAAACTCTTATTGAATAGCATTATTATCAATTAAATTACAAGAAAATCTTTTTTATAAATTTATGATGATTACTTTATATAAGTACGTATTCTGGCTATCATATCTCCCATATCAAATGGCTTTGCAATAAAATCATTGGCTCCCGCATCCAGTGCAGACTGTTCTAATCCTCTGCTTGCCGACATTATTAATACCGGAATATCGCGAAGGTTCTCATCGGCTCTTATTGTACGGCTAATATCTCTTCCGTCTTCTCCCGAAAGCCACATATCCATTAAAATAACATCGGGTTTTGGTTGTGAATTTAAAGCATTAAGCATATCTGATCCTTTGTAAAATTTAGATATCGTTAAGCCTTCAAATTCCATCATCATTTCGATAGAATCAACAATGGCAGGACTGTCATCCAAAACTAAAACTTGTGCAGAAGTAGACATTTATATTTTAAATTTAGGTATTTCGAAGCAAAACTCAGACCCATTTCCCTCAATAGAATGAACATAAATTCTGCCTCCCGTTCGTTTTATAATTTCTGATGAAATAAAAAGACCAAGTCCCAAGCCGGGAAATGTATGTTCTTTCGTCTCATTTACCCGATAATATTGTTCAAAAACTTTCTGCAGTTTATTTTCCGGAATTCCTATACCGAAATCTTTTACGCTGAATTTAATTGTATTATCCTGCAAATCTGTTGAAACCTCAATTTTATCTGCATCAGGAGAATATTTAATAGCGTTGCTGATAAGATTGCTCATTACCTGAGAAATCCTGTGACGATCGGCAGTTACATCTCCTATCTTATAATGATTGAACAAGATTCTGTGTCTTGCTGTCATTTGCTGCTCGGCAATTATTTCATCCACCAGCTGATCAAAATCAAACTCAGATTCATTTAACTGAATCTTTCCTTTCTGAATTTTTGTGACGTCCAGCAAATCGTTGACTAAATCTGTTAATTTATCGATCTGATGATTCATTCTCCTTGCTACCTCGGCATTTCTGGTATCAGACTGCTTATTAAGATTTTGCTCAATAAATTGAGTGTATAATTTAAGACTTGTAAGCGGTGTTTTGAGTTCATGACTGGCAATGCCGAGAAAATTATCTTTCTGTGCCTGTAGCTGTTTAAAGTCATCAATGTCTGTAAATGTTCCAATCCATTGTTTTATTTCTCCTTTTTCGTCTATGTTAGCAACAGCTCTTCCTAAAAACCACCTGTATGTATCAGGGTTCTGAGGATCCAAAAATTCATATTCCACTTCAAACGGCTTTCCTGTTTTGACACTTTCATCCCAAACTTTCAGGACTTCAGGATATACTTCAGGTTTTATAATTTTTTCTATCGCTTCGTTGACATCATCATCTTTACTGAATCCCATATATTTATACCAACTATCATTCATATACGTTATCTTGCCATTCTTATCACACGTCCATACAAACTGCGGCATCGAGTCAGCAAGATCTCTGTATTTTTTTTCGCTTTCCTGAATTTTTGTTCTTGCTTCTACCAGATCGGTAACGTTTACCGCCATATTATGAATGGCATACACTTCTCCAGCAGAGTTCTTTAAAGGTTTATAAGAAAAATTATAATAAAAAGTCTGGAGTTTACCATCTACAACAAGCTCTACCTTATCTTCTGTTGCAGTATATGTTTTTCCGGTTCTGAATATATCTTTCAGAATACCTATGAACGGCTGTCCCTCAAGCTCAGGAAGGGCATCTTCAAGCTTCATCCCAATTACAGATTTATCTTTACCCCAGGTTTTAAGCATCGGCTCATTAGCAAGCTCAATCAACAGATCTTCCGAGCGATAAATTGCTATGGAATAGTCTGACTGCTTAATCAGATCCTCAAAACGGTATTCACTTTCTTTCAGCTTTTGCTCCGAAACTACCTGATCCGTAACTTCTGTAGCCACAATACTTACTCCTATTATTTTTTGATGATCATTATAGACAGGCGCGTATATGAAGTTGAAAAAATGTTCTTCATAACTTCCATATTTTTGCAGAAAAACAGACCATCTATTTCCGTTGAATGTTTCTCCTTTTTTGTAAACATGATCAAATATTTCAATAAATCCTTGAGATTTTATTTCGGGAAGTGCCTCAAACAATGGCTTTCCGATAACTGATTCATCACGTCCCCAAAGCTCAAGAATCTGAGGATTTGCACTATTAATAATAAACTCATCCCCGATTACCAGTGACATTGCGACAGGTGCTTTACTAAATAAAACAGACAGTGAGTCCTGTGAAATATTATGATGTAAAAAATTTTCCATTTCAACGGTTTACAGTCTGCAAAAATAGATGTTATTTTAAACTTCACGATAACTTTAAATACCACATAAGTTTTTAACAAATATTCTTAATTGTTTACAGAATAAACTTTTTTATTTTGTTAATGTAACAATTAACGTATTTTTGACACTCATTGATAAAACAATTTCTATTTATGAAAAAACGACTTCTTAGTGCTGCAGCGGCTGCCTTTTTCGGAGTGATGCTTAATGCACAGCAAATCAAATTTGAAGAGTATGATTTACCAAACGGTTTACATGTAATCTTGCATCAGGATAATTCTGCGCCGGTAGTTACAACAGGTGTAATGTATCACGTTGGAGCAAAAGATGAAGTAGTGGGAAGAACTGGTTTCGCACACTTTTTTGAGCACCTTTTATTTGAAGGAACTCCAAATATCAAAAGAGGAGAATGGTTTAAAATTGTTTCTTCGAATGGCGGACAGAACAATGCAAACACTACAAACGACAGAACTTATTATTACGAAACTTTCCCCTCAAACAACGAGCAGTTAGGTCTTTGGATGGAGGCAGAAAGAATGCGTCATGGTATCATCAACCAAATCGGGGTAGATACTCAGAGAGAAGTTGTAAAAGAAGAGAAAAGACTGAGAATGGATAACCAGCCTTATGGAAATCTGTTCACAAACGTACAGAAAAACCTTTTCACAAAACACCCGTACAATTGGTCAACAATCGGTTCTATGGAAGATCTGAATTCTGCAAAATTAGAAGAATTTCAGGCTTTCTATAAAAAATATTACGTTCCGAACAACGCAACATTGGTTGTAGCAGGAGACATCAAACCTGAGCAAACAAAAAAATGGATTGAAACATACTACGGAAGCATCCCGAAAGGAACAATTTATCCTAAAAACTTCCCGAAAGATGAGCCAATTACAAAAGAAAAAGAAGTAACAGCTTATGATCCGAATATTCAGCTTCCAGCTTATGTTTTCGCATACAGAACGCCGGGTAACAAAGAGAAAGATGCATATATTCTAGATATGCTTTCTTCATATTTAAGTAACGGGAAATCTTCAGTTTTATATAAAAAATTGGTAGATCAGGAGAAAAAAGCGCTTCAAGTAGCGGCTTTCAATCAAGGTCTTGAAGATTACGGTATTTTTGCATTTTTTGCAATCCCAATGGGAGCTACAACGAAGCAGACTTTACAGACAGACATCGATGCTGAAATTAAAAAACTTCAGACGACTTTAATTTCTGATGAAGATTACCAAAAGCTTCAGAATCAGTTTGAAAATCAGTTTGTAAATGCAAACTCAAGCATTCAGGGAATTGCTGCTTCATTGGCTACAAACCATGTATTGATGGGAGATACAAATCTTATCAACAAGGAAATCGACATTTACAAATCGATCACCAAGCAGGATTTACAAAATGCGGCTAAAAAGTATTTAAATTCTAACCAAAGAATCATCCTTAATTACTTACCTGAAAAAAAATAATCGTATAAAGACATCCGTGTTTTAGATATGATTATAAATTTTAAATTTTTTACAATGAAAAAACAATTTACCTATATAGCCGTAGCATTTTTATTCTCAGGAATGCTTTCTGCACAAAAAATTGACCTTAATGCGATGCCAAAACCGGGACCAACTCCTGCCATCAACATTGCAAAACCTAAAACTTTCCAGCTTAAAAACGGGATAACCGTAATGGTGGTTGAAAACAACAAATTACCGAGAGTAAACGTGAGCCTTTCTATGGACAGACAACCTTATTTTGAAGGTCCTGTAGCCGGAGTAAGCGAAATCATGGCAGATCAGCTTGGTAACGGAACAACTACGTTAAGCAAAGACGCTTTCAACAAAAGAGTAGACTTTTTAGGAGCTAACTTAAATTTTTCTTCTGCAGGAGCTTCTTCTAACTCCCTTTCGAAATATTTCCCTGAAGTTTTGAATTTAATGGCTGATGCCATTATCAATCCTAAATTTTCTGCTGATGAAATTACAAAATCTAAAGAAAGAGCTATTGAAGGATTAAAATCTTCAGAGAAGAGCGCAGATGCAATCGCTTCAAGAGTTTCAAATGCATTAGCTTACGGAAAAGATACTTCAAGAGGAGAATTTGAAACAGAAGAATCAATCAATAAAATTCAGCTTGCAGATGTTCAGAATGTGTACAAAAAATATTACGCTCCGGACAATGCATATCTTGTGATTGTAGGTGACGTAAAATTTGATCAGGTAAAGCCAATGGTTGAAAAAGCATTCAACAACTGGAAAAAAGCAGATACAAAATTCCCTGCTTTAGAACCTGCTGCAAATGTTGCTAAAACAGAGATCAATGTAGTAGATGTTCCTTCTGCAGTACAGTCAGTAGTTTCTGTAGGAAACCTGAATACATTGAAAATGAAGGATCCTAATTATTTCCCTGCAACAATTGCCAACTACATTCTTGGTGGTGGTGGAGAAGCCAGACTTTTCATGAACCTGCGTGAAAAAAACGGATTTACTTACGGTGCTTATTCCGATATGAGCGCAAGCAAATATTCTCCTTCTTTCTCTGCTGAAGCAAGTGTAAGAAATGAGGTTACTGACAAAGCAGTAAAAGAATTCATGAACGAAATCAATGGAATTTCTACAGTAAAAGCAGATGAACTTGAAAAT
Source organism: Chryseobacterium sp. RLHN22 (assembly GCF_051011795.1). Classification (NCBI taxonomy): domain Bacteria; kingdom Pseudomonadati; phylum Bacteroidota; class Flavobacteriia; order Flavobacteriales; family Weeksellaceae; genus Chryseobacterium; species Chryseobacterium sp. RLHN22. Next base: position 8,434 of record NZ_JBPCHW010000007.1, read on the forward strand.
GCTAAGGCAAAATTGAAAGGAAGCTTCATTATGGCATTAGAGCAGCCTGCAACCATTGCAAGATTTGCTGTTAACCAAAAAGTTCAGGATTTACCTGCTGATTTTTATACCAATTATTTAAAATCTATCGATAAAGTAACTGCAGCTGATGTTTCTAATGCCGTGAAAGCTACTATTTTGCCTAATCAGAGCAGAATTTTCATCGCTGGTAAAGCTTCTGATATTTCTGAAGGATTGGAAAAATTAGGTTACCCTGTAAAATATTACGATGCTTATGCAAATCCAGTAGCAAAACCAACAGTTCAAAAAGTTGATGCAAGTGTAACTGTGGCTTCTGTTGTTGATAAATATATTAATGCAATTGGTGGCAAAGCTAATTTGGCTAAAATAAATTCTTACACTACCAACGCATCAATGTCTATGCAAGGGCAGAACCTCGATTTTAAAATTGTTAAAGCGCAAGGAGGAAAAGAGCTTCAAACAATTTCTGCTGGTGGAATGACAGTTCAAAAACAGGTTTTTGACGGAAAAACAGGTTATTCTGAGCAAATGGGACAAAAAGTTCAAATGACTAAAGAAGAAATTGCTGACAATTTGAAAAACACTGAACTTTTCGAGGAATTAGGTTTTGCAAAATCTGCAGATTACAAATTAGCAGGAATTGAAAAAATCAACGGTGAAGATTCTTACGCAATCAAATCTGGTGATAAAGCTTATTACTACAGTGTAAAAACAGGTCTTAAAACAGGAGAAACAGAAACTGTAAGCGCGCAAGGGCAAACATTTACTGTTCCTACAACTTTTGCTGATTACAAAGATGTTTCTGGTGTGAAAATGCCTTACACCATTACCGTAAACCAGATGGGTATGGAAATGGTGATGAAAGTGAAATCTTACGAGGTAAACCAGGCTAAAGATTCTGACTTCAAATAAGAATTTATATATTTTTTGATAAAACGGTGGCTTTTGCTGCCGTTTTTTATTTTTAGCGTAAATCTTATTTTGTTGTTCGATAAAAAAAGATTAAATTTGCCCATTCAAAAAGATATCAGAATTAATGGATACTATATTTACACTATTGATGGTTCTAATTATGATTGCCAGCGTTTTATTGGTAATCGTTGTAATGGCTCAAAACCCGAAAGGCGGAGGTCTTTCGAGTACATTCGGAGGTGCTTCTTCTGCACAGTTCGGAGTACAGAGAACCAATGATTTTATGGAAAAATCTACATGGACCCTTGGAACAGTAATCATCGTTCTGATTTTGATAAGTGTTGTGGTAACAGGTAAGCCTAAGCAAACAGCAGCCCCTATTCCAACACCGGCTAAAACTGAAGCTCCTGCAGAAAAGGCTCCGGCTTCTACTAAAACTTCAGCTCCGGTAAGCGTTCCGGCTTCTAAATAAGCAATTATTACTTAAGATAAAATGAAAGCAACTCCATTGAGTTGCTTTTCTTATTTCAGTTTGATTTGTTCGATTTTGTGTCTGAGTTTTAAACCAGCTTTCAGAAAAGAATACTGTAAAGGTTTGCTTTCTTTGTAATATTTATCGATGAAAATCTGCATTGCCCCATAAAATCTTTCCAGATAAACATTATCTTTTATTGTGCTCTCTCCTTTATGATGAAGAATGGAAGCTCTACCATAATAATAGTTTTGATAACCGTGATTCAGCAAAGTGTAACAAATATCGATATCTTCGCCGTACATAAAATATTTTTCGTCTAAACCACCTATTTTATTATAAGCAGCTTTTTTAATCAGAAAAAATGCTCCGGTTATTACTTCAACCTCAGCAATTTCAAATTCTCCGATATCGTTTCTGTAATAGGACTTTGAGGTATTTTTTTTAAATTTTGTAAACAGTTTCTCGAAAGAATTAAACATATCCGGAACCGATCTCTTACTTTCAGGAAGAAATACACCGTTTGCATCATGCATTCTCACTCCTAAGCATCCAAATTTAGGTTTCGAATCGGCAAAATCCAACACTTCATTCATATACAAACCTTCGATTTCCGTATCGGGATTTAAAATCAGAAGATATTCGCCTTTAGCAGATTCAATGGCTTTATTATTGGCTTTAGCAAAACCATCATTCGTTTCGGAAGCAATAAAATGAAATTCAGGAAACTCAGAAATAAGATTTTTCCACGAAGAATCGGTTGAATTGTTATCAATCACAATGACTTCATAACTGACATTTTCTAAATATTTTTTAATAGAAAACAGACAGTTTCTAAGAAGTTGAGTTACATTATAATTAACGATAATCACAGAAAGTTTTACCATCTTCTAATCCTTTTCGTTATAAGGCAATCTATTCACTATTGATCTCCCTAAAGAAATTTCATCTGCATATTCCAGCTCATCGCCTACAGAAATCCCTCTTGCAATACTTGAAAATTTAATATCAAAATTCTTAAACTTTTTGTAGATATAATAAGCGGTTGTGTCACCTTCCATGGTTGCACTTAAGGCAAAAATAAGCTCTTTCGCTTTGCCTTCATTCAGTTTCCTTTCTATACTCGAAATATTCAATTGGTTTGGTCCTACTCCTTCCATTGGAGAAATTTTCCCGCCTAAAATAAGATATTTCCCGGTATACTTTCCTGTATTTTCAATTGCAATCACGTCACGAACATCTTCTACAATACAAACTACATCATCATTTCGCTTATGATTACTGCAGATTTCGCAAATATCAAAATCTGAAAAATTATGACATTCTTTGCAATATTTTATTTCATTAACCAGATTAATGAGTGATGTTCCCAGATTTGTTGCTCTCGAATTGGGTTGTTTCAGCAAATGAAGCGCTAAACGTAAAGCCGTTTTTCTGCCAATTCCCGGAAGTCCGGAAATTTCTTCTACTGCTTTTGCCAATACTTTACTTGGATAATCCATAATTACAAAAATACGCATTAAACTTGTAAAATAAATCTAAAAGCAGGTAATGAGGTATGATTTTTGATAACTAAAGATTTTTTTTAAATTCACAATTAAATGATTTTAAAAGTCTAGAATTATTTAAATTTACCTTTCAAAATATAAACTTGAAAATAAACTAAAATGGTACTTAACAACTTAAACTATCCGCTGGATTTTAAATTTAAAATCACAACGCTTGCCAGCGATTTCAACATTACAGACAGAAACGGGAATTATGTAGCATACGTTCGTCAGAAAATGTTTAAACTGAAAGAAGATGTGGTTGTTTTTAATGACGAAAGCAAGACAAAAGAACTCTTCAGAATTCAGGCAAACCAATGGATTGATTTCAATGCGTCATATTCTATCAAAGATGTATTCAACACAAAAAACTTCGGAAGATTAGCAAGAAAAGGTGTACGCTCTATATGGAAATCTACTTACAATGTCTTGGATGAAGCAGATCAGCAGAAATTCACAATTACAGAAGATAACGCCTGGGTAAAATTTTTCGACGGAATGGTAGGTGAAATCCCAATCATCGGGATGTTTACCGGATATTTTTTAAATCCTTCGTACACGGTAAAAGGAATTGACGGAAAAGAATATTTCAGACTAAAAAAAATGCCTTCGTTCTTTGGAAGAAGATTCCAATTAGACCGTTTGATTGATATTGATGATGAAGACGAAAGTTTGGTTGTTTTATCTTTATTGATGATGGTTCTTTTGGAAAGAGCAAGAGGATAAAAACTACTTTTAGCGATCTGCATTTTGCTTTTTTCTTAATTTTAAATAATATAAAAAATGAAATATTTAATCATTTTCTTTTCAGCATTCTTAGTTATTGCCTGCAAAAAGGATAAAGAAACTATTATAGATTCTCCAAAAACAGATTCTACAGCTTTTGTAAAAGATTCTGCAAAAACGGATGTTCAAAGTGCCAATATTGCAGTTGATACATTTCCTTTTCCAAAAGAAATCAAAGAATGTTCTTGCTATTTTGCCAAGAACAAAGCAGATTTTGAAAACGAAAAATACATTTACGCCGATGATGCAGGGAAAACAGCTTATATGATGCTTGACGGAAAAAGATTAGCTATGAATCTTATTTCATCCAGCGACATGGAAGTCGATGAAGAACTGACGAAGGAAATAGAAAATGAGAATTATAAAATTTCAGTAAAAGGTAAAAAGATCAAGCATGAAGAAGCTTTGCTTTTTGAAGGCACTTTAACGATTGAAAAACCTGACGGAAGCAAGACATCGATGCCAATTTATGGCGAATGCGGATGCTAAAGCAATAAGCAATAAGCAATAAGCAATAAGCAATAAGCAATAAGCAATAAGCAATAAGCAATAAGCAAAAATAAGTGCTACTGAATTTCGGGAGCATTTTTTATTTTGTAATTTTGATAAAAATAAATTTTATGGAATTATCCAATATAGAACCGCAGATTATCTGGAAAAATTTTTCCCGTTTAAATACAGTTCCGAGACCTTCTAAAAAAGAAGAAAAAGTAATCGCTTTCATTAAAGAATTTGGTGAGAATTTAGGACTGGAAACTACAGTTGACGAAGTAGGAAATGTGATTATTAAAAAACCGGCAACTCCTGGAATGGAAAACCGTAAATCGATTGTCATGCAGTCGCATCTGGATATGGTTTGCCAAAAAAACAATGATGTCAATTTCGATTTTGAAACTCAGGGAATCCAGATGGAAATTGATGGAGACTGGGTTAAAGCCAAAGGTACAACTTTAGGTGCTGATAATGGCTTAGGTGTAGCAACGATTATGTCAGTTCTTGAAAGCTCAGACATTCCGCATCCTGACCTGGAAGCATTATTTACGATTGATGAAGAAACAGGAATGACAGGAGCTTTAGGTTTAAAACCGGGACAACTAACAGGACAAATTTTATTAAATCTTGATACCGAAGAAGATGATGAAATTGACATCGGCTGCGCAGGAGGAATTGATGTGACCATCACTCAGAACTACGAAACTGAAGCAGCAAACGGACAGTTTGTAAAAATTGAAGTAAAAGGCTTACAGGGAGGACATTCAGGAATGGATATTCACAAAGGTTTCGGGAATTCCAATATTATTTTAGGCAGATTCTTGTATAAAGCTTTGGAAAACCAAAATGTCCAGTTGGTTTCTATTGATGGCGGAAGCTTGAGAAATGCAATTCCGAGAGAAGCTTTTGCCATTATTTCGGTAAGAAATGCTCAGGAATTCATTGAACATGTAACCAACGGACTGAAGAAACAGATTTTAGAAGAATTTGCTTCTATCGAGCCTGCTCTTCAAATCAACATCGAAAATACGACAAGTTCTGAGAAAGCTCTTTCAGAAGTAGATTCAAAGAAAATTATTTTAGTTTTAAAATCATTGCATAATGGTGTTTACAGAATGAGTCCTGATGTACAGGATCTGGTAGAATCATCAAACAACGTGGCAAGAGTTGAATTAAAAGAAGGCGGTTTAAAAATACTAAACCTTTCAAGATCATCTGTAGAATCGTCAAAAGATTCTGTTGCAGAACAATTGAAATCTGTAGCAGAATTAGCAGGAATGAACGTAGAATTTAGCGGTTCTTACCCAGGATGGAAACCAAAACCGGGTTCTGAAATCGTTCAGCTGATGGAAAAAATCTATGTTGAAAAATTCAGCGAAAAACCTCATGTTGTTGCTTGTCACGCCGGTCTGGAATGCGGAATTATCGGAGCCAATTATCCTGAAATGGAGATGGTAAGCTACGGTCCAACCATCAGAGGCGCACACTCTCCTGATGAAAAAGCAAATATCAGTTCGACCCAGAAATTCTGGGCTTTCACTAAAGATATTTTAGCAAATATCCCTTTTAAATAGGGATTATAAATATTGTTTTGAATATCCAAAGTCATTTGATTTTGGATATTTTTTTAATAGGTTTTGGCTAAAGCCAATCGATTAATTCATTTTATGTAGGTGGGCTAAAGCCCACCCCTATTGAATACAAAAACACCGACAAAACAATAATTAATAAAAATCACAATATGATTCAATAGGAACGGGCTTTAGCCCGTTTATAATAAAAAGACAATCCTTTGGCTTTAGCCAAAACTTAAAAATAATTTCTACTTTTGAAAAAAACAACACAAATGTCTTATCTCAAAATTTACATCCATATTGTCTTTTCTACAAAAAATAAACTTCCATATTTTGCTACTTTAGAACAAAGAATTAAAGTTTGGAAACATATTAAAGATAATGCTTCTGAAAAAGGTATTTTTCTGGATATGGTCAACGGATATTCTGACCATTGTCATTGCTTAATTTCATTAGGTTCAAATCAAAACATTGAAAATATTGTTCAACTTATAAAAGGCGAATCATCTTATTGGATTAATAAAAATTGTTTAACAAAAGAAAAATTTGCATGGCAAGATGAATATTTTGCGGTTTCCGTTTCCGAATCAAAAATCGAACAAGTAAGAAATTATATTAAAAATCAAAATACACATCATCAGAAAAAGACTTTTGACGAAGAATATCAGGATTTTATGGAGAAATACAATTTTGAATAAATTTTGGCTAAAGCCAATGGAAAATTTAATTTTGTCGGTGGGCTGAAGCCCACCCCTATTGAATGATAAAACTAAATTACATTAATGTGCTAAAACACACCATAAAAATGATAAACTAATTCCTCATGAAAATCATAACCAACAATCGCCTCGACCTCGAACAAAAACGGCAAATTCTGCAATTATGGAATAACGAATATCCGGAAAAGCTGGCTTACAAAAACTTGGAAGGTTTTGAAAATTATCTTGAAAAACTCCATAATGTCAATCATTTCCTTTTAACAGATAATGAAGAAATTCATGGTTGGGCAATTACTTTTATAAGAGATAGCGAAATTTGGTTTGCGATTATCCTTTCAGGAAATATTCACGGGGAAGGTTGGGGAACCAAAATGTTAAATGAGCTGAAACGAAATAAAACTGAGCTTAACGGTTGGGTAATCGACCATAACAATGATAAAAAAATCAATGGGGAGTTTTATAAATCTCCTTTAGAATTTTATTTAAAGAATGAGTTTAAAGTTTTATCAGATGTTAGATTAGAACTGGAAATAATGTCCGCGGTTAAAATAAAATGGACAAAAACAATTTAAAACAATGAAAAGTATTACTGTATTTTGCGGGTCAAGCTTTGGTTCGGAAGAAATTTATAAAGAACAAGCCTATTGGGTTGGAAAAACATTAGCAAAGGAAAACATCCGTTTAATTTATGGCGGAGCAAATGTGGGTTTAATGGGTGCTGTTGCAGATGGAACGATTCAGAATGGAGGAAAGGCAATTGGCGTTCTTCCTCATTTTTTACAGTCTAAAGAAATTGCACATACCAATCTTACCGAACTGATTTTAGTGGAAACTATGCACGAAAGAAAAACCAAGATGAATGAGCTTTCAGACGGTGTGATTGTTCTTCCCGGAGGTTACGGAACTTTGGAAGAATTTTTCGAAATGATTACCTGGGCACAACTCGGACTTCATAAAAAACCAATTGCGATTCTGAACATTTACGGATTTTATGATGACTTAATGAAGATGGTTCAGACCATGGTTGATAAAGGATTTTTAAAGCAAATCAATCAGGAAATGCTTTTAGTGAGTGACAATATTGGTGAGCTTTTAGAAAAAATGAAAAACTATCAGGCTCCGACCGTCGGAAAATGGATTTCTAAGGAGGAAATTTAAATAATATGGGGCTGGATATTTGTCATTGTATTTTAGTAGAGAAAGATAAAAATTTGGTTGATTATCATACCGTTGAAGACTTTGAAAACAATATTGAATTTTTAGATCATCATAGAGAAAAAATCATTTCAGAAGATAGCAGTGAAATCATTTATTACAAAGATATCGGCCATATCAGAAAACAAGTGTATGAAGACTTTCTAAAAGAATATCAAAATAACAAACTGTACTTCCGTAAAACAGATGTTATTAATTTTAAGAAATATCTAAAAGCTGACAATCCCGAAAACCAGGCAAGTTTAGAAAAATATTTTCAAGAAAACTTCATAGATAATTTTCAAGAAAATGAAAGTATATTTTTTATATCCTACTAAAACCAATACTATTTAACATAGACCCTTTGAAGCAATAAAATACCCCTCGAATTTTACTCGAGGGGTATTTTTATTTATTACATATCTTTTATAATGTTTAAGGATAAGGAGCAATCTCTACTTCCAGTCCTTCCATATCCATTGCCATGTGTAATTGGCAGCCCAATCTGCTGTTCTCTTGTACATGGAAAGCTTCACCCAACATAGCATCTTCCTCATCCCCCATTGGCTCAAGTCCGGGATCATTGATTACATAAACCTGACAGGAAGCACACATTGCCATTCCGCCACAAACTCCGATGGTTCCTTCTTCTGCCAATTCATACGAACGGATGATTTCCATTAGATTCATAGACATATCCGTCGGTGCAACGACATCATGAGTAACACCTTCTCTATCGGTAATCTTTATATTTATATCGCTCATCTTAGTTGATGGTTAATGGTTTAATGGTTGATGGCATTTGTTTTACTAACTAATAACCAACAACTAACAACCAGATTAATCTATTTTCTTTACTACTGCTTTTTCAGCTTCTTTACGGCTTCCGTCGAAACCATCTACCCCACTTACGGTTGTATATTTTAAAACGAATTTCTTACCCGGATTTAATCTATTGTAAACACTTTGACACATTAAAGTTGCTTCATGGAAGCCACAAAGAATCAGCTTCAGTTTTCCAGGATAAGTGTTGATATCACCAATTGCGTAGATACCGTCGATGTTGGTTTGATAATCCAATGCATTGTTTACGACGATTGCATTTTTTTCAATATTCAATCCCCAGTTTCCTATTTCTCCCAATTTTGGAGTTAAACCGAATAATGGAATGAAATAATCTGTGTCAATATCGTAAGGATCCTGTCCGTCAACTGCAACAGTGATTGCTTCCACTTTTCCGTCTCCTTTGATTGCGGTAACCTCTGCAGGAGTAATTAATTTAATTTTGCCCTGATTTTTTAAATCCTGAACTTTCTCTACAGAATCCAAAGCACCACGGAATTCGTTTCTTCTGTGAATTAAAGTAACTTCACTCGCAACATTCGACAAGAAAATACTCCAGTCAAGAGCTGAGTCTCCACCTCCTGCAATGACCACTTTTTTATTTCTGAAATGTTCAGGCTCTTTCACAAAATATTCAAGACCTTTCTCCTCGTAATCGGCAATATTTTCAATAGTCGGTTTTCTGGGCTCGAAAGTTCCCAATCCTCCTGCAATAGCAATCGCTTTAGCTCTGTGAATCGTCCCTTTGTTAGTTACCACCTCAAACCATTCATCATCAACTTTTGTGTAAGAAACAGCCGTTTCTCCTAAAGTGAAACCAGGCTGAAACTGCTTAATTTGCTCCATTAAATTATCTACCAGTTCACCTGCATTTACAGACGGATAACCTGGAATATCAAAAATCGGTTTCTTAGGATATAGCTCTGCCAACTGACCTCCCGGTTGTGGAAGTGCGTCGATGATGTGACATTTCATTTTCAGCAAACCTGCTTCAAATACGGCAAATAGCCCAGTTGGTCCCGCTCCGATAATTAATATATCTGTAGTAATCATAATATGATGATAATTTAATAATTTGTAGCTGCAAATTTACTAATTTTAATGCGAAGCATATTTAATAATGCCTAAATAAAAAACTGAGATTTATCAAAGACACGCAAAAAACTGAAAATGAAAAACTTGGCAGTGTTTTTGTAAAAATGTAATTTATGAAGAAGATACTTACTATCATTGCAATATTTGCCTTTTTTTTAGGCTATTCTCAATTGACCAATGTTGCAGACGGCGAATCTCTTACTTTAAGAATCCACTATGGGTTCTTGAATGCAGGAACTGCCAATCTTACTACAAAAAAGGTAAATTATAAAGGTGAGCCTCATTTATACGTAAAAGGAACCGGACAGACAACCGGAGCGGTACGCGCATTTTTCAAAGTAGAAGACTTGTATGAAAGCTATATTAATATGGAAACAGAGTTACCCAGCTTTTATGTAAGGAATGTAAAAGAAGGCAGCTATAGACAGCATCTGCAAACTGTTTTTAATCATGACAATCAGACTCTCATATTAACAGACAAAAAGACTCCGGCAAATGGTTCCAAAACAATCAAATCTGTGAAAGGAGTTCAGGATATGCTTTCCTGCTTTTATTTTCTGAGAAGTAAAAGCCCTGCGGAACTTAAAGTAGGAACAATAATCAATATGAATGTATGGATTGATGATGAGATGTTTCCTTTTCAGCTGAAAGTTACGGGAACAGAAAATCTAAAAACAAAATTCGGAACCATCAATGCTTTAAAAATTATTCCCTCTGTAAAGAGTGGTAGAGTTTTCAAGGAAAAAGAAGGCGTAACAATGTGGGTATCTAATGATGCGAACCATATTCCTCTGTTGCTAAAAGCCGAGCTTGCTGTTGGATCTTTAAAAGCCAGTATCGATGATTATAAAAATGTAAAATACCCTTTAAAATTCAGCAAATAAAAATAAAACCTCCGAGATTCTTCTCGGAGGTTTCCTGTAAACCTAAATTAACATAAATTCTGGAATCATTCCCAGGATAATTATGAAACTCTTTTTTCCTGTTCCTGCTACAGAGCTTTACAGTTCTGTAATCATACTAAGGATTAACTCATTTGTGTTTAAATTGAAAATTTCTTTTTAAGTATCTATTACAGAGCTTTACAGCTCTGTAATGATGACACTTAGGTTAATCAATTGTGTTTTTATTATGCGTTTTAATGATCTTGGTTTAGTATCTTATACAGAGCCTAAAAAGGCTCTGCTTCAGATACTCTTATTTTCGTCATTTGTGTTTTCAATCCACTTCAAAATCCCGTTTGTCTAGTTCACACACCACCATTGAACGTAGAACAAATTCACTAAATCCTTTTAGTTGAAAGCAGCTTTTTTCGCTTAGCTTTCATGTTGTAAAATTACCAAGTCCTGAGTTATCATAATAACTTTTTCTGTAGATATATTTCGATCTGTTTGTAGATATTTATCTACAAAATCAAGGTCTCGGAAAATTGATGTTAGAAGTAATTAATGATCGGCTTTCATTAATTCTATAAGTTCCACAAGATTTTCGATATTAAGTTTATCAAAAATTCTTTTCTTTATTGTACTTACGGTATTTTGCTTGATATCAAGATAGGCAGCAATTTCCAGATTTCCCAAACCTTTTGCATACAACCCTGCAATTTGAATTTCTCTTTCAGTAAGACTCTGAAGAGGATTTGCCAAGCTTTTATTGACAACAGAATCTAACAATGCGTTCTGGGTTATTTCTGAAATATATTTTCCATGCTGGTGTATTTTCAAAATGGCATTTTTAATTTCATCTTCTTCACTGAGTTTACTCAAAAAACCATTTGCACCAGACTGAATATATTTTACGGACTGAGTATTTTCGTCCACTCCCGAAAAAACAAGAATTTTAATCTCGGGTTTCAGCTGCTTTATTTGTGACAAGATAGAGAGACTGTTACCATCCGGGAAAATGGCATCTATAATTGCTATATCAATAGACTGGGTTTCTACAATTTCTAAAACTTTCTTTAAAGTCGATGCATGCAAAACCTCGCCATCAAATTCTAATTCTTCAATCAGAAATTCTATCCCCTGTCTTATAAGACTATGATCATCTGCAAGCAGAAAACTGATATTTTTAGAATCTAAATTATTCATTTATTAAGATTAAGATTAAGATTAATGGTAAAACTTACTGTTGTACCAAGATTCTTCTCACTGTCAACCGATATATTTCCAGAGTAGAGTTCCACGATTTCCTTACATAAGCTTAAACCTAACCCCGCTCCAAGATTTTCAACATCTTCAGATAAAACACCCTGATAATAAGGTTCAAATATTTTTTCAAGATCAGATTTAGAAATTCCTACCCCTGTATCACTGATTTTAGTTGTTAATGAAACTGTATGATCATCAATCTTATCGGCGTTTGTTGTAACTGTGATCACACCATTTTCGGTAAATTTATTTGCATTACCAAGGATATTCATGAAAATCTGGTTGATCTTGGTATTATCGGAATACACTTCAATTGCAGGATCAATATTTTCATTAACTACAAATTTATTATTTCTCGTCTCTATATAAGGTTCAATAGAATTACATATCGAATCGATCTCGCTTTTAAGATTGAAAACTACCGGAACAAGCTTATTTTCCACTTGCTGATTTTTGGTATACTCCAGAATTTGATTTGCCTGCATCAACAGCGTGTTATTGGTAAAGCTGATTGATTTCAGATATTCTTTAATACTTTCATCTGTTGTTTTTTTATTGATTTTCCTGATAAAAATACCTATGATTTTCAAAGGTGATCTTAATTCATGACTCAACATTCCCAAAATTCTGTTTTTGAAGTTAAGGTTTTCCTTAATCTGCTTATTGGCAGCGTTCAGTCTCCATTCATATATAAACGCAATTCTTGTAAAGTACATGATGAGAACAGAAACAATAAACATCAAAATCATTGATCCGAAAACGAGATATGTTCGAATTTTGTTACTTTCTGAATTGAGCTTAGCATATTCTTTTTCAAGATCTTTTTTAGAATCTTTTATGGCAAATTCATAAATATTCATTACCCCATTACTGTAAGCCAGAAGATTATTAAATATAGTATAAAATTTCCCGCTGTTGTTTTCTCTTTCAACGACATTCACCTGTATTTTTTTCACCTGCCCGGAATAATGATTCTGTACAAGATTCATAATACTGTCCATGTCTGCTTTTATTGCAGAAGCTTCAGGCACCTTTCCCTGTTTTACGGTAATAACAGTACTTTCCTTTCGTACGGTTTCTTTTCCTGCAATAGCATCGCCCAAACGTCCAAACAACCCTTTTTTCTTAACAGTATCCGAATAAGTTTTGGTTTCTATATTAAAATCATATTTGTCCAGATTATAATCAACATTGAGCTTTTTAATCTGAGGGATTGCAACCGGAGCTTTAAAACTAGCATTTGTTGAATAATTATATGTTGAATCAATGAGCAGCTTAAGGTTTTTACTGTCTAAAGAATCTTTTTTCTGCGTGGTTAAGATATTTTTAAGTTTAGGATATTTGGATTCATACTTATTAATACTTTCTAAATTTTCTCCAAGCTTGTCTAAAGACTGAAAATAAGACTGCAGATTCTTTTCATCAGAATCAGTCAGATATTTCTGAAGAAAATTCTGTGCATTTAGAAGTTCTTTTCTGGAATTATCTGTCAGATTTTCCAAAGAGTGAATTTCTTTCAGCTGGTTTTCTATAAAAGCTATATTTTTTCTATTGATAAACTCATTATAAAAAAAACCGGCTAAGATAAGCTGTATCAGTAAAATGCAAAAGATAAGTGAATAATGAACAATTTTTCTTGATTTAAAATTCAATGATTTTGCGTGATCATCGTTTGGCTTCGTATTCATGTATTAAAAGCATTTCTTATAATCTGCTGAGTATTTAACTCTTATAACAGTTTACAAAATTAAACATTCTTCTAAAAACATCACCCCATTCGATAGAAGACTTCGGTTTAAAAAACAGAAAATACAAATATCTCAATCTCTACGTAAGCATATTGTTTGCTCAGATGTTTAGGTGGTTTAACCTTCTTTTAAAATAAATTCAGGTAAGTGTGACTTTATAAAGTTATAAAAAAATCCTGTGAAATGTTCACAGGATCTTAATTTTATTTAAACTATTATTACAGCGTTTTAAACTGCTCTAAAGTTCTTATATCATTTTCAAAGAACATTCTGATATCACTCATTTGGTAAAGAAGCATTACAATTCTTTCTATACCCATTCCGAATGCATAACCGGAATATTTTTCAGAGTCAATATTTACATTTTTCAGAACTGCAGGATCTACCATTCCACAACCCATGATTTCCAGCCAGCCGGTTCCTTTTGTAATTCTGTAATCGGTTTCAGAGTTTAGTCCCCAATACACATCAATTTCAGCACTTGGTTCCGTAAAAGGGAAATAAGAAGGTCTTAATCTGATTTTTGATTTTCCGAAAAGTTCTGTAGTAAAAAACTGAATGGTCTGTTTCAAATCAGCAAAGCTTACATTTTCATCAATATATAAACCTTCAATCTGATGGAAAATGCAATGCGAGCGGGAAGAAACCGCTTCATTTCTGAAAACTCTGCCCGGTGATAAAATTCTGATTGGCGGCTGATTTTCTTCCATATAACGGATTTGCACTGAGGAAGTATGGGTTCTCAGCAAAATATCAGGATTCTGCTCAATAAAGAAAGTATCCTGCATATCTCTTGCCGGATGATATTCCGGAAGGTTCAATGCTGTAAAATTATGCCAATCATCTTCAATTTCCGGACCGTCTGCAACAGCAAAACCGATTGATTTGAAGATCTCGATGATTCTGTTTTTCACTAAATTAATCGGATGTCTTGATCCCAAATCCAACGGAAAAGCAGGTTTTGTAAGGTCATCTTTCTCTAAGATTATAGAAGAAGCAGAAGTATTTTTCAAATCCTCCAACTTTGCATTTACTGCTTGTTTCAGAGTATTGATTTTCTGCCCAAATTCTTTTTTCTGGTCGTTCGGAACTTCTTTGAATTTTTCAAAAAAATCATTCAGAATTCCCTTTTTCCCATTAAATTTGATACGGAAGTTTTCAATTTCCTCTTTACTTGATGTATTGAAACTGTTTACTTCAACAAGCAATTCTTCTATCTGTTCAATCATTGTTTTACCCTTTCAAAAAAATCTATTTGCAAAAATAGGGTTTTCAGTTTAAAAATCTGCTCCAAATTATCATAAAAAAATCTGCTTCTTGCGAAAACAGATTTTATAATTATTATTTGAAGATCATTAATTGTAATCTGAAATAGTAACAATACTTACCATCAGTATTGTAAAAATATTGACCCCAAAAATAAGGTAATACTCTTTATTTCCCTTCAATATATTAATAAAGCTAAAGACAGATGCAAAGATCACAAAAATGATTGATGGAATAGTAACCATTTCTCCCAACACCTGAATAATTTGATAATTTATAGAAAAATAATAAACAATCTGAAGACCAAGCAAAAATAACATACATGCAATACTGCTTATTAAAACTGCTTTGCTCATCAGACTTTTTTAAACTATTTCTTCTCTAAAGCCTTCACTTTAATCTGAAGCGTCACCTCATTTTTAATGACTCCATTTGCAGCAGGAGATTGAAATTTCACTCCGAATTCTTCTCTCATAATATCTTTCGGTTCGGTAGCAATTCTTACTTCTCCTTCATTTATTGCCACATTTGCTTTAAACTGAGTTGGTTTTGTAATACCTTTTACGGTTAAATTTCCATCCAAAACAGTATTGTAGTCACCTTCTGCTGCCGGACTTATTTTTGTAATTTCATAAGAAGCAGTCGGGAATTTTTCAACTTCAAAAAAATCGGCACTTTTAAGATGGCCATTTAGTTTTTCAAGATCTTCTTTTTTGTTTTTCAAATCTTCTGAAGTCAGAGAAGTCATATCGGCCACAAATTTTCCGCTTTCGAGTTTACCATCTTTCACAGTGACATCTCCACTTTCAAATTTTATTGTTCCAAAGTGGCTTGTATTTTCAGATTTAAAAATTTTATATCCTTTCCATTCCACATTACTGTTCAAAGTATCCAGAACAAACTTGTTACCGTCTTTCGTTGTGGTTACTTCATTATTTTCACTCGTTACAGGCTTTTCTTTAGAGCAGGAAACAATGATAAATGAAGTAAAAAGAGCAGGTATGGCGAGAGAAAATAATATTCTTTTCATTTTATTGGAATTTTTACATCGCTAAATTACTAAAAATATACCAGTCTTCTTTTAAAACCCTTATTTTTGCACTATGCTATTAGAGATAAATAACTTATACTTTTCTCATTCTCAGGAAAAACCTCTCTTTCAAAACCTACATCTGAAGCTGGATGAGGGTAAAATTATTGCTTTGGCAGGTGAAAGCGGCTGTGGGAAATCAACATTACTTAGTCTGATTTACGGATTGCTCGACTGGAATGAAGGTGAAATTATTTTTGACGGCAGAAAATTGATGGGGCCAAAAGGAAATCTTGTTCCTGGTGAATCCGATATGAAATTTGTTGCCCAGAATTTTGATCTGATGCCTTATGCAACCGTTGCAGACAATGTGGGAAAATTTATTTCTAATATCAATTTGGCAAAGAAAAAAGAAAAAGTTTTAGAGCTGTTGGATGTTGTCGGCTTGGTAGAATTTGCAAATATTTTGCCTAAATATCTAAGCGGAGGACAACAGCAGAGAGTAGCAATTGCAAGAGCACTTTCTGTACTTCCTAAATTGCTTTTGCTTGACGAACCCTTTAGCAATCTTGATTTTGCAAGAAAAATTGAGCTTCGTGAAAAGCTTTTCAGATATGTGAAAGAAAACAACATTTCTCTACTTATTTCTACACATGAGTTGCAGGATATCATTCCGTGGACCGATCAGATTATTGTTCTTCAAAATGGAAGACTTATTCAAAACGATACCGCTGAAGAAACGTACAAAAATCCTTATAATCCTTATGTCGCAAAACTTTTCGGTGAAGTCAATATTTTTACCGAAAAAGAAATTTCTGAATTGGGAATTATACGATTTTCCTATTATCCGCATCAGATTAAAATTTCTGAAAATGGTTTGCCGGCAGAAGTTTTAGAAAGCAGGTTCGCCGGGAATCACTACTGGAACAAAATCAGATTTAAAAATAAAGAAATCGTGATGTTTACCAATCATCAGCTTCAAGATTCTATTCAAATAATTTTTGACTAAAATTTTTAAAACATACATTTCATTAAATAAAAAAATCCACACTCATTGTTAGTATGTGGATAATTTTCAATGAATTAGAAAATGCGCTTAAAAATATTTTTATAATTTTACAGGATAACACATAAGGAAATTTTTGGTTAATTCTCTTTCTGCCTTCCAGACCGAAATTAGCATCCGCAATCAGGTCTTCGAAAGATTACCCTGTCCAACTCTTTCCTTTTTTTTATGCCTTTTTCACAAATTCAGATTTCAGAGCCATAGCGCCAAAACCATCAATCTTACAGTCAATATTATGGTCACTACCTGGTCTTAAACGGATATTTTTCACTTTAGTTCCTGCTTTTACAGGTTTTGGAGCACCTTTTACAGGAAGATCTTTAATAACAACTACAGAATCTCCGTCTTTCAGCTCATTCCCATTTGAATCTAAAATCTTTTCAGAATCATCATTTTCTGCAGGATTCCACTCATGAAAACACTGCGAACAAACCATCAAACCATCTTGCTCATACGTAAATTCAGAACTACATTTCGGACAAATAACTGCGTCGCTCATTTTATATTAATTTTTTGCAAAGGTAAGATTTTGGTATGAATGTCGAGTAATGATGTTAGTTATTGAATGATGAATAATGGATAAATGTGTCGCTCCTACGGAGCTCCGTTATCGAAATATTTTTTATGACTACAAAGGTTTCGCTCCTCCGGAGCTTCACTTCGCAATTTCCATTTTTACCACAGCTTTTTTTACCAAGCAATAATTTCAAATCTCAAACGTCACATCTCAAATTTAAAAATCGTATTTTTGCAGCTTCAAACAGCTTACAGCAATTTATGGAATTAATTCACAGAAATCTCGCCATCGGTATCCACGATGCTTTACAGGAAACATTTTTCGAAAAAAACAAATATGCCGATAAAGTCATTGAAAGACTTTTGAAAGCCAACAGAAAATGGGGAAGCCAGGATAGAGCCGTTGTTTCTGAGATTTTCTATAATATTATCCGCTGGAAGAAACGCCTTGAATATTACATGGGAGAAGGCGTAAAACCCAACAACATCTATAAACTAATTCTTGCTTACCTGCTTTGGAGCAAAACCAATTACAAGAAATTTGAAGAATTTGACGGAATTAAAATCGCCGATATTCTTACAAAACTAAAAAAAGGAACAGTTCCTACGAAAGCAATTGAGCATTCTATTCCTGATTGGCTTGCTGAAACTTTAGAAAAAGAATTGGGTGCAAAATGGGAAAAAGAAATGATTTCACTGAACGAACAGGCCCCAACGGTTTTGAGAGCAAATTCTTTAAGAACAACAACCAAAGAATTAATCTCTGATCTTTCAGACGAAAATGTAGTTTCTTATCCAATCAGAAATTATCCGGATGCGGTGCAGCTTGAGGAAAAGAAAAACGTGTTTCTTACAACTGCTTTCAAAGAAGGTTTGTTTGAAGTTCAGGATGCATCTTCACAGAAAATCGGTTATTTTCTTGATGTAAAAGAAGGACAAAGAGTTGTTGACGCTTGTGCAGGAGCTGGTGGAAAAACTCTTCACTTGGCTGCTTTAATGCAAAATAAAGGTCAGATTATCGCTTTAGACATCTTCGAGTGGAAATTAGCTGAACTGAAACGCCGTGCAAAAAGAGCAGGAGCTCACAATATTGAAACAAGAGTAATTTCTGACAATAAAGTGATCAAAAGACTGCACGACAAAGCAGATAGACTTTTAATTGACGCGCCTTGTTCCGGATTGGGAGTTTTAAAGAGAAATCCGGACAGCAAGTGGAAAATCGATCAGGATTTTATCGACCGAATTAAAAAAGAACAGCAGCAAATTATTCAGGATTATTCTAAAATGCTGAAAGTTGGTGGTAAGATGGTTTATGCAACCTGTTCTATTCTTCCTTCCGAAAATAATAAACAAGTTGATGAATTCATTAAAAATAATCCGAATTTTAAATTCATCAAAGACGAAAAAGTAATGCCAAGTGAAGGTTATGACGGATTCTATATGGCTTTGATTGAGAGAATTTCTTAATCAGATTTTAAAATAAATTATAAAAACTACTCTACTTTTTGGAGTAGTTTTTTGTTAACTGAAATCAAACGTTACCTTTGTAAAAACCATCAATTCATTATGTTTAAATCTATTTTAGCAAGTTTTTTTATCTTCTTTTCTATTTTTAGTTTTTCGCAGACTTACGAGATTCAATATGAAAGTTCTTACAATGGAAAAGTTCAGCCCAACCAGAATCCTGTGATTGTTTGGGTGAATGAGAATGAAAACTTTATTTTAAATACAAAAATCAAAGAACAAAAAAGCGATTATCCTTTTGAAATAAGTAAGATTGAAAAACCTTCCAACACAATTGTTTCTTATGCATTTTTGAAGCAAAATGAAACAATTTCAACTTCAGACAAAGAATCAATTGCAAAGCAGGAATTTGAATTAACCACACAAACGAAAAAGATTTTAGGCTATAATTGTAAAAAAGCAGTCACAAAAATCAATTCAAATACAATTGAAGTTTGGTACACCAATGATTTAAAGCTAAAAGGCGGTCCATCAAGTTTAGGGCAAAATTTAGGTTTGGTTTTGCAGGTTGAAAGAAACGGAAATTCCGCAACAACAGCAGTTTCTGTAAAGAAAATCAAACAAACAGGAATCGATAAAATTATTAATAAAACCATCTCTGCAACAGATTTACTTAGCTACAGAGATTTACTTTGGAAAAGTAGATTTACGACTTTAAAAGTTTTTGAAAATGAAATGATCAATTTCTCAGACCAGTCAAAATCAGATGAAAACATAAAAAGATTTGCCAACGGAACGATTATTCTAAAAAAGATCAAATTTCCTAAGATTTCTCAAGGTGAAAATATCTTCGTGGAATTAAAACAACAGTCAAACGGTGATGCTTACGACAGAACCGGAACTGTATTTTTCATTCCTGAAGAAAAATCGCAGACTTTTTTTGATGGCCTGGAAAAAGGAGCAAAAACACTTCCTCTTTACGAAAATGGAAACGGAAAACAATATTATGGAGTCGTTTCCACACAAAATTACCAGCCGACTGTAGAGCTGATGAGGTTTTTTACAGCTTTTGGAATCAATAAATTCAATCATATCGAGCTGAAAGGCAAAACCTGGCAAACAGTGAGCCCGTATCGTCAGGATGTTACAGAATTAAAACCTTCCCTTTCAGAAAAAGAAATCTGGATTGGCACTTTTATCGGAAATTACGATAAAGGCGGTCACAAAGTAAGCTTGGATGTTACCATTCACAACAGCGAACAAATTGTTCATAATAACAATAAAGTCATTCCGCTTTTCAATACGACCAACATCATGGAAATGGCGGGACAGGATTATGCAACGATGTTTAATAATGAAAAAGGTCTTTTTGTAGAATTTAATTTAGATAAAGATTTAAAAAATGTTCAGCTGAAATACATTACGACAGGACATGGAGGCTGGGAAAATGGTGATGAATTTATTCCGAAAACCAATTCAATTTATTTAGATGGAAAGTTAACTTTTTCATTTACTCCCTGGAGAACTGACTGTGGCTCTTACCGATTATTTAATCCCGCTTCAGGTAATTTTGCAGACGGACTTTCGTCGTCAGATTTAAGCAGATCAAATTGGTGCCCAGGAACAATAACAAATCCCAATTTTATTTCACTCGGTGATTTAAAGGCAGGAAAACATACGATTCAGGTTAAAATTCCACAGGGAGAGCCGGAAGGAACAAGCTTTAGCGCATGGAATGTTTCCGGGGTCTTATTGGGCAACGAATAAAAACAAAACCTCCTTGCAATATTATTGCAAGGAGGTAAAAACACAAATGATGAAAAAAAATTATTTCGAGCCACAAAGTAAGGGAAAATATTTGATTTATTTCTTAACATAGAATAAGATTTTTTTAAAAATAATTTCATAAAGACGCTTCAAATCATTCATAAAGTGAAAAAAATTCCGAAACAAGAGTTTCAAAAACAATTAGACTTAAAATTATACTATATAAATTAAAATTTAACCAAAAATATTAATTATAAGTAAATTTTATTTGTAAAAAATAAACACAAGAATTAGTTTTGCTATCAAATAATATAACATGTGCGGAATCGTATGCTTATTTGACGCAAAGCAGTCAACCGAAATATTAAGACCTCAGGTTTTAGAAATGTCTAAAAAAATCCGCCATCGCGGACCGGATTGGAGCGGAGTTTTTCAAAGTGAAAAAGTTGTTTTTTCTCATGAAAGATTAGCAATCGTAGATCCTACATCCGGAAAACAGCCTTTATTTTCTAAAGACGGAAAAATTGTTCTTGCTGTGAACGGAGAAATCTATAATCATCGAGAACTCAAAGAAGAATTCCGTGATTACGAATTTCAAACCCAATCTGACTGTGAAGTCATTCTTGCTCTTTACGGGAAATACGGAAAAGATTTTATCGAAAAGCTAAACGGCATCTTTGCTTTCGCATTGTATGATATTGAAAATAACATTTACCTTATTGCAAGAGATCACATGGGAATTTGTCCGCTTTACCAAGGCTGGGACAGAGAAGGAAATTACTACGTGGCTTCTGAACTAAAAGCTTTGGAAGGCATCTGTAAAAAAATTGAAACTTTTTTACCCGGACATTATTTATACAGTATTGAAGGATATGAACTGCAACAATGGTACAAAAGAGATTGGGAAGATTTTGAAGCCGTAAAAAACAACACCACAGATATTCAGGCAATCAGGAAAGGTTTAGAGGACGCTGTTCACAGACAGTTGATGAGCGATGTTCCTTACGGAGTTTTACTTTCGGGAGGTTTAGATTCCTCTATTATTTCTGCAGTTACTGCAAAGTTTGCAAGACAGAGAATTGAAAGCGGCGACACTCAGGAAGCCTGGTATCCGAGATTGCACAGTTTTGCGGTTGGATTGGTGGGTTCACCGGATTTAGCGGCAGCGAAAAAAGCTGCAGAACATATCGGTTCGGTTCACCATGAAGTCAATTTCACCGTTCAGGAAGGTTTAGATGCCATCCGCGATGTAATCTATCATTTAGAAACTTATGACGTGACAACCATTCGTGCTTCGACGCCGATGTATCTTTTGGCAAGAGTTATAAAATCAATGGGAATTAAAATGGTGCTTTCCGGGGAAGGTTCAGATGAATTGTTTGGTGGATATTTATATTTCCACAAAGCTCCGAATGCAAAAGAATTCCATGACGAAACGGTAAGAAAATTAGGCAAACTTCATTTATATGATTGCCTTAGAGCTAATAAAGCATTAATGAGCTGGGGAATTGAGGGAAGGGTTCCTTTTCTGGATAAAGAATTTATGGATATTGCGATGAATGTAAATCCTGAAGATAAAATGATCCGTAAAGAAGAAGGAAAAATCGAAAAATGGGTTTTAAGAAAAGCTTTTGAAGATCTTTTACCTGAATCGATCGTATGGAGACAGAAAGAACAGTTTTCAGACGGCGTTGGTTATTCATGGATTGACACATTAAAAGATATTGCTGAAAAATATGTAACAGATGAAATGATGGCGAATGCAAAATTCAGATTCCCTATAAACACTCCGCAAAATAAGGAGGAATACCGTTATCGAACCATCTTTGAAGAGCATTTTCCAAGTGAAACCGCAGCAGCAACGGTTCCTTCAGTTCCGTCTGTAGCCTGCTCTACTCCTATAGCATTAGAATGGGATGAAGCTTTTAAAAAAATGACCGACCCAAGCGGAAGAGCGGTGAAAGTACACGAAACTTCTTATTAATTATTCCATATTTTATTAATCCTGTATCACTACAGGATTTTTCATTACATAAAATCAATAAATTTTAGATATTTTAACTTACAATTAAACTTATTATCTAATAAATAATTATATTTGAAAAATTAAAAAAATCTCTGCTGTAAAATGAAAAGATCCATTTCTATTTTTTTTGCTTTACTATGTACCACAAGCTTAGCTTTCGCACAAGGTAAATACGGAAAATATCTTAATTCAAAAAAACTCGCATTAGCTTATAAAACTGTAAAACCTGCTGAAAAAGATGACTACTATCAACAATATTACTGGCTGGTAAAAGCAGAACAGCTAAAAACATATCCACATCTTGCAGATATAAAACCTGTTGTTTTATATAATTTCGTAAAAAAAGTAAATCCTCAGAATCCAACTAAAAAATTGGACGACAGAGGAAAAGAGCTTAGAAAAACGGCAGAATTATCTTTAGATCAGTATTTCAAGAATAAAAACTTCCAGAATAACCAGGTACTTTTGTACAATCTTGAAACATATGTAGATCCTTCTCAGGGAGAATATTTCACAAAAGTTGATGCAGAAAAAATCAAGCAGCTGGTTCCTAAAGAATTTTACGGATTTACCTCTTTAAATAAAAAAACTCACGAGGAAATCAACTATTATCTGTGGGTTGACAAGAAGAAAGATAAATTTAAGATTGTTGACGTTATTCCAAATGAAAAAGATAACGCTAAATTCTACGCATCTGTAAAGCAATATCTTCCGAAGTATAAGTTTGAGAAAAAATTTATGCCGACTGTAAAAAAGGGAACAAAAGCTGATAAAACAGACAAAGATTTCTTCTACATCATGCCATTTGAGCAGAATAAAGACAACATCGAGTATAAAACAGATGATTTTGAAACATTCACATTAAGCCAGGTAAAAAGAGAAGGCGAAGCGTGGATCGGTGTAGAAAAACCAAGAAAATAATACGATTCAATCTCAATAAAAAAACCCTGAAAATATTTATTTCAGGGTTTTTTTATTGAGACCATTAACTTATAATATATAATTTTCAAATAATTTGTATGAAAATATATTTAAGCATTATTGTATCGTTCATTTCTGTCATTTGTAAAAGTCAGCGCATGACGGTGAACCAAATCAATTATCAAATGACCGGTGACCATAAAGCAATGGTTGTAAAGGGCAGTTACAGCGGAAACATAATTATTCCTGATAAAATTACTTTTCAAGATGTGACATATGTTATTGAAGCTTTGGGGTACGACTCATTTAGTGGTTCTCATCAACTGATTTCTGTGAAACTTCCCGAAAGCATCAGAAATATAGAAGGTAGAGCGTTTGAAGACTGCATCAATCTGACGTCGATCAATTTTCCCAAATCGTTGCAGAGAATCGAAAACGCGGCATTCTTTAAATGTGACCAACTCAAAAAAGTAATAATTCCAGAAAATGTAGAGCTTATCAGCCCCAATGCATTTTCGTACTGTTCTTCACTTCAGGAAATTTCGGTTGATCCTAAAAATAAATTCTATGCTTCGAAAGATGGAGTTCTATATGATAAAACCTTTAAAATTTTAATAAAAGTTCCTGATACAAAATCCGAAGTCAATATTGCTGATACAGTTGAAAAAATTTTTCCAAGCACTTTTGAAAACTGCAGATTTTTATCAAAAATCGAGCTTCCGTTGTCAATAACAGATATTCCCACTTTTTCGTTTGACAATTGTAAAGCTTTGAAAGAATTTAATATTCATCAAAATATAAAAACTATTGGCTGGGACATTTTCCGCAATGCAGAAAATCTAGAAAAATTCACAGTTGATCCGCTAAACCCCAATTTTTCTACTGAAGAAGGTGTTTTGTACGACCATGAAAAAACCAGTCTTCTAAAATTTCCTCCGGCAAAAGAAAAATTCACAATTCCTGCTACCGTAAAAAACATCGTAACTTCCGCTTTTAATACAAGCAAAAACCTGAAAGAAATTATAATTCCTGAAACCGTTGAAAAAATAAATACATGGGCTTTTGCAAACTGTCCTGTATTAACGAAGATTACCATTATGGCTAAAAAGCCAACCTACATGTCCGAAGCATTTCAGATCAGCAGAAAAATAACTTTCTACGTTCCTAAAGAAACTGTTGAAGAATATAAAAAATCCAATGACAGCTCGTGGAAAAATGCAAATTATGTAGGAATATAATTTTTTAAAGAAAAAGATTGTGATAATCAGCTTATATAATTAAAAACTATATCTTTGCAAAGCAATGAAACACTTAAACAGCATATTACGTTTGCCATTTTTCAGCAACTATTATTACCCGTTCTATCGTTCGGGAAGTATTTCTATACCTAAAATTCAATAAAATTTAAACTAAAATATTGAGGAGCCCGAACAGATTTGTTCGGGCTTTTTTATACTTAAAATTCAACGAAATGATACAGACACTAAAAGAAAATGTAGAAATTATTCTACCGGAAAACGGTTTGGAACAGAAATTAAAACAAGCCGAAGAAGAAAACAGAAAGCTCATTATCAAACTCGGTTTTGATCCCACAGCTCCGGATTTGCATCTGGGACACGCCGTTGTTTTGAAAAAATTGAAACAGTTTCAGGATTTGGGGCATCAGATCATTATTATTGTCGGAAGCTTTACGGCAAGAATCGGTGATCCTACCGGAAAAAATAAAGCCAGAAAACCTTTGAGTGCAGAAGAAGTTCAGCACAATGCGGAAACTTATATTAATCAGCTTTCAAAAGTAATTGATGTGGAAAAGACGAAAATTGTTTTTAACTCGGATTGGCTGGATTTTCTAAACTTTTCCGAAGTTATTCAGCTGATGTCAAAAGTGACGGTCGCTCAACTGATGCACAGAAATGATTTTAATAAAAGATTTACCGAAAACTCTCCTATTGCAATGCATGAATTGGTTTACCCAATTTTACAGGGATTTGATTCTGTAAAAATCGAAGCAGATATTGAAATGGGCGGCACCGACCAGCTTTTCAACTGCACCATGGGAAGACAATTGCAGGAAAGTCATGGAAAATCACCACAAATCGTCATGTGTATGCCATTGCTAAAAGGTCTGGATGGAAAAGAAAAGATGAGCAAATCTTTAAATAACATCATCGGTTTAACAGATGAACCCAATGAAATGTTTGGAAAAACCATGTCGATTCCAGATTCTTTGATTGATGAATTTATTGACTTGACCACAGATTTTTCAGATGATGAAAAGAATAATTTAAAATCAAGAATTTCGGATGGAGAAAATCCAATGAACATCAAAAAAGTTATTGCGAAGAATATTATTTCTCAATACCATCATAAAGAATCTGCTAAACTTGCCGAACAGTTTTTCATCAATCAGTTTCAAAATAAAAATTTTGAAGAGAAAGTATTTAAACCTATCAATATCAAATCTTCATTTTCAAATCAATCAAAAATCAGCCTGATTGAGCTTTGTCATCAATTAAAAAATAATGAAAGTAAATCTTTTATCAGAAGATTAATTGAAAACGGTGGAATTCAAATTAACAATATAAAAATGACCGACCCGAATGAAGAGATTGACTTATTAAAACAAACGAAAATTAAAATTGGAAAAAGAGATTTTTTTGAATTGGTTTAGATGGTAAGATAAATCCATATATTCGTTTACAGTAATTTAAAAATTTAGAATAATGGATTTTTCACTCCTTCACATAAGAAAAGCAACCGAAAATGACCTCGATTTTCTTCTTGATTTGAGAGTGAAAACAATGAACGAACATCTTATAAATTCCGGTCTTTTAATTGATAAAGATGCTCATCTACAAAGGATTCTTTATAAGTTTGAAGACGCTCATATTCTTATTTATAAAGAAACAACAATTGGATTATTAAAAATACAACACAGAAAAACCGAGATTGAAATTATCCAGCTTCAGATTCTTCCAGCTTTCCAGGGTAATGGTCTTGGAAAGTATATTTTAAATATGATTATTGAAGAAGCTTCTCTCACTAAAACTCCGATTACTCTAAGTGTTCTAAAAATAAATCCTGCGCTTAAACTTTATCTTCGTACAGGATTTAAAATAGTTGAAGAAAACGAACATTCGTTTATTATGAAGTTTTGATATTGGTTTTTGTACAATATCACTGATTCGCCATCATCACATAAATAATTCTTCCACCTTCTTCATTGGAAAGCAGTATTTTTTTACCATCTGTCAGTTCTACCATCGAATTGGGTAGAATTTCTTTTTGTTCAGTTAAATCCTTCATTCCCGTCAAAGTCTGGTTGACCAAGACCCATTTATCCTCATAAAAAGTAAAATATCCGACCGGTTTTTTGTCTTCTGCAGTTAAACCTTCATTACGAATCACCTTTCTCGAAACATGCCATTTAAACAAATACTGATTGTGATAAACCATCAGTCGGTGGTTTTCAGGTTTCCAGACCTCATCATCATACTTAAAATACAAATCGAGAACGGGTAAAGTTCCTTTATGAGAAGTTCCACAGAACGGACATCTCGGAGTTTGGGTATTATCGAAAACATACCATTTTTCGTTACATTCAGGATTATGACAAGGCTGAATTAAATCTACCGTTTTCAGCAAAGCAGTTTCCCATTCAGTCGCCAAAGGTCTTCTGATCGGGTCATGAAGTCCGTCGATAAAAGCTTTTTTAAACAATTCAGACAAATACGGACCCGTAACGGTGTATGGAATTTTGTTTGGATCGCCCCAAAAGGAATCCCATTTTTTCAGATATTCAGTTCTGACTTTATTGCTTGAATCTGTCGGATGTTCTATGAAAAGAGCTTTTTCACCCATCGAAATGATTTCGTCTTTTTCAGAATCCAGATCCCAGATTTTCCCGCCTCTCAAAGGATGACGGCGAAGAAGATACATATAAATGAGCACCGCCAAAGCATGAAGATCAGTTTTCTGATTCGGAAGCTGCCTTCCCGGATCATGCAGATGCAAATGTTTTGTTTTTAAAACCTCGGGAGCGATAAAATCTGCTGTTCCAATCACTTCGGGAGGAAACAATTTTGGAACCACCAATCCGTCAATATCAATAATACAGGCTGATTTTGTCACCGGATCTACCAAAATATTATTATAAGAAAGATCTGAATGCGCCAAGCCCATCTGATGCAGTTTTTTAATTCCTCGGGTAATGTTGATGGCAATCTGAAAATAACTCAGCCAATCTCCCAATTCCGATTTATCTAAACGAAGCGGATAATGCTGATTTCTGAACATCGGCGCCGTAAACCACTTCCCCACTTTATCTCCACCCGCAATATTATCCGAACCAAAATAACCTTTGGCAAAAAAGAATTTCTGATGATAAACCGGAACCACAATTCCCGTTAAATTATTTTTATGAACAATATCATAAGGCCATCTGAAAACCTCATCCAGGTAATATTCTGAAGCATTTCCGTTCTGAATATTGGGTAAATATGTAGAAACAATTCTTTTGATTCTCTCTTTTTGTTCATTTTCCAAAGGAGCTCGGTAAAAAGCCACCACATATTTTCTGTCCGGTGAAAAATAAACATCTTTCACCCCGCCTTTTACAGGGCTTTCATCTACATATTCATACGATTTGGAAGGGTCTAAAATTGAGGAAACGGTGGTTGTTTTTTTCATTTGAGATTTAAATTTATTTCACAAAACTATCTAAGATAAAACTAATTTTTGCCTTCTTAAGATCTTTATATTTATCTCTTAATTCATTTTGAGTTAATATTTCATAGCAAAACAACCAATATCTTTGAAAGTCTTCATCATAAAGTTTTATTGCCAAATCTTTATATTCCTTTAAATACGATTTCTTTTGATTCTTTTTATCATACAAATATGCTATCATTAAGAAAATACAATCACAAGATCGTATAGAATCTTTCTTAATTGTTATTTGCGATAATTTAAAATCATACTTCATTGCATAATAAATTGCATAAGAACAGATTTCATAATTTTTCTTTCTAATTCCTAAGTTATAAAGATCATTTGCAATTATTTCAATTCTTTTTTTTTCAACATTATGTCTTTCGAAAACATACTCTTCTAAAATTAGAACCAAATATGGATATAATAAAGTTAAATGATGTACTTTTTTTATAAAATAATCATATGCAAAATTGCCCAAATGCTTATTAGATATAATTTTTATTGCATAATTTAAAATAGCTGCATCACTATTATTATCTAACATAACCTCAATAAAAAAATCAATGAAACCTCTCAATTCTTTAATTTCAAGCCCTTTTGTCCACTTACTGTAACATACTGATCTGTAAAATTAAAATGATTTAATTTAGTTACCCAGTTAGTAACAGTTGCTTGAGGTAATTGATTTATCTTACTTTTTTTACTATTTAGAGACAGTTTAAAGCCTTTTATAATTTCAGACAAATCAATAAAGAATTTTTCTGCTTCTTCAAAAGAATTTGTAAAACAAGTAAAATCATCAACATTACGATAAAATTGATACTTTCTTTTCAATAACTCACTATCAACACAAGCTAATATAATCTCAGATATTAAATTTGAAGAATGTGGACCAATTAGAACTCCATTTGTTTCGCCGTACTTCAAATTTCTGGTGTAAAAATCCAATTGATTAAACCATCTATCTTCGAATTTCTTCCCACTTTCTTTTTTGGCTATGGTTTTCCCAACTAAGGCCCACGAAATTGAATGACTGTATATACTTGGAAAGCAAGTTGCTATATCTGCAGTAGCAATATATTTACTTTTTATAAAAATTTCATCTTCTGGATTTCCATCAATTATAAAATTTTTATAATTCATTTGAAAAAGGCTATTGGTGTCCTTCAGTTTCCTAATATGTATACGACTTACTTTGTATGGTTGTGCTTTAGTTTTCTTTTTATAATGATTAACGATTTTTTTCCAATTTACACTAATTATTTTAACCTGATTTGCATATGAAAAAGGTTCCGGAATTGACAATGGTCTTGGAATATTGATATTTCGCATATTGGAATATCTAATATAGTCTGTTGGTTTTGAATCATTATATGGAAATTTTTTAAGTTTTATATATTTATAGAATTGTTCAGAAGTTAAAAAATGAGGTATTTTTTCGGCAAATAGCCCAAAGCCCAAAAGCCCTTTAAACAATTTATCTTCTGAAATTTCTTCGTGAAAAGCGTAATATGGTTTCATAATTGTTTTTACTTAATAAATCACCGCCAAAGTACGATCATCATGATTTCCTTTGCTCCAGAAATTCATCCAGGAAAGCAGCTGTTCATCGACTTGTTCATCATTTTGAAAATCGACTTTTGCTTCATCTTCATTGTTGCCGTTTAAATCTTCAAAAAAAGTTTTCCAGCTTTCGATATCTTCTAATTTGTTTTCGGTAATAAATTTCGGATCGTAAATTCCGTCGGTCATTAACACCAATTTAGAAAAATCTTTCACCAAAGTAATTCTAAAACGGGAAGAAATCGAATCATCAAAAATTTCATTCATTGTGATAAAGCGGGTTCCGCCACCGAATTCGCCGACATCCATTGTGTTGAGCAACTGAACTTCAGAAAAGCCTTCATTAATCAGATTAATCGGGCAATCACCAACACCAAAACTTAAAATGACATATCCGGAATCAAGCTTTTTAAGCAAAGCAAAAATTAAAGTGGAATGTAGATCTTTTAAGCTTACAAAATGTTCTTCTGCCTTTTCAGAAAGCGTTTTAAAAGTATTTGAAACTCCCTGATAAAGGATTCTTATAACTTCCTGTTTTGCTTCTGAATCATTTTTTTCATTATTAAAAATTTTCTCTACATGAAAATCTAACTCCGCTAAAACTTCTTTATTTTTAAAATAATCATTGATCGATTGTGTTGCCAGTTCAGAACCGTATCTTGCCAATTGTGCAGAACCTGCTCCATCAGAAACCGAAATGATATTCCATGAATTTGACAATTCATTTACCGCAAAATCATCATCTCTGAATTTTCCTTCATGCGCATGAGAACGGCCTCGTTTTGAAGCCACCACAATCTTTTTATCTGAAAAATTTCCTTTGAATTTCACTTCATCTGCTTTGTGAAAAGGCGCTTCTTCATCAGACGGAATATTCTTCCATAAATCTTTTGGATCGGCATTAACGAAAAGCTGAGCCTTTTTAAATTCAATATTTTCTTCATCCAAAATATGGAAAAACTCAATTTTCAAATCGTAGGTATCGCTTTCAGAAGGAATTCCCTTAATTTTATTTTCTTCAAAACTTAAGCCTGCCAAATCTAATCCTGACACATCTTTAATTCTGATATTTGGAAACTGCTCCATCGGAAGAATAAATTCATATTTCTTCCCGGAATTTGCATTGGTGATCGGGAAAAATGCATCGGCAAATTCTTCTCTTTCTTTGTAAATCATCGCTTCGTGCATAATTTTTTTCTGGGCATCTATAATCAGCTTTAAATTGTCCTGAATTTCGTTCTGAGTCAACAGTTTCGAAACCACTTTATCAATCACTTTACTATCATTGATGTTGTGATTTTTCAAAATCTGCCTGATTGTGTTTTCCATTTAGCCTAAAGTTCGGTTGATATCAAAACCTTCATTGCTGAATCCGTAATAATCGGAAGTTCCGCACCAAGGACATTCATTGTAACCCTCACCTTTTAGACAATGGATTCCGCCGCAAGAGCAGGTCGCCAAAGCAATCGGATTCGCACAATGCGGACAAGAAGGATTTCCGTGCAACTCTTCCACCGAAATTTTCTGAAAACTTTTCTGAGCCGAAGAAAGTCGGTAATAAGAAGAATCGTCAATTCTGTAAGTTCCTTCCAGTCTGTAATATCGGGTTTGCATTCCTGCAATTCCGGAGTCGGCGAAAGCTTTTTTATATTTAATTAAATATGATTTTTTTGATTCTGAACATTTTCCGTTCAACACCACAAAATTGTTATCGGGAAACATTTGTTGCGCTTCGGGATCTACTTTTTCTAAAATACTGTGATCGATTTTAGAGAGATTAATTCCGTCTTTATTCGCCTCCGTTACACTTTGACTCGTCGTTTTAATGGAATCTGTCACCCATTTGAAAAACTCTTTGTAAGAGTTTTCAGAATGATTATTAAACAGCAAAACGTTGTCAGAAAGCGAACCTAACAGCTTATGATTGGTGTTATCACCAATAGATATGGCAATTGTATTCGATTTTCCGTGATATTGTGAAGTCCATCTTTCAATTGCTTTCTGGGCATCATCCGTCGGAACACCGTCTGTAAAAAGGAAAACAAGAGGTTTCCAGTCACCTTTTCTATCATAAGTTGTTTTTACAATGTCTTTATTGATGCATTCCATCACTTTGAAAAGGCCTTTTGCCAAAGAAGTCCCACTTCCGACAGGAATTTTTGGAGGATAAAACGAAATAATATCCTGTAACGGTGTAATCACTTCGGCTTCTCCTGCAAAACCAATCACGGAAATCCAGACGGTTTCTAAGGAATACGGATCTTTTTTCAGTTCACGGACAATTGTGGAAATACCTTCCTGAACCTGATCAATCGGCTCTCCAATCATCGATTCGGAAATATCTATCAGAAAATAAATGGGAAGTCTTCTCATGAAATTTAGACTTAAATTATTCGTTTAAATTTTTAACGCAAAGTGCGCAAAGTTTTTTACCAGCCTTGTGCTTTTAAGTTCGCAAAGGCGTTTGACTTCGTCGAATCTTCGATTTCACTCAGCTAAGAACAGAAAGATTTATTTTTTTACTTAAATAATAATATTCAGTTCTGAAGGTGGAGGCGGAAGACTGATGCTTTCGCCTGTCCCTTGCGATTTTCCGCCCATTGTAATGGATGAACTTACCCATTTGAAGAATGACGAAAGTGTTGCCGCATCGGTTGTATCAAGTTTCACCACATTATCAGTTAATTCTTTCAGGAAACTTTCATCTGCTTTTGGTCCTGCAGCACAGCCTACAATCGCTCCGAAGTCCATATTTTTTATTACAGGAATCATCTGTCGGTATTTTTGTATATCGGATGGTTTTCCGTCGGTAAAAATAAATAGAAGAGGTTTCCAGTCGCCTTTCACTTCGGTTGAACCTTTAATTAAATCAACCTGAACCAACGCTGAAACCAATTCGAGAGCCGCTCCAGTATGAGTCGGGCCACTATCGGGACAGGTAATTTCCATGGGATGAAAACTCGCCAGATCAACCATCGGAATAATATTTTTTACTTCACGATCGAAAGTCGTGACGCTTAAATGCAGTGTATCCATCGCTTGCGGATCCGAGCGGAGCATAGAAATCAGTCCGTTGAAAGCATTATTTAAAGCATGAATCGGTTCGCCGTTCATTGAGCCGGAAGTATCCAGTAAAAAGTAGGCTAATAATCTTCTGTTCATCGTAGGACAGTATTAAATTGCTATTGGCAGTTGGTTTTTGACCAACTGC
Source organism: Chryseobacterium sp. RLHN22 (assembly GCF_051011795.1). Classification (NCBI taxonomy): domain Bacteria; kingdom Pseudomonadati; phylum Bacteroidota; class Flavobacteriia; order Flavobacteriales; family Weeksellaceae; genus Chryseobacterium; species Chryseobacterium sp. RLHN22. The sequence continues at coordinate 41,530 of NZ_JBPCHW010000007.1, forward strand.
TTTTTAATCATGATTAAAATTCTGATAGAATTAGTAAGAATACCTCTGAAGAATATCCACAAAACTATCTGTATGATTAGGCTCTCCCAAAGCACGGAATTTCCAGTCGCCATTGTGTCGGTATGCTTCTGCAAAAACCATGGAGCACATTCCGTTCATGCTTGCATCTCCGGAAAGGCTGTATTTTGTGATTTCTTTTCCTCTTGCATCAACCGCACGGATAAAGGCATTATCGATCATCCCGAAATGCTGGTTGTTTTTTCTTCCCATATAAATGGTTACCAAAAAGACAATTTTCTGATAACGTTCATCCAACTGGTCTAGTTTAACAATAATCTGCTCATCGTCGCCATCTCCTGCTCCGGTTCTGTTGTCGCCGGTCAACCAGATATGTCCGCTTGGATGCTGCATCGAATTAAAATAGATCACATCTCCCTGATAAAGCCCCATTTGTCTCCCGTCATTCGTCTGAACGGTTCTTCCCAAGTTGGCAACTTTTCCGTTTCCATCTAAGAGAAATGCAATAGCATCCAGATCATATTCTGCTTCTTTGTTAAATATTTTTCCGAAGAAACCACCTTGCTTACGGACATCCCAACCTAAGCCTATTGTTACCTGAGATAAATCGTAAACACTTTCTCCACGGTCGTTTTTTCTTAAATCTATTGTTTGACCTTTCTGTAAATTGATTGCCATTTTTAATATCTTTTTTTGTGTTATTAATTTTGTTTTTAATTGTTTTTTAAACGCAAAGAGCGGAGTTTTTTTTATCTAATTGAGAATATTTTTTCGTTTGCAATGGCGTCTACTCAGCCACGTTCGCAAGCAATGCATTCTCGTGATGATTTATTATTTGATGATTTGACCTTTGTAATATTTCTCTAAAAAGAAACCAAGATCTGCTCTGTAACCAATTCCTGAAGCTTCAAATTTCCAGCTACCGTTTCTTTTGTACAAACGCCCGAATTCTACACCGGTTTCTATTGAAAAATCTTCATCAAGCTCGTATTTTGCAATTTCCTGATGGCTGTTATTATCAACAACTCTGATATAAGAATTTCTTACCATCCCGAAATTTTGCTTTCTTCTTTCAAAATCTTCAATAGTTACTACAAACAGTATCTCTTCCACTCTGGAATCTACTTTTTCAAGATCGATAATGATGGCCTCGTCATCGTCTCCATCACTGCTTTTTCCATCCGGATCATCTCCTGTATGCTGTAATGCTCCGTCCGGAGAATTGAGGTTATTATAAAAAACAAAATACTCATCACCGACAAGCTTCCTGTCTGAATCAATCATAATTGCTGAAGCATCCAAATCGAAAGCATAGCCGGTTCCTTCATTTGGATCCCAACCCAAACCAATTGTCATTTTTGTAAGCCCTAATTCTATTTTTTGCCCTTTCTGTAAATTAATTGCCATAATTTATAAATATAATTTTTCCCTTAAGATAGATTTGATTTTTGAATTAACCAAATTAATGATAAAAAGTCATACAGTTTTAAACTTTTTTTAATAATCACAAAAATTTTTAGACAAAAAAAATCCTGCTTCTCGAAACAGGACTTATAATATATTTAAGAGAATTAAACTTATTCTTCAATCATCATATTGTTACGGGCTTTTGCCAACATTGGAATAGAAATAAGACCCATCACCAACATCACAACGATCTGTAACGGAAGCGAAATAAATGAATACGTTAATCCCATTTCTCCGCCAAATTCAGCACTTTTACCCATCGCAAGAAACAATGCCATAAAACCATATTTCATCGCAAGATTAAATGCCCCGATTCCGCCACTTGCAGGGATAATCATACCCAAAGTTCCTACAACAATAATGAAAAACCCGTCTGCGAAAGTAAAATCTGAAGTTTCTGGAAGCGCAAAACAAACGAGATACGCGGCAAAATAATAAGAAATCCAAATTCCTAATGTATATATAATGAACTTCCCTTTTTCTTTTAATTTAAAAATTGATGTCAAGCCTTGAAGAATTCCATCAATAATACCAATGATTTTTCCTAAAACAGGAACATTGACAAATTTATTTTTAAAAATAAAAAATAAAACTCCAGCAATTGCTAAACCACCAAGAACCAGTAAAATCTTATTAGGATTTACATTGACTCCTGAATTTTCATAAAAAGATAAGATTGCTTCATATTTAAAAATTAAAGTCAATCCTAAAAATCCAAGCATACAAACCAAATCAACCACTCTTTCCAATATAATTGTTCCAAAAGATTTATCCACAGGAACTTTTTCAACACCATATAAAGCTGTGGCTCTTGCCAATTCGCCACTTCTCGGGATGGTAAGATTCATCAAATACCCAAAAGACAGTGACCAAAGAGCATTTGAACTTGAGATTTTGTGCCCCATCGGTTCTAATAATAAATTCCAGCGAATTGCCCTGAACCAATAGGCTAAAAGCGCAAAAACAGCAGCAAAAGCCACCCAAATATAATTTGCCTTTGCCAAAGATTTCTGAATGACTTTAAAGTCTAAACCTCTCAATGCTAACCACAAAAAAAAGCCTGCAAAAGCAAGCGAGATTACTATAGTGAGTACAGATTTTAAAGTTTTGTTTGATTTCTTCTCCATATTTACGTAAGAAGATTTGTTTTTTCGTCCGGGAAAACAATTTTCGGTTGAAAATTCTGAGCTTCTTCCGGGCTCATTTGAGCATAAGCAATAATAATGATAATATCATCGCGCTGAACTTTTCTTGCAGCGGGACCATTGAGGCAAACTTCTCCTGATTTTCTTTTCCCTTTGATCACATACGTATCAAAACGCTCTCCGTTGTTTACATTTACGATATATACCCTTTCCCCAACTACTAAACCTGCTGCCTCGATAAGATCTTCGTCAATGGTAATACTTCCTATATAATTAAGGTCTGAAGCCGTAACTCTTACCCTGTGAATTTTAGATTTAAATACTTCTATTAACATGATGCAAATTTATTAATAATATTTAAGAAAATCATTCTAAAATGAAATTTACAACTATCATATACTGAGGCAATTAATTTAACCAAACCCAAAATAATGCGAATTATTTTAAAAACTTAACAAGCATATCATCAAAAAAATCAATTGTTGACATCAAATTAAGAATTTAATAAATTTAAAAACAAATAGGCGAAATTTAGGAAAACCAATATACATAAGTAGTTGGCACGATTTTAGTATCTCAGAAGCTAGATTTTTCGCAAAGACATCAATTATGAAATTTTAATCGATTTCAAGAAATTTTAAAAAAAATCAATAAGTTTTTGCAAAAAATTTGCACAATTTGAAAATTGTTTTAAATTTGCTTTTATAACTAACTAACTTTTAATATTAAAAATTATGAACAAGTCTGAATTAATCGACGCAATCGCAAAAGACGCAGGAATCACTAAAGTGGCAGCAAAAGCAGCTTTAGAATCTTTCATTTCTAACGTAACTACAACATTGAAATCTAAAGACGGAAAAGTATCTTTAGTTGGATTTGGTACATTCTCTGTATCTGAAAGAGCTGCAAGACAGGGAATCAACCCTGCTACAAAGAAGCCAATTAAAATTGCTGCTAAGAAAGTAGCTAAATTTAAAGCGGGTGCAGACCTTTCAACTGCTGTTGCGGGAGCTGCTGCGGGAAAAAAGAAATAATCGTGCGATTATAAAAAAGCAAAACCTCATCATCTGATGGGGTTTTTTGTTTTCTATGGAGCCAAACGCGAAATTTTCCAGTCCAGACCACTCAGCTTGTAGATAATCCTATCATGCAATCTGTTGGGTCTTCCCTGCCAAAATTCTATTTCATATGGTTTTGCGATATAACCGCCCCAGTTTTCAGGTCTTGGAACTTCTGTATTTCCGTATTCTTTTTCTAAATTTTTCAATCTTTCTTCTAAAAACTCACGATCAGGAATTTCCTGGCTTTGCGGAGAAACAACCGCTCCAAGCTGGCTTCCTTTTGGCCTTGAGTGAAAATAGCCGTCACTCAGATTTTCAGCAACTCTTTCCAAATCTGCCTTGATAATAATCTGCCTTTCTAACCCCGGCCAAAAAAAATGCAGACAGGCTTTATGCGTTTTTTCGATTGATTTTCCTTTCCGGCTTTCATAGTTGGTGTAAAAAATAAATCCTTCATAGGTATATTGCTTTAACAAAACCATTCTTGTACGCGGACAGCCATCTTCTTCCAAGGTAGAAACCGACATTGCATTAGCTTCTGAGATGGATGGATTTTCTGAAGCTTCCAGAAACCAATCCCTGAATTGCTCAATAGGATTCTCTTTAATCTCACTTTCAACAAGTTGTAATTTTTCGTATACTTTTCTTTTATTGTGAAGGTTTTCCATGAATATTTTTATTAAATTTGAGTATGAATTACTCATACAAAGGTAAAATATTAATTTCCACACCTGATATTTCCGGCGACATTTTTTCAAGGTCAGTTGTTTTGGTAATTGATCATAATGAAAGTGGCGCGTTCGGTTTGATATTGAATAAGAAAAACAGCAAGATGAGTAATCGTTTCAGAAATTTCTTTGATTTCGAGATTGAAGTCTATGACGGCGGTCCTGTAGAAAACGATAAAGTTTTCTTTATTATTAAAGGAAAAAAAGTAACCGAACAATATACTGACATTACAGAAGAATTTTATTTAACTGAAGATATTGAGAGAATCATTAATGCCGTTCTTCAAAATGAAATCAGCATTCAGGATGTGAAAATATTTTCAGGATATTCCGGCTGGTCTTCTTTACAGCTTGATAATGAAATTCAGCAAAAAGTATGGACGGTTGTAGATGTTTATAATTTAGACTACACGCTTCCAAATGACCAGACATTATGGAAATCTATCATGCAAAATCTTGGCGGTGAGTATCTTTTGTGGGCCAACGCTCCGGAAGACATTTCTCTAAACTAATCATTACTTCACATAGAAGCGATATACTTTAACAAATTTTAAGTTTTCGTTAAACAATTATTAAGATACTTTTCACGTTCTTTGATAACCTAAAACAACGAACTATGAAAGCAATAAAATTACTGGCTTTATCATTAGCTTCTACCGCAATTCTTTCATTCACACCCGTTAGTAAAAAAATCATTGTAATTGACGCCGGACATGGCGGAAATGATTTAGGAGCCAATAAAAACGGCATCTTAGAGAAAGATCTTGTTTTAAAAATTGCTCAAGAGATCAAAAAAGCAAACGACAAAGACGGGAAATACGAAATTGTTTTAACCAGAGATAACGATATTTACGCAACTCTTTCGGAAAGAACAGCACAAATCAATAAGCTCAATCCTGAAATGGTTATTTCTCTTCATGTCAACTCAACTCCTGAAGCAGACACTCCGAAAAGTGGCCACGAGATATTTGTTCAGAGCAACGCTGAATCAAAATCTTTAGCTGAAAAATTATCTAAAAAACTCGGAAAATGTAATATCAAAGAACAGAATCTTCATATTCTTAAAAACTCTAAATCACCTGCACTATTGGTGGAATTAGGCTACATTAATAATACTCAGGAACGAGAATACCTAAACAGCAGCGACGGACAAAGAGAAATTGCCCAAAATTTTGCTGACTTCATCAACGAAAATTAATTTTAAAAATACAGTTTCTGATCTTAATCAGAATAAAACCCGGTAAAGGACGTCAGTGTTGTTTACCGGGTTTGTCAATTTTTAGAAGCTGTTTTTCCAGCTTTCAACCAATTCTGTGAAACGGTTGTTTTCAAATGTCTTATTTCTGATTTTCTTTACAGAAGAAATTCCTTTTTCGTCGGAAACCAATAAAATTTCTTCCGCTTTCTGAGACTCGAATGCAATGATCTCATGCTCCTGAATATCGGCAAGATTATTTTTATGCAGAAAGGTAACAAAATTCTCCAATAAAGGCGATATATAAGCTCCTTCAGACTGTTTCGGAACTTTAATTATATCTCCTTCCAAAAACAGAAGGTTTCCTGAGGTTGCTCTTGCAATTCGTTTATTAGGATTTAACAAAATCACGTCGTCCAAATCATTTTCCTGTGCATAGATTCCACCATAGATATTTTCCGGACAGTGCACCCGAATATTACTTAAAAGATTATTATTAACGTTGATTTCCTTTATTAAATCCAATTCCAAAGGTCTTTGCTGTATAGAAAGAACATCATCCATCTCATCCACTTCAAAATAATAGGAAACCGAAGATTTAGATAAAGTAATTCCGTCTGAATTTCTGAAGACAAGAAAATTGATGATTCCGTTCTGAACACCATTTCCTTCAATCACATTTTCAGTAAAAAGATTCTGAAAAAATTCGAGTGTATAGGTTAAAGGAATGTTCAGTCTCATTTTCCTCATCGATGCCATTAAAAAAAAATAGCATTCTTCATCCATAATCAGCTTTGAGTTTCGAATGAAAAATGAAACTTTCACAGCATCTCCGTAAAGAAAGGCACGGTTTTTCAACTGTAATTCTTCTGAAGTAAAATATGTATTTTCCAAAGTATGAATATTTATAAAAAAATAATGAACGATAAATCGTTCATCAGTTTTGTCGTTTAAAAACAGTACAGCCTACCATTAAGCGGCACCTAATTTTATTCTAAGATTTTCGATAAGGTTTTCCCAGTACATTGCGTTTTCCTCTTCGTCACCTTCTTCGCAGAAATCTGTAATATTTAAAGCTAAATCTTCTGTAATATCATCAATTGTAATCGTCATTTCGAAGAAGTTTTTTGTTCCTTCATCTTCTTCCCATCTGTAACGAACGAAACTTTCAGGCTTATATCTGATCAGAGTTGCCTTTTCAGCAGGACCTCCTCCCCAACTGAAAAAGAAATCATCGCCTTTCTCTACTACCTCATCCGCAAACCATTCAGATAATCCCTCCGCAGTTGCAAGATATTCATACAAAATCTCTGAAAGACAGTGCATTGGGAATTCGTAATGGACTTTATGTTTCGCCATATAACTTATTTTTAACGTGACGCAATATATAAATTAATTTTTTTATTACATAAGATTATAATTAAATTTTCATGATTTTTATCAGAAACTTTTATATTGTTTCAAAATGAATCTTAGAACAAATTTTCAGAATTATTTTTCAATAAAAAAGCTTCAAAGAAAGAGGCTTTAGAGTGACTTACTGATGATATTCTTCATTTAAAGCTTCAAGAATGATATTACAACCTTCCATAATTTCTTCTTTGGAAATTGTAAGTGGCGGAGAAATCCTCAGGTACTCATTTCTATACAACTGCCAGAACACAATCAACCCTTTTTCCATGCATTTTTTTGCAATATGCAAGGTAAATTCAGGAGTTCCGAGATTCACAGCAAGCATTAAGCCTTTACCATTGATATTTTTAATTTTAGGATGAACCAAAAGTTTGCGGTATAATTTTTCTTTTTCGTCTACTTCATTCATCAAACCGCTTTCCAGAACTTCTTTTAAAGTTGCATGAGAAGCTGCGGCAATTAAAGGATTCCCGCCAAAAGTTGTAATATGACCTAATTTCGGAGAATGCGAAAGAGTTTCCATAATTTTTTTAGAACTCATAAATGCTCCTACAGGAACACCACCACCCATTCCTTTTCCCATCACAAGAATATCCGGAACGATTCCGAAATGCTCAAAAGAAAACAACTTTCCTGTTCTTCCGAATCCTGGCTGAATTTCATCAAGAATCAACAAAGCACCAACTTCTTCACATCTTTTTTTCAGTTTAATTAAATAATCATCATTAGGAACTAAAAATCCTGCCGCTCCCTGAATGGTTTCAAGAATGACACACGCTGTTTTTTCTGTTATTTTATCGAAATCATCTTCATTATTAAATTCGATAAAAGAAACCATCGGCAACAAAGGACGGAATTCTCTTTTATGAAATTCATTCCCGGAAACACTTAACGCTCCGTGTGTATTACCGTGATAGGAATTTTTGAAAGAAACAATTTCTTCTCTTCCGGTGTATCTTTTTGCCAGTTTTAAGCTTCCGTCGATTGCTTCTGCTCCACTGTTGACCAAATAGGTAATTTCTAAAGGTTCAGGAGTAGCTTCAGCCAATAATCGGCAAAGTTCAACAGGTTTTTCCTGAGCGTATTCTCCGTAAACCATGACGTGAAGATATTTATCGGTCTGTTCTTTGATTGCGTTCACTACTTTCGGATGAGAGTGTCCTAAAGTATTTGCCGAAACGCCCGCCACAAAATCCAGATATTTTCTGCCGTCTTTTCCAAAAATATAGCTTCCTACTGCTTTTTCTACTTCAAAACCGGCTGCAAATTGGGTTGTTTGCGCCTGATATTTAAAAAAATCGTTTTGCATTTCCATTATATGAAAAATTTTTGCAAAGCTAAATAACATTCATCAGACGAAAAAATTTTATATATCAATAATCTGAAAGGATTAAAATTCTATGCTTTTAAAATAAGTTGCTTTAAGAGTCAATAAAACCATTAAGGTGATGTTTTGTATCCTTGTCAAGGTTTTAAACCTTGACAAGGATCATAGAAAAGATTTATAAAAAAAAGACCAGCTTAACAACTGATCTTTTCATTTATTTTCTTACCCTTTTAGGTTTTTTGGCTTCTTCTTTTGCCTTTTCTTTTTCTTCTGCTTCTTTTACCTTGTTATAAAGTGCGTCGTTTGGCTCATACTTGATTTCTTCGTAATTAGGCGAGTCGACGAGAATATCCTGCCATTTCCGTATTCGGTCTTTTGTATTCCAGTTGAAGTCGGGGAATTTCTTCTTATCAGGAGAAATCATACTCATAGGATAGGTTTCATCATTCGCTCCGATACTGCAGGAAATAATCTGAACTTTATTTTCTTCGAAAAGAGCACCAATAATTCCGCAGGTTGAAAGCGTTATTCCTATTCTTTCGTTCTTTTTTGTTTTTTCATTATAATCATCGGCATAAGTTATGGCCTGTGCATTTCCGATAACGTTTACCTGCTTAATATTTTTCCCTTCATAATAAACGGTCATCAAATTTCCTTTTACCTGATGAAATTCATCCAAAAGATTAAGGGAATCTACTTTAGCAATAGCCAAACCATTGCCGATTACTTTTAAAGAATCTATATTTTCTGTTTCTGTATTAAAATAAGCCTCTACTTTATCACCTGTAACCTGCTTTTCACCGCTCCAAAGAATAGGATCTGTGTACATGTGCATAATTCCGTCTGTTTCATTAAAAGCTATTGAATCTGCTCTTCCCTGTGCATCAGATTTATAAATTCTTGCTTTTTTAAACGCTCTCAGATAGCTTTTCTTTTTCGTAATATCTGCAGTATCGGGTTTCTGATAAGAAAGAATTTTTTCGGAGGCAAAATAAATAGAATCTTTTTCAAGAATTTTCACGGCATAAGGTCCTTTTGTCATCATTGCCGAATCTTTCTTCTCAAAAATTTCACCGTAACCACCTTTAATATATCTTTTTTCTAATGGATCGTCGAGGGTTACGTTTCCTGTTGCTTTTCCAAAACCGGTAAGCTGGTTGTAATACATTTCATCACCGGTAAGAATCTTGTCATTGTAATAAATCCGCGAATTTTTCGTAAGAAAAGATTCTTTGGTATTCATATTATGAGTTCCTTTCTCGGTAATAATCCTGTTTTTTGGATTTTTATTATTCGTAATTGTAGTGTAACCGTTAATAGTAACAATGTTTGTGTTTTGATTTTGTACTACATTATCGCCCTCCAACGTATAATCCTTATCCGTAATTTTCACTCTTCCTGTAAGATCGATAGTGCGGGTCGTAAGAAAGTAAGTAGCAGATTTTGCGTAGGTAATACTCTTCCCGTCATTGATGGTTCCCCCCGTATTGTAATAAGCCTGATTGGAAACCCTGTCATAATACATGGTTTCGGTCTTTATGATTGTTCCTTTAGGATCGGTAAGAACTACATTTTTCTTGGCAACTCCTTTTTGCGTATTTCCATCGTACTCCATTTCTGAGGAAGTAATAACGGAACCATCATTATTCTGAAGTCTCACATTACCGATTGCCCGGATAAAATTTTCTTCTTCATATCTGATGACTTCATCTGCCGAAAGCACAGAACCCTGGTGTTCGATCTGAACATTCCCTTTCAGATATTGATTACCATCATATTTTGTGGGATCTTTGATGATTTCATCTGCATGGATGATTCTTACCTTCTGCGCTGGTTTGCTTTTTTGTGGCTGATTTTTTACCGGATTTTGCAAATAAGGATCACGCTGCGCAGGTTTAGGACTAACCTGAGCCAAAGTAAACGAAGAAATAAAAACAAAGAGAAAAAGAATCAGTCTCATTGATTAATCATTCTTGGTGCCATAAAAATACAGCGAATGCGAATCAATTTTTACGCCAAAAGCTCCTTCTATTGCTTCTTTAATTCCCTGAATTCTAGGATCGCAGAATTCGATAATCTCTTCAATTTCTTTATCTGAATCTTTCTTGTAAATCACCAAATGATCGTGCTGCTTATCAAAATAAGATTTTTCGTAAGAAGATGAAGTCAGTGTTTTTTCTCCAAACTGGTGCTTACGGATCAATCCTGCATCAAGGAAAATTTCTATCGTGTTGTAAATCGTTGCTTTTGATACATGATATTTTTTCTGCATCATCAACAAATACAAATCATCGACGTTAAAGTGATGATCCATATTATAGATTTCCTCCAGAATTGTGTATCGTTCAGGCGTATTACGAAAACCTTTCTCAAGCAGATAATTTCGTAAAACGTCTTTGATTAAAGCTATATTTTTTTCTTTTTGTAAAGTATCCATTAAAAAATTTATCTTACAAATTTATTGATTTTTATTTAAATCAATATGATCCATTTCAGTCTCCTGAAACTTCCTTTAAGAATTATGCCTTAAAAATTCCGACTGCTGTATTCTGCTGCTTGAAATCGTTTCTTCCGTTAGTGGAGCCGATTCTACAATAACATTATGCGAGGTAACTCCCCAAGATTTGAAATCATCACTGCCAATATATTTAACGAAATTATAAATATTTAACGTTATTTTTTGTTTTACCGTTAAAAGAATATCGTTGATATAGGTGTTATCTATAATCACATATTTCAGATCTGGTGGAATATTGTGCGCTCTCAAAGACGGATGGCTGCTTCGGGAAGGAATTGTTCCGTCTGCCATTAAATCTTTCAGAACCATATTAAAATAATCGTTGATTCTTCGGTCAACTTTAAATCCTAAAAGGAAATTAATTTTATAAATTGTTCCCGGAAGAATTTCATCAACACTGTATTTAAAAGTGTAAGGATCTTCCTGATTCACAATACTCAAAATAAAGTAATGATCTGCTCTTTTAGGCTGCTTTTTGATGATTGAATAAATGATTTTAGATTCAATTTCGTCATTGCGTTTCGCACGGCTGAGATAAGCAAGATTGGTACAGTATTTCGGAATTGTTTCATCCAGCTTCATATCTTTGATGATATTGACGTATTTTCCAATTTTCACGTAGCTCGTAAAATTTGCTTTCAGTAACCTTCCGTTATACCATGCGTACATGCAAACTGCGATAAAACCACCAAGAACCATCGTTAGCCAACCACCTTCCATAAATTTCAGAACATTAGCATAGAAGAATCCAGATTCCAGAGCTAAATAAACTGCTACGAAGCCAAATATGAAAATTTTATTTACTCTCGTACGGCTCAGCCAATACGTAAGAAGTATCGTAGTCATCAGCATAGTAATGGTAATTGTCAAACCATAGGCCGCTTCCATATGCTCGGATTTCTGAAAGAAAATAACGACAATAAAACAGAAAAACATCAAACCCCAGTTGATTCGAGGAATATACATCTGTCCTTTTACCCCTGAAGGATATTCGATATGCTGATTCGGCCAGAATGATATAGACATGGCTTCAGAAAACATCGTAAATGAACCTGTAATTACAGCCTGACTTGCAATGATGGCTGCTGCTGTTGCTAAAATTACTCCCGGTAAAACCGCCCATTCAGGCATAATTCCGAAGAAAGGATTTACTCCTGTGAACACTTTCTGATAATTATCCAATAACCAGGCTCCCTGTCCTAAATAATTCAGAATCAGCATTACTTTAACAAAAACCCAGCTTACACGAATATTTTTTGCCCCGCAATGTCCTAAGTCTGAATACAATGCTTCCGCCCCTGTTGTACAAAGGAAAACTGCTCCCATAATGACTATTGCACTTGGCGAATGGGTAATCAGGTTATAGGCATATACAGGATTAAACGCCTTTAAAATTTCAATATGATCAAAAATATGCATGGCTCCGAAACCTCCCAAAACCAAAAACCAGGTAACCATGATTGGACCGAAAAACTTCCCGATTGAGGATGTCCCGAACTGCTGAACCAGAAAAACAACAAATAAAATAAAGAGGGTAATATAGACTACCGGAGTTTCAGGATTGTAAATTTTCAAACCTTCAATAGCCGACATTACGGTAAGAGACGGAGTAATGACACTATCTGCAACCAAGGTTGATGCCCCAATAATGGCGACTACATAGAGCCATTTCTTTTTCAGCCTTTTCACTAAAGAATACAGCGCAAGAATTCCGCCTTCTCCACGGTTATCTGCTTTCAGGGCAATGATCACATATTTAATTGTGGTCTGAAGAGTAAGTGTCCAGATGATACAGGATAATGCTCCTTCAATATATTCATCAAAAGGCATGGTTGCCCCTTGATTTCTTGCATTGACAATTGCTTTCATTACATACAAAGGAGAGGTTCCGATATCTCCAAATACGATTCCGAGAGAAACAATGACTCCCACAAATGAAAGTTTCTTAAGGTCGAAATGATGACCTCCTTCTGTAACTTCTGCCATGTCAGCGAATTATTTTTTAAAAGCGCAAATTTATATTAAATTTATGACGCAACGTCACATAAGTTATGCATTATATAAATGAAAAAACTTCCTTTCGGAAGTTTTTCTCTATAATTGCATAAAAATTATTTAACGTACATCGCTTTCTTGATTTCCTCTTTTACTTTTTCAAGTTTCGGGAACCATTCTGCAAATAAAGCTGATGAATATGGAGCAGGTGCATCAGGAGTAGTAATTCTCTTGATCGGTGCATCCAGATAATCAAATGCTTTTTGCTGTACCATATAAGTAATCTCTGAAGATACAGAACCAAATGGCCAAGCTTCTTCTAAAATCACCAGTCTGTTTGTTTTCTTCACTGAAGCTAAAATAGTATCGAAGTCTAAAGGACGAACCGTTCTAAGATCGATTACTTCTACAGAAATACCTTCTTTAGCCATATCTTCAGCCGCCTGAATAGCCAATTTCATGATTTTTCCGAAAGAAACCAAAGTAACATCAGTACCTTCTCTTTTAATATCTGCTTTCCCAATAGGGATGTAATACTCTTCTTCAGGAATTTCCATTTTATCTCCATACATCTGCTCAGATTCCATGAAGATTACAGGGTCATTATCCTGAATAGCTGTTTTTAATAATCCTTTCGCATCATAAGGGTTTGAAGGAACTACTACTTTAAGACCAGGAATATTTGCATACCAGTTTTCGAAAGCCTGAGAGTGCGTTGCTCCCAACTGGCCTGCAGAAGCTGTAGGGCCACGGAAAACAATCGGACAGTTCCACTGGCCACCGCTCATCTGACGGATTTTTGCTGCGTTGTTAATAATCTGATCAATCCCCACAAGCGCAAAGTTGAACGTCATATACTCTACAATCGGTCTGTTACCATTCATTGCTGCACCAACAGCAATCCCTGAAAACCCAAGTTCTGCAATAGGTGTATCGATTACTCTTTTAGCACCAAACTCATCCAACATTCCTTTTGAAGCTTTGTATGCACCATTGTATTCTGCTACTTCTTCTCCCATTAGAAAAATGGATTCGTCTTTACGCATTTCCTCGCTCATTGCCTGTGCAATTACCTCACGAAAAGTATATTCTGCCATATTTATTTGAAAAATTTAGAGTACAAAAATAGTGTTTTTTTATTATTTACATAACAAAAAAGACAACTCATTGCGGAGTTGCCTTGTATTTTAATATTTATTTTATGCAGATTAATCTACTTTATGCCATGTTTGGGTTTTCATAGCGATACCCAAAACTATAGCTTTCACTTTAAGTGTATTTCCTTCTCTTACAATTTCTGTCTTGTAGGTTTTACCATCTTTTGGATTTGTGATTGTTCCTCCGCCAAATTCGTTTCCGTCTTTGGATAAACCTCTGATAATTTCCATCCCGATTAAAGGTTTGTTTTTTCGATCGTCTTTACATTTTACACAATTGTTATTCTCCGGCTTTATCAGAAGCTGAGAAATTTTACCGTAATATTTCCCGTCGCTTTTCTTAAAAATCTCTACAATAGACTTTGGTTGTTTTGTTTCATCATCTATCGTTTTCCATTTACCTTCAATCTGCGCAAATGACATCACGCTGAACAAAGAAAGAACAAATGTTGCTAATAATTTTTTCATATTATAAAGTTTAATTTTAATTTATAGATCAATTAATTGTTGATTAGTTAAAAATATAAATAAATTTTAAACACACAAACATTTTTGTTATCCTTTGCATATATAACAGAAGATTTGAATTGTTTAAAAATTAAACAAGATGAAATTTAATTCAGTTTTCTGTTGATGACACGGTTCATATAATCCTGATACCAGGCTTTAGCAATCTGTTTTCCTTTTTCGGTTTCGGGAGTTTTTAGTTTGTCGTTCAGGTTATTTTCAAAACCTAAATCATTTTTATCATAAATTCCTGTGATATTTTTACCGTCAAATCTGTAAATATAATTTCCAATAATAAACTGCTCTGAAGTTCCGTCCGAATTAACGATCAGGTACGGATATTTTTTTTCGCTCAGTAAACTCCTTCCCCAACTTCTGACTTTTTTGTTATATCCTATTAAATCTGCCAAAGTAGGATAAATATCAATCTGTTGTGCCAATTCATTATTTACACCTTTTAAATTATATACAGGATTGGGAGAATAAAAGATCAACGGAACTGCAAAACGGTTCATTGCTTTTTCGTATTCAGGATAGTAAATCTGGTTGGGATGATCGCCCGTAAATACAAAAATAGTATTCTTGAACCAAGGCTGTTTTTTAGCAGTTTCAAAATATTTTTTAATGGAATAATCAGTATATTCCATAGGCTCATGCATTTCAACTTTACCTTTTTTGAATTTTCCGATATATTTTTCAGGAATCTTGAACGGATGATGTGATGACGCGGTAAAAACCGTCGCCATAAAAGGTTGAGTTTTTCCTACATTCTTTGCAAAATACTGTAAAAAAGGTTCATCCCAGATGGCCCACATTCCGTCGAAATCTTTGTCATTATTATATTCATTTTTACCATAATAATGTTTGTAGCCCAAAATATTCCCGAAACCTAAGAAACCCATCGAACCATTCGGTGCACCATGATAAAATGAAGTATCGTACCCCATATCATTACAAACAGAAACAATGGACTGGATTTTCTGATTCGAATATGGTGAGCTCGTAAAAGCATCCGTTAAACTCGGAATTCCTGCCAAAATACTGCTCATCCCGTGAATCGATTGTCTTCCGTTGGCAAAAGTATTCGGGAAAATGAGACTCTCATTCGCTAAACTATCAATAAACGGCGTGTAAGAAACATAATCTTTGATGTTTTTATCTTTATTAAAAGCTCCGGAATATTCTCTTCCGAAAGATTCTACAATAAAAATTACAACATTAGGTTTACCCTGAACTTCTCTTTCATAAGTTTTGTACGGATAAATATTATCATCAATAAATTTCTGATCGACAAACTGAACTTCTCTGAAATTATTGGTTCCCAACGTTCTGAAAAAAGAAAAAGTAGAATTCAGCACAATATTTCCCTGAAGCGGAGTTTTCACAAATCGATTGGCATCTACAAGATTGATTGGTCTTGTGCTGTGTTTAAAATCTCCTCTGATTCCGCCAACAATTAAGACCGCAGAAATACATAAAGTAAGAATTGATAAAACAAAATAAGGAATTAATTTTACCGGCTTTCTATATTCAATTTTAAATCTCTTATAAAGAAAAACCCATACAGTCATTAATACCACAAACCACAAGACCACAAAAGGATGTTCTTGGGTAGAAGCCGTAAAAACTTTCAAAATATTGGTTTCATGTTTCGCAACCTGAAAAGCTGCCGAAGTAAGTCTTGTCTGGGAAAATTTATAGTAAATAAAATCTCCGAAATTCATGGCATAAGCAATTCCGTTGGTAACAAAATACAGCCAGAACAGGAATTTCTGATAACCGCTTTTTGTATTGATAACAATCGGAATTAAGCTTAAAAAGATAAACAGAACGTTAACGTAAAGAATCGCCGTTAAATCAAACGCGATCCCATGAAAAGCAAGATTCAGATAATCTGAAACACTGTCTACTTTTATTAAATCTTTATTGAAAAACCAAAACAGAAGTCTTGCGATCTGATAAAACACAAAAGCCAAAAAAATCCTGTAGCACAAAACCAGAACTTCTTCTTTTCTGAATTCTTTAAAAAATTTCATTTGTCTGTATAATTGCTTTTAAAGATGTAATGTTATCAGACGTCACTTTACTTTAAATTTTTGACTGACAACAAATTTGCTGCGCAAATTTAAGCTAAATTCATATGTAGATATTTATTTTTTTTAATGGCCATATGCAATCGCCAATTTATATTGCCTTCATATTTCACTGTTAGTTACAGCGATTTCACAGGAATGTAATTTTTAGTTCATATTAATTAAGGTTAAAGTTTTTAAAAACTGTAATTTTGCTGCTATGAATTTCATAAAGAACAATCTCGCAAATGCAATCACATTGGGTAACCTTTTTTCGGGTTGTATAGGCGCCGTACATTTACTTTTAGGCGATTACCAGACGACTGCCATCTGCATTATTTTATCTTTGGTTTTAGATTTTTTCGACGGATTTGTAGCGAGAGCTTTAAAGGCAAACTCCAACTTGGGAACCCAGCTCGATTCTCTGGCAGATATGGTAAGTTTCGGATTGATTCCCGGATTAACAATTTTTGTTTCTCTTCTCGAAGTTGACAATAGCAATTCTTTAAATTTTATAGATTACGGATATTTACTTCTCAACGAACAGCGTTGGATTTCTTATTTTGGATTTATTATTACGCTTTTTTCTTGTTTAAGATTGGCAATTTTTAATCTGGATGAGGATCAGAAATATTATTTTAAAGGTTTAAACACCCCTTCAAATACCATCTTGATTTTTGGCTTATATGTAGCGCATAAAGAAGCTTCTGCTTTCAGTTTTTTATTTGAAAATGAAAGTTACTTATTGATTTTAACGGCAATTTCATCTTGGCTTTTAGTCAGCCCCATCAAAATGATTGCCATGAAATTTAAATCGATGAAACTGCAGGATAATTATCCGAAATTGGCTTTATTGATTGGTTCGATTCTTATTTTATGCATATTTAAAATTGTCGGAATTCCATTAGTCATTATTTATTATATCTTAATTTCTCTTATCTTTCAAAAACAACTTAAATAGTTATAAATTTTGAGTTCTAAGTGATAAATTAATCGATTTAAGTAACTCATATTTTATAACTTATAATTCAAACTTACAAAAAAATGAACTTAAAGCTCCATAAACCTCTTTGCATATTCGACCTTGAAACAACCGGAACGAATGTTGGTAAAGACAGAATTGTTGAAATCTGCATTTTAAAAGTAAATCCTGATGCTTCAAGAGAAAGCAAAACATGGAAAGTAAATCCGGGTGTTCCGATTCCTAAAGAATGTAGCGACATTCACGGGATTTATGACGAAGATGTAAAAGATGCACCGACTTTCAAGGAAATCGCTCCTAAAATTGTTGAAATGATTTCAGGCGCCGACTTGGGCGGCTTTAATTCTAACCGTTTCGATGTTCCCTTGTTGGCTGAAGAACTGCTTCGTGCCGATTTTGATTTTGATTTAAATAAATTCAAATTGGTTGATGCACAGACCATTTTCCATAAAAAAGAACCAAGAAACTTAAGTGCAGCTTACCAGTTTTATTGCGGAAAAACGTTGGAAAATGCGCATTCTGCAGAAGCAGATGTTCTGGCAACCTTTGAAGTTTTGGATGCACAGGTTGGAAAATACGATGACATTTCAAATGAAGTTGCAGAACTGAGTGAATTTTCGACTCAGAATAAATTTGCCGACTTAGCAGGAATGATTCATTACAACGCAAAAAATCAGGAAATTTTTGCATTTGGTAAATATAAAGGACAGGTTGTAAAAGAAGTCTTCCAGAAAGATTTAGGATATTACGGATGGCTGCAAAATGCTGATTTTCCTTTGTATACCAAGAAAGTTTTTACAAGAATTCAGCTTTCGAGTAAATTTTAGTTTTTTTTAACCGCAAAAGAAGCAAAAGACTTATTGAATCTTAAAGTTCTATAAAAGCAAACAAAACAGTCAATGATAATTTACTTTTTTGTAAACTTTTTAAAGTTTTATTTTCAGCACATTCTTTGCTTCTTTTGCGATAAATGAAATCATATAAATGAATAATTTAGTTAAGTTTAAATTCTATGAAACAGCGCTTGAAGCCAATCGAGACAAACAAATTCTGTCTGAAAATGGCATCAACAGTTTTATCGCCAACGAACAGCTGATTCAGTCGGATTGGTTGCTTTCACAGGCAGTTGGCGGAATACAGCTGCAGGTTTTTGAAGATGATTTTGAAAATGCCGAAAAAATTTTAACTGAATATCAGGAAAACGAACAATTTGCTCTTGAGGTAGAACATACGATTGAAAATCCTGATTTTGATTTTGTTTGCCCGAAATGCGGTTCAAATCACTTTTACAAAGATGACAGCTCGACAAGCTTCTTTGGGATTTCGATTTTATCGAATGAAAACTATGTTTGCTACTACTGTGGAAACAAGTTTAAACATGGATGAGATGGAAGCTGGATGATGGAAGCGGGAAGTTTATATGATTGAGAATATATTTTGAGATTGCTTCGTCGTTATGACAGAATGAAAAATTCACAATTGACTTACGAAGTAAAATTGACTATTGGCTTTTCGTAACTAGCCCCGATTGCAGCGGCATCCTTTTGTGGAGCAAAGCGGAACAAAAGATACAGCGGAAAGCGGGAAGCAGCTCCTGATAATTAGTAATAAGCAATAAATAATGAGTGATCATTAATCTAATACATTATGAAAATAATCTGCATAGGAAGAAATTACAGCGAACACGCAAAGGAACTGGGAAATGCAATTCCCGACAAACCAGTGATTTTTATGAAACCCGATACAGCGGTTTTGAAAGGAAACGATTTTTACATTCCTGAATTTTCAAACGATGTACATTACGAGCTTGAAATAGTCGTAAAAATTTCAAAAGGCGGAAAATACATTCAGAAAGAAACCGCTCACAAACATTACGAAGAAATCGGTTTGGGAATCGATTTTACAGCAAGAGATTTGCAGAGCGATTTAAAATCTAAAGGTCTTCCGTGGGAACTGGCGAAAGGTTTTGACGGTTCGGCTGTTGTGGGAAATTTCTTCAAAAAAGAGAATTACAATCTCGAATCTCTGAATTTTTCTTTATTAAAAAACAAGGATAAAGTTCAGGATGGAAACTCAAAAGATATGATTTTCAGTATTGATGATATTATTACTTTTGTATCACAGTATTTCACTTTGAGAGTTGGCGATCTTATTTTTACCGGAACTCCTGAAGGTGTAGGGAAAGTTTCTGAAAACGATATTCTGGAAGCTTATCTTGAAAATGAAAAAGTTTTAGACGTCAGAATCATGTAGAATATCATTTGATATTGGTCTGTTTTTTTCATATCTTTAAGAAGACTTAAATTACAAATTATGATAAACATTATCTTACCCGTCGATTTTGGAGAAAAAACAGATCAGCTCGTAGACGGAGCCGTAAAATTCGCCAAAGAAGTAAACGGAAAAATATGCCTGATTCACGTTGCGCCAACCGACATTGGTTTTGCAATCGGCGATATGGGATATCAGTATTTTCCGGAAGTTGAAGAAAATGAAATCAGAGAAGAATTGGTGCTTTTAAATAAGATCAATCAAATAATTCTGGCTCAGGATGTTGATTGTGAGCATATTCTAAAGCAGGGCATCGCAAAAGATATTATTTTGGAATATGCCGACCTGAAAAATGCAAGTTATATTGTAATGGGCTCTCACGGAAGAAGCGGCATTTACGATGTATTTGTAGGAAGCTTAACAAAAGGATTGACGAAAAGCTCTAAAATTCCGGTTTTGGTTCTTCCGATTCACGATTAAAAATATTTTAAGCATAATAAAAAAGACCGATCAAAAAATTTGACCGGTCTTTTTCTATATAACCAATTAATTAACCTTCTTTTTTGTAGATCGTTGGATCGTAGTAAGGATGCTTTCCTTCTGTCGGAGAATAATATTCTTTGTCTTTATCACCTCCCAATGTTGCTACCAATACATAGCACCAGTATGTGAACAATGCACAGCATACGATGAATAAGATCCAGTTTAATACATTTCCAAAAGTATCGAAAAAACCGAAAGACCATTTGAAAACACCGCTTAAGAATAGAAAGAAAGACGTCATTATTTCCTTTTTTAAATTAACTTTGCACAAATTTATAAAAAATGTTTAGATTACTTTCAAAAGAAAGCAATATTTTTTCAATTCCTGTTTATATTGGTTTTCTTCTTTTAATTGTAATATTGTTTAACATTCTGAATTTCAACACTTACGAAGCAATTATTGCTGGAATTACATTTCTGGGAATTGCTTTGGGATATTTCTGTTTTAATGCGATTGGGCTGAGTTACAATACGCATCTCTCTTTATTTCTGTATACATTCTTTATTTTCGGGCTTTACGACGGAGACCTTGACCTCGGAATTGCCGTTGCACTGCTTACCAATTCTTTCCTTCTTCTTCTTTTGACAAGTACAGATGAAGATCTGAGAAAGAAATCGTATGTTTTGGTAGGGTCTATTGTTGCATTAAATTTCATATTCCTTCCTACGACATGGCCGATGATGTGTTTCGTACTGATTCATTTGATTGTCACTTCCGAAAGAGTCGGTTTGAATATTTTCAGGTTTCTTTTAGGGATTGCAATGATTGCGCTGAGTTATTTTTCAGTCATGTTTTTCATACAGTTTAATTCGTGGGATCCTGCCTATATCCCTTTCGGGAAAATGAAAGTAATGACTGATTATACAGAACTGTTTCCGCTGTTTCCAGTCGTTTTAATGCTCATTTATGCAATTTACGACCATTTTAAACATTACAATAAAAAAAGCCCGGTAAGCAGATATAAATATACTTTTCTGCTGGTATTTTCACTGGCCCAATTGGTGAGTATTATACTTTATATGAATAAAAGCTACGAATATCTTTTACTTCTGGCTTTTCCGTCAACAATTATTCTGAGCAGGATGTTTAAGTTTTTGCCTAAATACTGGATGCAGGAAGCTTGCGTATGGCTCACCATCATCAGTATGATTACTTTCAAAGCCGGAGCTCATTTCAATTTATTTTAAGATTAAAGATTATGATTCAAATAGACGATAAATTAATTTCTGAAGATATTTTCTCCGAAGAATTTGTTTGCAACCTTACAAAATGTAAAGGTGCATGTTGCGTGGAAGGTGATGTGGGAGCTCCTCTCGACAAAGATGAGCTTGTGATTTTAGACAATATTTACGATAAAATAAAACCTTACCTTACTGAAGCCGGAATTAAAGCTTTAGACGAACAGGGAACCTGGACAACCGACCCGATGGACGGAATGTACGTAACTCCAATGGTGGAAAACGCCGAATGCGCCTACGTTACCTTTGATGAAAAAGGCATTACAAAATGCGGAATTGAAAAAGCATACGAAGACGGTGCAATAGACTGGCAAAAACCAATTTCCTGTCATTTATACCCTATCAGAATTACAGAATATTCTACATTTTCTGCATTAAATTATCACGAATGGAATGTCTGCAGCGATGCCTGTACTTTAGGAAAAGAATTGCAGGTTCCTGTTTATAAGTTCCTGAAAACTCCGCTTACAAGGAAGTATGGTGAAGATTTTTATGCAACTTTGAGTGATGTTGCGGAAGAGTGGAAAAAGGAATACGGCAAATAGTTTTATTTGAGATTTGAAATTCGAGATTCGAAATTTGAGATTCGAAATTTGAGATTTTGAAAATCCATTTGGCTCAAATTTATTAAGTTCCGAACGGACAACTTTCTAAAGGGACAGGACGACAATCCTATCAGATTTGGAATTCTACCAGTCAAAGCAGAAAAACAAACCACCGCAGAAAAAATCCTGCGGTGGTTTTCATTATATGTAATCGACTAAGATTATTTCGCTTTGACTGCGGCAGCTTCTTTTTTAGGAGCAGCAGCTTCCCATCCGTCTTCAGGCATTAAAGTAGCAATCACTCTGTTTTTCGTAAGATATTTCTTGGCAACATCCTGCAGATCTTTTACAGTTAGCGCTTTTACTTTTTCCTGATAGTTCAGGATCTCATACTTATCGCTTCCGTCCAATTGGTTTTTAGATAAAGCATTCATCCAGTAATTATTGTCTTTGATGTCCGTTTTATAATCGTTCATCTCTCCTTCTTTATACTTATCTAGATCTTTTTGTTCAGGGCCTTTGTCGATAAGCTTCTGAAGTTCAGTGATAGCACTTTTCGTTAATTTATCAGCATTTTCAGGTCCGCAAGGGAAACTTAGGCTGAATGAATAGCTTCCGTAAGGAACTTTCCCCATGTAGCCTCTTGCACCACCACCGTAGATTCCACTTTCGTCTTCTCTCAGTTTTTCAATAACTTTGATGGTAGCCACCTCACCTAAAGCTGAAAGAGCCAACGCTTCTTTTTCATTATAAGGGGTCTCTCCGGAGTAAACAATCTGCACCATACTCTTAGGATCTTTTCCTTTTTTGTACACTCTCGTGTGGTCTCCTGTAATTCCTCTGTATCCGGTATCTCTGAAATTCGTTGATTTTCCTGTTGTCGGTAAGCTTGCGATATACTGTAAAACTTCATTTTTAAATTTAGCTTCATCAATATTTCCTACAAAATAGAAATGGAAGTTTCCGGCGTTTGCAAATTTCTCTTTGTAAACATCATAAGCCTTTTTATAATCAGTAGCTGCCCAATCTTTTTCCAATGGAAGAATACCGATAAATCTTGGGTTTTTCTGATTCGTAAATTTAGCGTGCTCACTAGAGAAATAGGTCTGCGGATTAGACAATAAGTTATCCAGCATAGCAGACTGCTTAATTTTGTAAGCATTAAATGCTTCAGGGCTGTAATTTAAGCTTGTAAAATAAGCATACATTAATTCCATTGCCGTGCTCAGATCTTTTTGGTTTGTTCTACCAAAAACCCCTTCTAAAGTGCTGCTGATGTAAGGGTTTACCATCACCTGCTTTCCGGCCAAATAATTTGTAAGATCAGCTTTTGAAGCCCCTGCAACTCCAGCTTCCGTTAGAGCCTGATAGGCAAACTGTGTTTTGTTGTAATCAGCATCATTCAATAATGAATTTCCACCCAAACTTCTTGCTGAGAAAACAATTTCGTCATCTTTAAAGTCGGTCTTTTTGAATGTAACTTTTGCGCCGTTGCTTAAAGTCCATGTTGTAGTTCCTAATTTTGCATCGGTTTCAGTTTTAGTAATTTTACCATCAGATTTGAATGGTTTTACTAAATTTTTAATCGTTGCTTTTTCTTCGTAAGGTTTAAGATCAGCCAATTTTACATCATCGAAAGTTTTTAAAACCAAAGCTTCAGTAGGCATGGTGACATTGTCTTTTTTAGGACCCGTAATCACAATTACCCTACTGTCTTCTTTCACCATTTTTTTGATTACCTCGTTGGTCTGGGCTAAAGTTACGGTTGGTAAGAAAGACTTTGTATCTTCATATTCCCAAGCAATTCCCGGCATCGGTTCCTGCTCCAGAAAGTTTCTTACATACTCATCTACCAACATGTCGCTTTCTGTTTTGTCGCGGTTGTTGTAAGATCTTTCCATATTAGACATGATCTGAGATTTTGCCCTGTCTAATTCACTCTGCGTAAAGCCAAATCTCTTTGCTCTCTCCGTTTCTTCCAGAAGAACCTTCAATGCGCTCAGCTGGTTTCCTTCTTTTACCATCGCAAATCCCTGGAAAGCTTCCTTCGTTCTTGCGTAGGTTCCGCCATGATACACAGAACCGAATGTAAACGGAGGATTATTGGAATTTACCAACTCTCTCAATCTGTTGTTCAACATTGTTGTAGCAAGGTTTTCAACTAAACTCTGGTTGTATTGCTCAACAGTAACGTCCGGTGCATATGCTTCTTTATCTTTCATGATAAACTGAACCATAGAATTGGTTGCATCCGGATCAGTTTCAATAGCAACTAAAGTTTCATTGTGGTTTGGCAGGTCAAAAACTTTTCTTTCTCTTGGCTTAGAAGGGTTTTTGTATTTTCCGAAATTGGTTTTGATTTTTTTCTCAACCTCATCTACATTAATGTCTCCTACAACAACAATCGCCATCAAATCCGGTCTGTACCAATCTTTGTGGAACTGTCTGATTACATCAGGTTTAAAATTCTCTAAAACTTCTTTAGTTCCGATCGGTAATCTGTTTGCGTACTGAGATTTATAAAGCATTTTAGGAAGGTATTTATCAGACATTCTTTTGTCTGCTCCTAATCCTAATCTTAGCTCTTCCAATACAACTCCTCTTTCTTTGTTGATCTGCTCATCAGTAAGCGTTGCGTTGAACGCCCAGTCTTCCATTACTTTTAATCCGGAGTCAAGATTTTCCGGTTTGTCTAAAGGAACAGGAAGCATATAAACGGTTTCGTCAAAACTTGTGTAAGCATTAAGGTGTTGCCCAAATTTTACACCAATCGACTGTAAGAAATCTACAAGCTTATTATCCGGAAAGTTTTTGGTTCCGTTGAAGTTCATGTGCTCCATAAAATGGGCAAGACCTCTCTGGTTTTCATCTTCAAGGATAGAGCCTGCATTGATGGCCAGTCTGAAATCTACTTTTTTCTCTGGCAATGTATTTTTCTTGATGTAGTATTTCATTCCGTTTGGAAGAGTACCTGTTCTTACAGACGGATCCATCGGGATATTCTGTGCAAATGCCATTGACGACATCAAAACAACTGCCGCAACTGACGATAGAATTTTTTTCATATAATTTGATTATTTAACTCTTTTATCGGGGATAAAATTAAATATTTATCACAACGCCAAGAAATTTAATCACTATTATTTTAGTTAAACTTGCGTTAAAGTTTTAAAAATAAAAAAACCGGTTTAAAACCGGTTTAATTGTATATTTATTAATGATTACTGGAAATCTGCATCGGTTACCCCGGAATTAACGACTACTTTTGTAGTTTTGATAACCACTTTTTGTCCGCCGCCTTCAGCTTCGATCTGCTCAGGAAATTTGATGCCGTCAACGGTAATATAACTTTTTATGACAGCTCCGCTCATTGCATTTCCAGTTTTGTAAAGCAAGCCTGTAGAACTGTCAAAATATAATTTCACACCTTCAGAAACCAGAACATTATAGCTTTTACCCTCTAAAGTTTCAACGGCTGAAGTAAATTTAGAAGCATCTAATCCAAGCGCATCGATGGTTTTTCCTTTCTTCAGCTCGGTAATTCTGTCCGGAGTAAAATCAACTTTTGTCCCGGTCTGGTTAGAATGACCTTTCTCTCCGTTAAAAACACTTACAATTTCCTGTCCCATGATATTCTGTACAGATTTGAACTTGTTCCCCATCTTCTTGGTGACAGATTTTATTTCCATTCCCTGGGTAGAAATTACATCCTCACTTACAGACGATTTTACAGATTCCAGTTTTGCTTTTCCTCCAAGAGCTTCCAGATATTTATCGATGATCTGTTGTGGAGAAAGCTGTACTTTTACATTCGATTCAGAAGCCGTTGCGGTTGGTACGGTTGCATTGACGGAGGTACTTAGCAAAACAGCACAGAAAATTGGAATGATGATCTTTTTCATATTAAATATTTATTTGTTTAAAGTTTTGTGAAACCGTGTCTGCTTTTAAAAGCATTTCAGTTTCGTTGTTAAATTAAAGTGATAAAGATAATCATATTGAATGACATGAGTCGTTCCGCACATAAAAACCTTCGGCATTCCGAAGGTTTTCAATTTTTTTAACCCAATATTTTACAAGAACTATTCTTTTACAAACTTTGCAGAAGTAGAATTACCTTCTTTGTCAATCATCTGCAGAAAATAAACTCCTTTCGACAATGAGGATGTCCCCAGCTTCGGAACATTAGCCTTATTCTTTTGTGATAATATTTTCTGGCCTGCAGCGTTAAATACATTGATCTCTGTAATTTCTTTGTCCCCCTTTACATACAGGTAGTCTTTTACAGGATTCGGGTAGACAGAGAAGCCTTCATCAATCGTCACAGACTTTACGCCCAGACCTTCCAGACTTTGCACAGAATTGATTCTGATGAAAGGAAAATTAAACTTGGTAATCCCATTATCCTGCTGCCAACATGCTGAGAAATAGGTCGTATTCACCATAGTATTTGTATCTATTGTTCTTACAGGAATATCAACAGGATTATTATGCCCTGTATGACGTATTTCTATAACCAAATTTCCGCCCGTATAAAGATAAGGTGTATCGAATACAAGCGTATAAGCGTAAGGATTACTGCTGTTCCCGGCAGGAACTGAGCCTGCAGGAATCATAAGGCTTCCCGATTTTACCATCGTCTGAGTCCCGACAATATTAGCTGCAAAGTTCATTTGCATATTGGGAGGGGTCACTCCTTTGCTGAGGTAAATCTCATAGCTGCCGAATGTCGTATCAGTGAGTGGCCATGCATTGGTATAAGACCCCTGGAGACTGAAGGAGATCGAGGTAATGTATTTGTTGGTAAATAAAGAGATCGGTGCGTGAGCGATAAGGATCTGAAATTGTCTTGGAGCGTTTGAATATGGTCCCGGAAAGGCTGCGTCTTCATTAGTGACACCCGGCAAAATGCTAAAACTTCCTTGCGCTTTAAAGTTTGAAGGCAACATGAGTGCGAATAGCAATATAATAAGCCACAGTCTTCTGCTTCTCATTCCTTTAGGGATAACTGATGCATGTAAGAAATAACCAATAGAAAATAGAATTTTTTTCATAATAACCATTTTTGTGATTTTAAATATACGATTTCTTAATGATATCAAAATTAAGGTTTTACATTGTACATCGTCTTGGGTATTACAAAATTTTGTATGATGAAGCGGTTGACGCAGATAATTTATTTAGCATAATTTGCTTGATATTGAATAATATTATTCGCTGTATTTTATATGTTCTAAATCTGATGTGAGATCAAAACAAACCCCTCTCAATTTCTTGAAAGGGGTTTAAATATTTATATGAAAAATAAATTATTTCTTCAGTTCTTCTAAAAACTCGTCGTGAGAGATTTCAGTTTCCTTTTTAGTCGCTTTCTCAAGGATGACATCTTTCAACTTAGCCATTGCCACTTCAGAAGAAATTTGTCTTACCTGCTCCTGGTCTTTCAACATTTCAACTGCATATTTCTGAACTTCTTCGTCTCCTAAGTGGTGGATCCCGTAGATTGCCAATTGATTTTTTACCAATTGCTCAGCCTGTGCCAAAACGTCAGCATAATCTAACTGAATTTCGTTCTCGCTCATCAATTTACCTTCGATGATCTGATATTTCAACTGGTTTTTCTCAGCTTCAAGAATTTCTTTTGCCTGATCTTCAGACTGGATGTTCTGGTTTGAGAACATTAACCATTTTACTAAGAATGCTTCAGGAAGTTTTACTTCTTCTTTTTCAGAAACCTGCTCCAACACTTTGTTTACAAAGTGTACGTCTGCATTCTGCTGGAAGTACTCATCCAATTCAGATTTTACTTTTTCTTTCAATTCTTCTTCAGATTTGATGTTTCCTTCGCCATAAACTTTATCGAAAAGTTCCTGGTTTAGTTCAGCAAGATTCAAAGAATAGAAATCTTTTACTTTCACCTCAACTTCAGCGTGGTGTAAATGCTCAACTTCTTCTTTAGAGAACCCTAATTCTTTAGCCAAATCTTCGTCAGAAGCAAGAGTTTCTTTAGAAACTTTTACAGATTCATCCATTTTTAAAGATTTTACCAATTTGAAAGCCGCTTTGTTTTCAGCAGTAATCGTAGTATTCTTTGGATGGTGGTGGTGCTCTCCTTCTGCATCTTCAACTACCTGAGTAATTTCTAAAGCTACATAAGAATCTTTAGTGATCTTGTCTTGCGGAACTTGCTCAGCAAAACGTTTCTGCATATTTTCAATGCTCTTGTTGATTTCTTTTTCAGAAGCAGCTACTTTGTAGTGTGCAGCTTCATATTTAGAAAGATCGATAGAGAATTCAGGCTCGAAACCTACTTCGAAAGCTACTTCCAATTTCTCTGCGTTATGATTAAAATCATTTACAGGCTGTGGAACCGGCTGACCAACCAATCTCAATTTGTTTTCGTTGATATAGTTGTTTAAAGCATCAGAAACCTGCTTGTTGATTTCTTCAAATGCAATACCTGCTTCATACTGCTTTCTTACCATACTCAAAGGCACTTTTCCTTTTCTGAAACCAGGAACCTGTGCGTTTTTCGCATAGTTAATCAATTGCTTCTCTACTTTATCTTTGTAGTCAGATTTTTCTAATGTCACTGTAAGCAATGCACTTACATCATCATGATTTTGAGCTGTAACGTTCATTATCGATTAAAATTTTAGGTTGCAAAAATATGAATTTTTTAT
The DNA here is from genome assembly GCF_051011795.1 of Chryseobacterium sp. RLHN22. Lineage (NCBI taxonomy): Bacteria > Pseudomonadati > Bacteroidota > Flavobacteriia > Flavobacteriales > Weeksellaceae > Chryseobacterium > Chryseobacterium sp. RLHN22. The sequence continues at coordinate 70,396 of NZ_JBPCHW010000007.1, forward strand.
TAAAACAAGCCATTCGTTTTGTTATAATACGTTAAAATAAAAAAGACATTATCGAAATAATGCCTTTTTGTAATATTAAAAATTTGTCCGGATCAGATTTTAGTGTGCATCAACCGTAATATCAACATCTGTTTCACCACCTGTAGTTTGCCCAAGCTGATTAGTTGCAGAAGGATAATTCTGATTCACTGTTGCAGGGCCATGAATTAATTTAATATTCATTTTCCCTGTTGATTGTGTCGAATTAATTGTCCATTCGGTTCTCAATCCTAATTTCTGACCGTCTGTTCTTACAATATCATTTGAAGCTCTCAAGACAACAATATCTGCATTTGCAGGATTAAATGTAATGAAATGATGATCTTTTTCTTCTTCAATCTCGTCTGAAGAATGGTAATGATCATCATGTTTGATCTGGAAATCTAATTCAGCCAAATACGTATCACCTGCATGTAAATGTAAATGACCATCCGCGACACCTGAAATAACATTGACAGTCTGAATATCAGTTACATCAGCCTTATTTGTAAGTTTTAGAACTACTTTACCGATTTCGTCATGCTCGTGCACATCCTCAGGAATAGCATCATCGTCATTTCTACATGAAAAGACCAAAAGTGCAGCGAATAAAACTAATGTTAGGTTGAATATTTTTTTCATTTTAATTTTAAATTTTAAGTATTAATAATTAGAAATTGTATTTAAGAGTCACGACGAAATTCCTTCCGGGTTCGTACATATAATATCTGAGCCTGTTCAGATATTCGCGATACTCTACATTAAAAATGTTATTGATTCTGAAATTTAAATTCAGATTTTTGATTAAATCTGCTCCCACAGAAGCATTGAATAAGGTAAACGCAGAAGGCGTAGAACTGAAATCAACGATTTCATTTATTTCCTCTCCGTCTTTAATAAAAGTTACCGGTAAATTTCTTATCGGAAAACGGCTTTGCTTAAATGTACTCTCGTTTTCCAAGGTAACATAGAAATTTTTAGGCTTGTTTAGATTAAGCTCAACCGAATTTCTCAGTTTTGCAGGCATCATTAGAATCAGCGGTTCATTATTCGAGAGATCGTCACCTCTCAGAATACTGAATCCTGATTTCCATTTTAAGTTATTTAAAATGGATAGTTCTGCATCTGCATCCAAACCATAAATTCTTGCTTTAATCTGCTGATACGCCCAAACCGGAAAGACCCCTCTGTTTGTATTCAAAACACTTGTCGGAATCTGATTGACAAAATTATCCGACATCATCAAATAAGGATTAGCTTCAATATGAAGACCTTTCAAGACGTCAAACTGACCTGCCAATGAAAGATTAACATTATAAACTGTTTCTTTTTTGATATTTAAATTTCCCTCTTCCATTACCGCTGCAGAATGATGGAGTCCGTCTGAAAATAATTCAGCAGCGTTCGGGCTTCTGTCTACTCTGGATAAGTTCAGTTTAAATTCAAAACTCTGAGTCGGTTTATAATCTAATCCCACATTTGCAGAGAAATTATGATAATCAAGAATAGGTCTCGTTAAAATTCTGCTTCCTGATTCGCTTACAAAGAATTCCGGAAACTGATCTGCGTAATTATCATTCCATTTATCAGAATCATAATATTTATACGCATCATATCTGCTGAAATCATATCTTGCCGCAGCTTCAGCATTTAATTTTGAGCTAAACTTATATTTAAAAACAGAGAAAGCTCCACCATCATATCGGTAATAATCCGGAATCAAACGTCTTGCTTTCGTAGCCGGATCGGGAAAATTATCCTGAAAAGCAGCAGAAATTCCGCTTTCTAAGCTCCAATTACTACGCTCAATTAAATGAACCAGACTTGCAGAATGGGTGATCAATCTCAAATCCATTGAAGGAAGATTGCTCAACTCTCCTCTTCTGATGTCGAATTCTTTTCTACGGTTCAGCTGAAAACTGTATTGAAAAGTCAGCTTTCCGAAATCTTCAAAACGTCTGTACGCAGAAAGCTTTGCGATATGATGCTCAACTTGCTGTTTCGGATTATCGATATCATAAGTAAAATTATCAAGATAAAAAGGTTGTCCGAAATTTACGGCATTGTAAAAATCTTCAGGACTCGATAAATGTGCGCCTCTGTAAATCCCAAATTCCTGATTAATTCCGCTATACGAAACATCAAAGCCTTGTAAAAAACTGTGTTTTCCGAAAGAGAAATTAAAAGAATTAAATTCCTGACCCGTATTCTGCAATGTATGATGCGGAACGTACTGATCTCCCGTTTTTCTGTAACTTCCTCCCGTTTTTACAAACCATTGGCTTTCCCAGCTTTTGGCAACGTTTACAGCAATTTCACCTCCCCTTCCATTAGAAATCCCTGAAAGTTTCACACTTCCCATGATCGTATCTTTCTTTGGTGAAATGGCCGGTTCCAAAACGACAACTCCGCCTACTCCTTCATTTCCATATTTTAATGCGGATGCACCTTTGATAACATCAATGTGTTCAAAATCGTTCACATCAACATTCGGAGCGTGCTCAACTCCCCATTCCTGCTCTGCCATTTTCACTCCATTATTCAGAATAGAAATACGGCTTCCGTACAAACCACGAATCACAGGTTTTGAAATATTATTTCCTGTTTTCAAAGCGGTTACTCCTGAAATTCTTGTCAGTAAATTCCCTAGATTTTCCGTGGAATTTCGCTCGATTTCAGTTTTATCGAGTGTTCTCATAATCACAGAACCTTTTGTTTTGTGACTTCCGTGAATGGTAACGGTTTCGATATCGCCAATGTGATGCTCTAAAGTAATGGCTAAATGCAAATCTCTGTCGACTCCCACATTTTCAGTATAATCATCGCACAGAGGATGCTTTGCAATGAGCTGATATTTTCCTGCAGGAATATTATTAAATAAAAACTTACCTTTTTTATCTGTTTTTGCAGTATAATCTCCGATTTTCACCACTGCATTTTCAAGCATGGTTTTATCGTGAAAATCCTGAACAGTTCCTTCAACGGTATAAGTCTTCTGTGCGTTTGTCAATGCAAATCCGAAAAGGATAAGCAGTACACTATATATCAATTTCATTGTAAATAGATAGATTGCGTATGTTTCAGATTATTCATTATCACTAAATGAACAACATGAACATACTTTCGTTAAAATTTTGAATTGGATTTTTTAATTAAATTTTAAATCTTTACGCTCAATTTTGAACCATTAAGATTTATTTAAGCAGTTTAGAATAATTAAGTTGAGCTTTGCTTTTAAGATATAGCTTAAACTATATGTTCTTAATAAAACTTTACTCCTAAATTAACCTTAATAGTTAAAAAACAGAGCCAGTTTAATTAAAATACATCATGCATTTAAAATTATTCAAACTTTGAAAAATTTAAAGCAAAAAAATCCGAAAAGAATCTATAGATTATGAAATTGCGGGTGGACCGCGAAGTTGAAAAGAAAATTTAGTTTGTGACCAGATTTTTTCCTGTACAGTAATAATCTGCTCTACCTCATGAGTATGTTTGATCAAAGTGAAACTAAATTCCTCAGGTAAAAGTGTGTTTCCTGTAGCTAAGAAATGACAGGCTAAACAGTCGCCGGCTTTTTCTTTCGCTTCAGATTTTGAAATGTTATTCTCCGATTTTTTGAAGTGAAAACCTACAAAAACATCTGCAGAATCATGACTGTGAAAGCTTGAAGAAAACAATGCAAAAAAGTAAATCCCAAACATCAGTTTTGAGATAAAGCTTTTTAATTGTCGGCTTTCCTTGAAAATCATGACGCAAAATTATAAAAAATTATTGAAAAGGATTTCAATAAAGATTAAAATTTGAACAACAATACATTATTTATAGAGAAAATATTATTTTAAATTGATAAAAATTGATATTTTAAAGTTTCGCTCCTACGGAGCTCAAATTTCATCGTTGTCAATTATGCTACAAAGGTTTTGCACCTACGGAGCAATTTTTCAACTTATTTTTTAACAGGTCGCTCCTACGGAGCTCTCTAAACATTTTAATTGTACATTCTATTAACAGATTGCTCCTACGGAGCAAAGATTCATCACGAGATTTTCTGATTGAGAAAACTTCTTTTAGGTACATCACATATCTCACAAAAAAAGATGAACCAAAGTCCATCTTTCTAATATTTTAAATTCAGAAATTAATCTAATTGTGTTCCCAAATGTTCCCATTCCTGCAAAGCAAGATCGAGGTCTTCTTTGGTTTTGTTGTATTTTTCTAAAGTTTCTTCAGAAGGATTTTCTTTGGTGAAAGTAGCTTCAAATTCTTCAATTTTTAATTCAAGCTCAGAAATTTTTTCTTCTACTTTCTTTAATTTATTTTGAATACTTTTTTGTTCTTTACTGACGATGGTTGTTGGTTGCAGGTTGCTGTTTGTTGGTTTTTCTTCAACTTTTTTAGCCTTCACCTCAACCTTAGCTTCCTCGCCGTGGAGTTTTGCTTTTTCAGCAGAAATTTCTCTGATAGATTCTTTCTGTCTGAATTCAAGGTATTCGTTGATATCGCCTAAGAATTCTTTCATTTTACCGTCACGGAATTCGTAGATCTTATCACAAAGTCCCTGTAAGAATTCTCTGTCGTGCGAAATGACAATTAACGTACCTTCAAACTTCTGGAGCGCCAATTTAATAATTTCCTTAGACTGAATATCAAGGTGATTGGTAGGCTCATCCATAATCAACGTATTGAACGGACGTAACAACAGTTTACAAAGCGCCAGTCTATTTCTCTCTCCTCCGGAAAGCACTTTTGTTTTTTTATTCACCGCCTCACCCTGAAAAAGGAAAGATCCTAATAAATCTCTTACTCTTGGTCTTGTCTCTTCGGTTGCAGCATCTTCCGCTTCTTCCTGAACGGTTTTATTTGGAGTTAAAACTTCCTCCTGATTTTGTGCGAAATAACCAATGTTTACATTATGCCCTAAGTTCCAGCTTCCTGAATAATCTTTAATATCTCCGGCAAGAATTTTTGCTAAAGTTGTTTTTCCTTGTCCATTTTGTCCAAGAAGTGCAATTCGGTCACCTCTCTGAACGATGAAATCAACACCATCGAAAATCTGTTTTTCACCATAAGATTTCCCAAGATTTTCAGCTTCGAAAATAACCTTCCCGGGAACTTGTGACTGTACGAAACGGATATTGAATTTAGAAACATCTTCATTATCAACTTCAATACGCTCGATTTTATCTAATTTTTTGATCAAAGACTGCGCAAAAGAAGCTTTCGTTGCACTTGCACGGAATTTATTGATATTGTCTTCCATTTGCTTGATTTCCGCATCCTGATTCTTTTTAGCCTGAATCAGTTTTTCACGGCGATCTTCACGCATAATCAGGTATTTGGAATAATTGGCTTTATAATCATCAACTTTTTTGTTGTTGATATCAAAAGTACGGTTACAAACCGCTGTCATAAACTGCTTGTCGTGGCTGACCAAAACAATTGCTCCGGGATAATCTTTCAGGAAGTTTTCAAGCCAGATAATAGATTCCATATCTAAGTGGTTGGTAGGCTCATCGAGAAGCATAATGTCATTCTTCTGAAGAAGAAGCTTTGCCAATTCGATTCTCATCCTCCAGCCTCCGGAAAATTCGTCGGTAATTTTCTTAAAATCATCCGCTTTAAAACCGAGACCAAAAAGCACTTTCTCCATGTCACCTTCCAGATTATAGGCGTCATGATGCATCAGAAGATCATTAAGCTCGGTCATTTTATTGATCAGATCTGTATAAGAATCACTTTCATAATCCGTTCTTACGGTCATTTGATGATTGACTTCTTCCAGTTCGTTTTTCCAAGCATTAATCTGCTCAAAAGCCTGCATGGTTTCATCCCAAACGGTTCTTCCTTTTACAAAATCAAGATCCTGTTTCAGGAAACCGATGGTAATATTTCCTTCGGGAACTACATTTCCTTCGTAGAAGTTGATTTCTCCGGAAAGCATTTTTAAAAGTGTAGATTTCCCCGCTCCGTTTTTACCAACCAAGCCAATCTTATCATCTTTTTTGATGGTAAAATTTACGTTTTGAAACAAATAATTGCCCGAATGATGCAATCCTAAACCCTGAACCGAAAGCATTTGAAATGAATATTAAAAGTGAATATTGAATATGAATCTTTTTCGGGTGCAAAAATACGGAAAAGAAATGAATGATAGTAAAATAAAAAGAGCCGCCCAAAACGACAGCTCACTGCTAAATTTAAAAAAAACGTTTTCCTAGAATATAATTTCTGAATTCAGCAGAATTTCAATTCATCAGTTTTTCATGGAGACCATCAAAGAACAATACAAAAATAAGAGTAAATATTTGATTATGGGTGCGTATTTATTACCAAATAAGAATTGCGTATTTCTACGGAGTACACTTTAAGCAGGAGTATAAATATTATTGACAATGGCGTAAATTACAATTCCTACTGTATTTTTAGCGCCTATTTTCTCAATCGCACGCTGCCTGTGGCTTTCGACCGTTCGAGGGCTGATGAAAAGTTTTTCCGCAATTTCATGATTGGTGAATTCCTGGCAGATTAATTTTACCACTTCGCGCTCTCTTTCCGAAAGATCATCATTCATATCAAAGAGTGATTTCTTTTTCGAAGAATTGTTCATATAAGAAAGCAGCATTTCGTGATCTTCATTAGTGAAAAATATTCCGTTTTTGTAGACTTTAGCAATGGCCTCTATAAATGTTTTTTTACTTGAATTTTTTGGCAGAAATGCAGAAACCCCCAACTTCACCATATATCCCAAAACGGATGTCTTATAATGTGATGAAAGAATAATAACTTTAAGATCGGGATATCTGTTTTTCAATATTTCTACAAGCGCAAAACCGTTCATAGGCTCCATCTGAACATCCACAAGGGCAATATCCGGAAAATTTTCTTTGTCGATATTTTCAAGGTTTTCGAGAAAAACATTACCGTCATTTGCCATCATTGTTACTGAAAAGTTTTTTTCTTTTGACAACAGCATTTTCACTCCTTCAAGGATTAATTGCTCATCATCTACCAAAGCAATTTTTATCTGTTCGCTCATTGTTTGTTGATTTTAAAAATTAGTCGGCTTCCTTTATTTATCACACTTTTCCATTTAAATTCCGCACCCATCGATTTGATTCTGGATTCTATATTTTTGATACCCATTCCTTTTTTAACTTTTTCATACTCAAAACCCCGTCCGTTATCCGCAATAACAATCCCCGTAAAATGATCAAATTCTTTAATTAGGATATCGATCCTGTTTGCACCGGAATGTTTAATCACATTAGTTGTAAATTCCTGAATAATTCTATAAATCTGAACTTCCACAAATAAATCTTTTTTAAGATATTGAGAAGAAAGATATAATGAAATACTGATTTTTGCCGATAAATTAGTGATTAGCTCTTCAATATATAAAATTAGACCTAATTTTTCAAGATTGACGGGATAAAGCGAGTGTGAAATGCTTCTTGTATTATCAATCAATTGAGAAATCTGATTTGAAATTACTTCAGAAGCAGATGCATCTTCAATATCAAGATTATTCAGCCATAACGAAAGAATATTAAGTCTATTACCTATATCATCATGAACTGCAATTGCAATCCGTTTTCGTTCTTCTTCCTGCGCTTTTGTATTTTCTAAAACCAGTGCTTTCTGATGTTGGATTTCTATTAGATTCTGTAATTCTTTTTCTTTGATAATACGGTCTACAAAAGTTTTGTAAGCCAACAAAATAAAACATACGATAATCGCAAGCATTACAATTATCAGAATAAGCAGGTTGATATTTAAGGTTACTTCTTTAATTTAAAAAAAGTATAAACAATTGAACAATAAAGAAAAGTTGAGAAAACATTATTAACACCCATTATTAAATAAACACTTTCTGTAGACAAATTAACAAATTGTGCAAAAACAACAAAAACCATCACAGAAACCGAATAATAGAAAAAAATGCTTGCATCAACCAACATAAAACGATCTGTATTTTTTGCGCTTTTAATTTGCTGTATAAGAAAAATTGCAACAAGACCTATTATAATGATATTGGAAAATATTTTTGCCAAATCATAATTAAAGCTAACCTTTAAGCCATAAATTACAAATAAAAATCCTAATGAAGCAAGTGCTGACAGAAGTATAAAATTTTTATTCAGATTCAGCTTTCTTATAAAAATACCTGTTAAAAGAAAAAACTCGCCTGCAATAAAATAATGATATAAAAATGAAGTATCTGTAGATTCTAATATATAAGGCAATGCGAAACTGAGAAATTCAATAATAAAAAGAAAAACAATATAATAAGCATATTGTTTTTCTTTTTTACTCAGAATGGCAAATTTCCAAAATATAAGAAAAACTATGATTAAAAGTAATCCGTAATTTAAAAACAAAAATGTTTTGTAAAATTCTACCATTCTCAAAAATTAACCTCCAAAGTCCAGATCAGGTATTTTACAGATCGGCGGACATGGTTTTGCATAGTCGTAGGTATTAGATATCGTCTCTACACTTCCTCCCAAATTCTTTACAAAAGAAATAAAAATCAATGCAGGAAGCTGCTTCTGGTAAATTTCAGAATATTTCAATCCGAAAGAACAAACAAAACTCACTTCCAGTTCATATTTAGAGATTTTATCAAAAGGAACATAGAATTTATTGAAAATACTTTTTCCGCCGTTTTGCTTGTATTCAGCATAAAACCAGTCCTGCCCGTTTTCCTGCCAAGATTCAATACAGTCAATCGCTATATCCTGCTCCATGATTGGCTTGCCTGCCAAAGGAAAAAATGTATCAGAATCATTGTCAATTTTACGCATTTCTTTCGACAATACTGCATTTTTCACCACGGTGTAAGTTTGAATTTCCGTCAGTTTCAAATCTTCGTTTAAAGGTTCAAAAACAGAAAAAGGGACCTCGCCCACTTCCATCTTGTTACCTTTTTCATCAAGCGGACAAAGCATTACTGTTAATTTTCCTTCCATTACACCTACTTCAGCACAGAATTCTTTATTTGCATTGTTTTTTCTAAGCCAGTCTACCTGCTCTGGTGTAAAATTGAAAATATAGTTTTCAGGAAAAAGTTCGCTCAATCTTCTGGGATCAGTCTTTGCATAGATCCATCCTTGTACCGCTGTAGTGTACTGCTCCCTGTTTAAGTTTTGCATTATAAAAGTTTTTTTAAGTTTACGCTATAAATTTATTGAATCCCCTCAAGCTGGGCAAACATACGGTGAATAAATAAAAATAATTTAATAATTTCTCACCGTCACATGAAAACAACTCTGCTGCTTTTCTTTAATATAATAAATACGTCCTGCATCGTAATAATATTTAAGAACCTTCTCTAAAGCTAGTTCCAGTTTGGGATTTGGTCTGTGAATCCCATTGAATCTTACATAAGAAATATCAAAAGAATTTCCGTAATTATGGGAACTGATTCCCAGGCTTGCATTAGAATTAACTTTTCTTAATTTACACTGATCTTCAAGAGTACGGGTAATGGAAGTAACTGTAAAGTAAGCACCACCCGTATTTTTACTGAACCGGGAGCCAATTCTTTCTAAATTCAGGTACGCTTTTGAGACAAGCCATGCTCTGCTATAATCAAGTTTCTGCACTTTGTACCCTTTTCCTTTTTTGTTAACCGAATGAAATTTCCCACTATTAATATATTTCTGTACGGTACCTGTAGTTTTCAGGATTTTCACATTAAAACTTTTTGAAGCATCAAGATGAGGCTTGTAGAGCGGTGTTGGCTCAACTTTTAAAACCTCTGTAAGATCATAGCAAGACGAAGATTTTGCAGACTTCTGACCGTGAAAAGAGTGAGAGAAAATAACCGGAATTATCAACAGAAACTTTTTCATTAAAGAGACTTTAAAAATTTATAAACTAAAAATAATCATTTATGTTATAAAATTCAACTATAATATGTGTTTATACTAAATTTATTATCAATAAATCAAGGTACCATATTATTAAATTCACAAATAATAACCCCACAAGAATTAAATATATTTAAAAATTATCACCTTAATTTAAGATATTAATTTTAAATTTGAGATACATTTTAAAATAAACATTATGATAAAAAAACTTTTTGCTGAATTTTTCGGCACATTCTGGCTTGTTTTCGGCGGCTGTGGCAGTGCAATATTTGCTTCACAAATCGCTCCCTCTTCCAATGGGCAGCTTGGGATTCTTTTAATCGGAGTTGCGCTGGCTTTTGGTCTTACTGTTCTTACTATGGCCTATGCAGTCGGGCATATTTCAGGTGGACATTTTAATCCAGCTGTTTCTTTCGGTTTATTAGCCGGTGGAAGATTTTCAGCAAAGGAGCTTGTTCCGTATATCGTATCACAATGCGTAGGAGCTGTTGCAGCTGCAGGAGCTTTATACTATATTCTTTCAGGCTCCGGAACACCGGATTTTTCGGGACCGGGAGCTTTTGCCACCAACTTTTACGGTGATGCCGTTTATTTTGGAAAAGGATATTCTATGGGGGCAGCATTCTTAACAGAATTTTTATTAACTGCTTTCTTCCTGATCATCATCATGGGAGCCACTGACAAATTTGCCAACGGAAAATTCGCAGGAATTGCAATTGGTCTTGCTCTAACATTGATTCACTTGATTTCAATCCCGATTACCAATACGTCTGTAAATCCTGCAAGATCACTTTCTCAGGCTGTTTTCGTTGGTGGAAATGCCATTTCTCAACTTTGGCTATTCTGTGTAGCTCCGATTTTAGGTGGAATTGTAGGCGGTTTGATCTACAAATTTTTATTGCAGAATAATTCTGAAGCTGTTGCTGAATAAAATTCCTTTTTAGAATATATATGATAAAATCCCGTCTGTTGATGGGATTTTTATTTTGTTTTCTTAATGTCAAAAGGATTCTTAAAGATCAGCTCTTCATGTTTTCCTTTGATTTCCATTTTCCGCTGTAATAAGTTCAGCGCCATTTTTCTGATGAACAGATCTTTATCTGCTAATTTCCAGTAAGAATCTTCATGAATGGTTTTAGGTTTCCTGATTAAATAAAACTCAGTTTCCCAGGAATCTACATTATGATAAAACTCTATAATTCCGCAATGTTCGGGAATTACAGAATGTTCAATCATTCCCATTGGAAAAAGAAAACTGAAAGAATTACAAATATAATCACCACAGCAAATTTTGTCGTGTTTCAGAAATTTCTCTCCAGTAGAGGCATTGATATAAGACTTTTTAAAATCATTTTTAAAATCGCTTTTTGAAAGCTTGATTTCAATTTCATGACTGAAACCTTCCGCATTAATAATCAAAATATCAGCTTCCCAATCTGCCTGAAAGTGATTGGTCAACACAATTTCTTTCTCAAAATCACATTGAGAATGAATGTATGCATGAACAAGTTCTTCTATTTTTAACATGATTTTCTAAAACAAAATATATTTTTAACGCAAAGTCTGCTAAGATTTTTCTAAAATTGTTGTGAATATTTTCGTCCGCAAGGGCGTTTCACTCAGCAAGACAAAGAAATCCATATATAAACTAACTAACCAAAAGGCTACACCCACGAATATCAGAATGATCAATTCTTCCCAAAACCTGAAATTTATCACCAATTGTCTTCCCCAGATCCTGCGTTGCAATAAATGAACACGAATGAATATTTGCCAGATCAATGATGTTAATTGCTCCCGTTCTACCCTCTTTTTCGTAATTAAAAGGATCTTCAGCATTTCTTACCAAAATTCTCATCCAGTTCGGACACCGGTAAATATTTTCACCCAAAGAATACGCTTGAGAAAGTAATTCAGTCATCGAATATTCAGAATAAATTTTATCGGTTTTAAAGCCTTCCTGTAAGATTTTAAGCAGTTCATCTTTGGTCATCTCTTCTTTTCGGCCTTTCATTCCACCGGTTTCTATGACAGTTAAAGTGTCGGAGAGTTTGAGGGTTTGAGAGTTTGAGTTGCAGTAATCTAAGAAATCTAAAAGCGCAAAAGAAACTCCGAATAAAATCACCTTTTTGTCTTTTAGATCATTCAAAAGCTTGAACAGATCTTCGTGATTGTAGAGAAAATATCCGTTTTCAGGCTTATCTGATTTTTTCATTAAATAATCCACCATGTAGATAAGCGATGAATTCTGCTTTTCGAGATAACTTGGCAGCAGCCCTAAGAAAATAAAATCTTCAGGCTTTCCGATAAACTGTTCGAAACTTTTGTAAATACTTTCCTTATAAATATTTTCGTCTGCAATAAAATGTTTAGACAAATTCATCTGCGTAGTCCCGGAACTCTGAAAGTACAATTGTGTAGAAATATTTTTATTTAAAATCTGATGATTTTTAAACATTTCAATCGGCAAAAAGGGAATTTTTGCCAATTCATTTACATTTTGTGGATCAATATTCAGGTAATCCACAAACTTTCTGTAAATCTCAACATTTTCATATTGAAATCGAAAAGTTTCGAGACAGGCTCTCAAAAAATCTTCTTCGGTCTTTATGTTAAAAATATTTTTCAATTTATTCTCAGATTAAATTTCAAGCTTATTGATTCAAAATGAATCTTTTACAATTCCAGCTTACTAATATTACAAATAATTTACACAAAAAATTTAGTTTTGGTCGAGTTTTTGCAACAAGAAAATCGGAATATGGATTAGTAATAAAGAGTGTAGAACCTTTATTCATGAATTACCTCAAAAAATTGAGGTAATTTTTTTATTTAATGATCAAACTTTTTCAATTCAAAATCGCGTTCAAAAACGCCATAGGTAAAATAAGAAATCCAGTCTCCTAAATTGATGTATTTCGAATTTTTCCCTAAATCTAAAACCATTGGCAAATGCCTGTGTCCATAAATAAAATAATCGATATCCTGGGTTTGGAGCTTCTTTTTAGAATAAATAATCAGAAATTCTTTATCTTCTCCCAAAAAGGCTTTGTCTTCATCGCCCGAAATCAGTTTGTTTTTCTGGGACATATACAATGCTATTCTCATCGCAATATCAGGATGAAGCCATTTGAAAAACCATTGCGCAATTGGGTTTGTAAAGACTTTTTTCATTCTTTTGTAACCTTTATCTCCGGGACCCAATCCGTCTCCGTGAGCCAGCAAAAATTGCTTTCCTGAAATTTCAAAATATTGTTTTTTATAAAAAACAGTGCAGCCGATTTCTTCTTCCAGATAATCTTTCATCCATAAATCATGATTTCCGACAAAGAAATAAATCTGAATCCCATGATCTTTTAATTCAGCAATTTTACCAAGAACACGCACATATCCTTTTGGAATAACGTGATTCCACTCGTGCCAGAAATCAAATAAATCACCCATCAAAAACAGAACCTGCGCGTCATTTTTAATCTCATTCATCCAACGGATAAATTTCGCTTCACGCAGCTTGCTGTCTTTCGGATTCGGAGAACCAAAATGCTGATCTGAAGCAAAATATACTTTTTTTCCGGGCTGTAAATTGATGGTTGTTTTTAACACCGCTCTGAACTTTATTGAATAAATTACTGATTATCTTCCGCAAACCATTCTCCGTACGAGTTTTCGGTTTCGTGAAGTTTAAGATAGGCTAAAGAAATTCCTTCGGGAAGCTTCGACTTTATTTTTGCAGCAATGGCGTACAACATATTTTCGCAGGTTGGCTGAAAGGTGCAATAAATCACTTTATGACCTTTCTCTTCAAGATCTTCACCCAATTGTCTGTGTGGAGACAATCCGTTAATCAGCACTGCATGATCCCAGACATCAACAATTTCAGATTTCACAATACTTTTTATATCGCCGAAATCTACCACCATTCCGTTTTTGGGATTTTCAAGATCATTTACAGGTTTCCCTTTTACCGTAACGAAAAGTTTGTAGGAATGCCCATGCATATTTTTACATTTTCCGTCGTAATTGTATAAAACGTGAGCGGTTTCGAATGTAAAAATTTTTGTAATACGTATCATGGTGCAAAGATAAGGAATTTGGTTTGTTTCATTAAAAAGTTCCGCAACATCAACTTTTAAAATATTCGTTTAAATTTCTCGTTAATTGATTATGAAAACAATAACCTTATTTTTGGCAATACTGAGCTGCTTTATGAATGCTCAGCAAAGAATTTTCCCGACACATCCTTCTCTTGAAAATAAAATAGGAACACATTTCCCGATTGAACATTATAAAAATCAGGACGGAAAAAATTTCAGAACCAATCATTTACAGGATAAGCTGACATTTATTAATTTTTGGTCAACAAGTTGCGAACCTTGTATTGAAGAACTTCCTTATCTCAATAAACTAAAAGAAACATTTGGTGAAAAAGTAAATTTCATTGCAATTACTCACGACAGTAAAGAAAAGGTAACCCGTTTTTTAGTAAAGAAAAATTTTAATTTTCAGCATATTACCGATTCTTCGCAAGAACTGCAATCGTATTTTACCTTGGTAAGAAATCCCATGTCTTTTATTCTTGATAAAAGTGGAAATATTGAAGAAATCACAAGTTCGATTGATGAATCGAAATTTAATATGCTTTTGGAAATTTTAAATAAATAATTAAAGTTTATCCAGCCAATCACTTTCCAGCCTTTTAATTTTCTGAGTTTCTTTATCAATAAAAACCCAGAGCGTTAAAGAATCTACTACCAAAATATCATTGCAATAAAACTCAACTTTTCTGGGTTGGCGGATTCCTTCTGGAGCTTTTGGATAAGTTTTCACCGTAATGACATCATTTAAATAAACCTGCTTTTTGTACTGAATATGATGATCGAGAAGCATCCAAATATCATCTGGAAAATCGGTTGTATGCTTTACGAAATCCCAGTGTTCTCCTGCAATTTCTTCCACCCATTTTACATACTGAACATTATTGACGTGATTGTTTCCGTCAATATGCTCTTGTGTTACCTGTATTTGTTTTTCGAAAACTAAACTCATATTCAAAGATAAGATTTTCCATCTGAACAAACTTCTTTAGATATTTTTGATTAAATTAGTTACATAAAACACACAAATGATTTTAGATATTTTCTTTCCTAATCGTTGCATTCATTGCAATCGCATTATTGAAGCCAACTTGTTGGTTTGCAATCTTTGTTTTGAACAAATTCACTTTACGCATTACGATTATTTTGAAAATAATTTTGTTAAGGAAAAGTGTAAATTGCTTTTTCCGATTGAAAATGCTTTTGCGTTAATGCAGTTTGAAAAGGAAAATTTAAGCCGAAAAATCATTCACGAATTAAAATATAAAAGTCGGGAAAATGTCGGAAAAATTTTAGCTGATTGGACAACAGAACGATTAGATTTTAAAAATGAAAAACCCGACTTTTTGGTTTCCGTGCCGCTGCATCCGAAAAAATTAAAAGAAAGAGGTTATAATCAACTTCATTTGTTTACTGAAACTTTATCTAACTTTTATAAAATTCCTTTTAGCCATGATTTAATCAAAAGAAATCATTACTCAAAAGCTCAGGCTCTGAAAGATAAAAAACATCGTGTCGAAACTGAAAATATATTTTCAATCACACAGAAAATTTCAGGTAAACATATTTTACTGATTGATGACGTTTTTACAACGGGAAATACTTTATCGACTGTTGCCTGGGAAATTCTAAAGGCAGGAAACAACAAAGTGAGTGTTTTGGTTATGGCGATGGATGAATAATGTAGGAAGTTGGAAGCTGAGTAGTTTCGAAATAAATCATAAATTTTTAAATCTCAAAAAAAGGATTTAAATTTTTAAAACTGTAACTTTTTCATTTTAAAGGATACCAATACAAGAAAAACAATGAATTTTGAAGACTACTGTAAAGAAGAAAAGATTATTGATTTAGCTAAAGCGAATGGAATTTCACTTTTATATTTATTAGTATTTGCTGTTGTCTTTAGCGTTCCATATTATTTTATCTGGGGATTTAATATTTCTCTGAAGTCCATCGGAGAAAATATTTCTTTCGCATTCTTGCCTTTGATTGTTATCATTTTAGGAATTATTATTCATGAACTTATTCACGGAATATTTTTCGCAATCTACGCAAGTAAAGGGTTCAAATCGATAAAATTTGGTATTCTATGGAAAATGATTACACCTTATTGCCATTGTAAAGAACCTTTGAAAATCAAAAATTATATTGTGGCATTATTAGCGCCTTTTATTCTTTTAGGAATTATCCCCGCAATTATCAGCTTAGCTATTGGAAACATTGCGCTTCTCGCTTTTGGTATTTTCTTTTCGAGTGCGGCTGCGGGAGATTTATTGATTTATAGTTTAATCAAAAAAGAAAATCCTGAAGACTATGTTCAGGATCATCCGTCAGAAGCGGGATATTATATTTTCAGAAAAGAATATTAAGATTCTATCTCTGTAGTTTTTCACCATAACTTAAATCTCCGGCATCTCCTAATCCCGGAGTGATGTATCCTTTTGAGGTTAAGTTTTCATCAATGGCTCCTACCCAGATTTTGGCATTGGGATAAGCTTTTTCAATGGTTTCAACACCTTGCCTTGAAGCAATAGCTGCAACAATATGAAGCTGACTTGGATTTCCGTTGGTTAATAAATCTTTGATGGCTTCAATTAATGATGCTCCGGTTGCTAACATCGGGTCACCTACAATTAACGGTCTTCCTTCGATATTCGGACACGTTAAATAATCCTGTTTAATCGAGAAATAGTCATTAGCATCGTGTTTTCTATACGCAGCAACAAAACCGCAGTCTGCCTGATCAAAATAATTTAAAATTCCTTCAAACAAAGGAACTCCGGCTCTCAAAATCGTTGTAATGACAGGCTGAACTGCAATTTCTTTCACTCTGATTTTATCTAAAGGAGTCTGAATTTCAATTTCTTTCAATTCTAAACCTTTACTGATTTCGAATGCTGCGATTTCCCCAATTCTTTCCATATTTCTACGGAATCTCATTCGGTCGTGCTGAACATCGACATTCCTCAATTCGTTAATCCAAGAGTTTACTAAAGAAAATTGTTCTGAAAGGACTACTGTCATAGTTTTAATTTGAAAGTTTAAAAATTTGAAAATGAGATAATGAGTTTTATTTCATACAAAATAATGAAATTAATTTTCAAATTAACTCATTTCCAAATTTTCAAATTAATTATTTCTGTCTGAAATATACTTCAATCGGAACTCCGGTAAATCCGAATTCCTTTCTCAGTTGGTTTTCAGTAAATCTCTTATATGGTTCTTTCACGTACTGCGGCAGGTTACAGAAGAATACAAACTGTGGTGACGGTGTCGGAAGCTGTACGCAATATTTGATTTTAATGTATTTCCCTTTGTTTGCAGGAGGTGGAGTCGCTTCAAAAATAGGAAGCATTACTTCGTTCAATTTTGAAGTCTTGATTTTCTTTTTACGGTCTTCGTAAACAGTCATTGCCATTTCAACAGCCTTCAGAATTCTCTGCTTTGTCAACGCTGAAACAAACAAAATTGGAATATCACTGAATTGTCCGATTTTATCTCTGATCGATTTTTCGAAATCTCTTACCGTATTGGTAGTTTTGTCTTCTACCAAATCCCATTTATTAACAACAATTACAATTCCTTTTCTGTTTTTCTGAGCCAATCCGAAAATATTCATATCCTGAGATTCCCAACCTAAAGTTGCATCAACCATGATAATGACCACATCAGAATACTCGATAGAACGGATAGAACGCATCACAGAATAGAATTCCAAATCTTCATTTACTTTAGATTTTCTTCTCAT
Source organism: Chryseobacterium sp. RLHN22 (assembly GCF_051011795.1). Classification (NCBI taxonomy): domain Bacteria; kingdom Pseudomonadati; phylum Bacteroidota; class Flavobacteriia; order Flavobacteriales; family Weeksellaceae; genus Chryseobacterium; species Chryseobacterium sp. RLHN22. The sequence goes on from NZ_JBPCHW010000007.1 coordinate 88,134, forward strand.
TCCGGCTGTATCTACCAACACAAACTCATATCCGAATTTATTATACAACGTCTGAATACTGTCTCTTGTTGTTCCTGCAACATCTGTTACGATGTTTCTCTCAACATCAAGCAATGCATTAGTCATTGTAGATTTCCCTACATTTGGGCGACCTGCAATAGTAATTTTTGGCAATCCTTCAAACGGATCTTTATAATCGGTGGTAGGGAAATCTTTTACTACATCATCCAACAAATCTCCTGTTCCGGAACCTGTTGCGGAAGAAAGTGTGTAATATTTCTCGATTCCTAACTGATAAAATTCTGTAGCGGCAAGTTCTTCTTTCGAAGAATCTACTTTATTTACGACAATATATACAGGTTTGTTTGATCTTCTCAACATCTCATGAATTTCATAATCAGTATCGGTAAGACCTTCTTCTACATTCACCATAAAAATGATCGATGTAGCTTCATCAATTGCCAGCTGAACCTGTTTTGAGATTTCTCCCTGAAAAACGTCATCGTTATTTACATCATAACCTCCGGTATCAATTACGGTAAAGTCTACTCCGGTCCAGTCAGATTTTCCGTAGTGACGGTCTCTGGTTACCCCTGCAGTAGAGTCTACAATAGCTTCTCTCCTTTCTAATAAACGATTAAATAACGTGGATTTTCCTACGTTGGGACGCCCAACGATTGCGACAATATTCGACATAAAAATGTTTAATAATTTAATTATTAATGGGTTTCTCCAACTTTTGGAGCCCAATTTTTTGCAAAGATAAGCCTTTATTATTTAGCAAGGAAAAATGAAATTATAAATCTCTCTTTTACAATCTAATAGTTGATAAAATTTATTATATTTAATCTTTAGGCATTTGATTTGTTTTAAACATTAAATCTTTGTAAATCCCACATTTATGAAAAAAATACTCGTTATTATTCTGGTTGCTTTTGTGATCATTCAGTTTTTCCCGATTGATAAAACAAATCCTCCTGTTGATAAAGGAATGGATTTTATCAGTATTAAAAATATACAGCCTGAAATTGCCAATACAATCCGAACGTCTTGTTATGATTGTCATTCTAATGAAACGCAATACCCTTGGTATTCAAGTATTGCTCCGGCTTCATGGTGGTTGAAAAATCATATTAACGAAGGAAGAAGTCACCTGAACTTTTCTATTTTTGCAACATACGAACCCAAAAGACAGATTCATAAAATGGAAGAATGTGTAGAAATGCTTGAAAAACATGAAATGCCGCTGGAATCTTATTATTTAGGACATCAGGATGCCAAACTGACCGATGCTCAAAGACAGGATTTGATTAAGTATTTCAAAAAAGAGATTGAGGAAACGAAGTTTAAAATGAATTAACTAAACTAAAGATTATGCAGGCGAACTGGGAACAAAAGCATATTGTATTTTTTGACGGCGAATGTGGCGTCTGTAATTTCTGGGTACAATGGATTCTTGAAAGAGATAAAAAAGACCAATTCATGTTTGCTTCTTTACAATCAGATTTCGGACAAAAATTTTTGTCGGAAAGAAGCCTGGAAACAAAAGTTTTCAACACGATGTACCTTTGGAAACCGAACCAATATTATCTGATAAAATCAAAAGCCGTTCTGCAGATTGCCAATTTACTGGGTGGTGTTTTCAAACTTTCAGCTATAGGAAAATTTATCCCGGGATTTCTTAGTGATAAATTATACGATATCGTTTCAAAGAACAGAATGAAGCTTGCCAATCAGAAATGTTATTTGCCGACACCTCACCAAAGGAAAAAATTTATAGAAGTTTGACCTTACTCGATATGAAAGGCTTTTTATCCAATAAGTTTAAAATTTTTTATTAATTTTTTATAAAGAATTAAGTTTTTCAAAACATATTTTTTATTAATCCATATATTTGCAGACTATGGAATACAACACCCAAAAAACTCAGCTCAATATGCCGGAATATGGCAGAATCATACAACAGTTGGTTGAACGTTGCAAAGAAGTTTCAGACAAGGAAGAAAGAAACGAGATGGCAATGGCTATTATTGATTTTATGGGGCAGCGAAACCCGCAATTACGCGACGAAGAAAATTATAAACATAAACTTTGGGATCATCTATTTATTTTAGCAAACTATGATTTGGATGTAGATTCTCCCTACCCTTTTCCTACCCAAGAACAACTTCAGGAAAAACCTAAAAGAATGGAGTATCCTAAACTTCAGGGTGACTTTAAATTCTACGGAAAAAGCATTCTTCAACTCATCGAAAAAGCAATCGAACTTGAACCGGGTGACGAAAAAGAAGCCCTGATTGAGGTGATTGCCAACAATATGAAGAAGTCTTATAATGTTTATAATAAAGAGCATGTTACAGATGATGTGATTTTCCGTCATTTGAAAGAACTTTCAGAAAACAGATTAGACCTTACCGGTATCGAAAGCTTAGAGAAAAGTAAAATTTACTACGCTAACAATACCAACAGGAATAACAACAATAAGAACACAAATAACAAAAACCAATCCGCAAAAAGGAGATTTAATAACAATAATCATAAGAACAGAAGGTAATGAGTGGAACATTTCAAATAAGAGGAGGAAAAAGATTGCAAGGTGAAATTACACCACAAGGAGCAAAAAATGAAGCGCTCCAGATTTTGTGTGCAGTTTTGCTTACCGATGAGGAAGTAAGAATTAAAAATATTCCCGACATCCACGATGTAAACAGACTTATCGAAATATTGGGTGACTTTGGGGTGAAAGTGACTAAAAATGGTCATGGCGATTTCACGTTTAAAGCAGACAATGTTAATTTCGATTATATTAAATCTAACGAGTTTAAAAAAGACGGTGCTAAACTGAGAGGCTCAATTATGTTGATGGGACCAATGTTGGCCCGTTACGGTGAAGCCTATATGCCGACTCCGGGAGGTGACAAAATCGGAAGAAGGAGATTAGACACTCATTTTCAGGGATTGGTGGAGCTTGGAGCAGAATTTCATTATGATGAAGAAGAATATTTTTATTCATTAACTGCTAAAGAACTGAACGGAAAATTCATCCTTCTGGAAGAAGCTTCTGTAACAGGAACAGCAAACATTGTGATGGCGGCTGCTTTAGCAAAAGGAAAAACCAGAATTTATAATGCAGCGTGTGAGCCTTACCTTCAGCAATTGTGCAAAATGCTGAACAGAATGGGTGCTAATATTTCCGGTATTGGATCAAATTTATTGACAATCGAAGGAGTAACTCATTTAAGAGGAACAGAGCACACCATGCTTCCTGATATGGTAGAAATCGGCTCTTGGATTGGTCTTGCAGCGATGACAAAATCTGAAATCACCATCAAAAATGTAAACTGGAATCAATTAGGCGTTATTCCAAATACATTCAGAAAATTGGGAATTCAGCTTGAGCAAAGCGGTGATGACATTTACATCCCTTCTCAGGAGCATTATAAAATTCAGAAATTTATCGACGGTTCTATACTTACCGTTTCAGATGCGCCTTGGCCGGGTTTTACACCAGATTTGCTTTCGATTATTTTAGTGGTAGCAACTCAGGCAAAAGGCAGTCTTTTGGTACACCAAAAAATGTTTGAATCGAGATTATTTTTTGTTGATAAATTAATTGACATGGGAGCTCAGATCATTCTTTGTGATCCGCACAGAGCAACCGTTATCGGTTTGAATCAGGAAGCGCCTCTCCGTGGAACAACAATGGTTTCTCCGGACATCAGAGCCGGCAATGCGCTCCTTATTGCAGCACTTTCTGCAGAAGGAAAATCAATTATCCATAACATCGAACAAATCGATCGTGGTTACGAAAATATCGACGGAAGATTGAAAGCGATTGGAGCAGATATTGAGAGAATTTAATAATTAGCAATTAGCAATTAGCAATTAGCAATTAGCAATTAGCGAAATTACTTTTTACTAGAAAATATAAAAAGCGTTCAGATTTTTTCTGAACGCTTTTGTTTTTATTCAATTAAGTAAATTATTTTTTGTGGAATTTTTACCAGCCGCCTCCGCCGCCTCCGCCTCCACCGCCGCCGGATGAACCACTACCGGAAGAACCGCTGGAACTCGAACCTCCCGAATAGGAAGAGCTGCTTGAAGACCTTGAGGAAGAAGATGAACCGGATGATGACGATGATGAACCTGAGCTAAAGCTTCTCGGAGGCTCCACTGATGTTGCCGCCAAACTCTGCGAAAAGGATGTTGCAAAACTATAATTAAACTGATGAATCTGTATCATCTCAGGATCTTCAGCATCTAGAGTTTCTTTTAGTTTGTTTCGCATTTTCTTTCCCCAAATCCCATCTACGTCAAAGACAATAGCATAAGGAAGAAATTTTTCATACAGATCGGTCGTCATTTCAGGTGGATTATGAAACTGAAGCTGATTTTCTTCTGCAGTCCCAAGATACATTTTGAAACCGTCAATCTGAGCTTTCATATCCAATCGTTCAACGCTGGGTTTTCGCATAAAATACCGAAATGGAAGAAGAGAAATAACTCCAAAAATCAAAAATTTATAACAGTTTGATTCAAAATATGAAACATCATCTGATACAGAAAATGCTATCATAAATATGGGGATAAAAAAGGGAGCCGTAAAAACCAATATCCCCCAAAAAAGCTTCTTACTCTTGTCTTTCCAAAGAAAGACCAGCAATGCCACAAACAAACCATTAAACAAAACCAATGGTACAGCCATAATAAGAGCTTTAAAACTTGTGGTTACCAAAGCGCTGATAGTAAGTAAAACAAAGAAAGTCAACAAAATAATTTTCAACCCTTTATAAACCGTTTTAGCATTAGAAACCGTTTCAACATAAACCGCATTTTTCGCAGCAATATTTTCCTCAGAATCACTGATTGCCTTTTTCAATCTCGGGCTGTAATTTCCTGCTATTGAAACTTTCTTGTTTTTTCCAAACATTTTTTTCAACAATATGCTTTGATCTTCAGGTAAAGAATCACTGTCTCTATCGAGGATTTTTAAGTCGAAAATCTTTGAAAACCCTAAAAGTCGTTTTTCAGTTTTAACCTCATCAATATCCACAAAACCTTTTATCGCCAAATCAATCAGACTTGCAGTTACATGAGAAAGTTCAAATTTCGCTTTATCAATATATCCTAAAGCTGCCGGAGATAGATTTCCCGGAGGATTATATTGCGGGACAACCGTAGGTTTTTCCGGGTCTCTTCCATTTTTATTCCAGCTGTAATAATAAAACAACAGCAACAAAAGACTTATGGCAAATATTGGTAGGCTTGTTTTGTTTTTCCTTAACCATTTATTAAAAGCAGACGGTTCTTTTAAAACACCCGCTTTAAAACCAACTGCAACCGTTAGATTTTCTTTAGGTTCTAAATTTTTAGCTTTAAAAATAATTTCCGTTAAAGATAATTTCTCACTGGTACAATTGCGTTCCGTACTTCCATGAATTCCGGTGTAGCATGAATTCTGGAGAATATCTGCACCTTTTGGCAAATGAATTGTTGCCTGAATATCTTCGACAGGAAATGACCAGTCCGTTCCGTTGACGTTCCAGTAAAATTCATCATATCCTTTAAAGTGACCAATCTGATCCTGCGTTTTATATACAATTTTATAGGTATAAAAACCTTGACTCAGCTCAACATCTTTATTACCAATATAAAGATTAAAAACACCATTTTGAGTTTCTTTATGATATGATTCTGCTGTACCATCTTTTTCAACAGAAATAATTTCATAAGTTATGGGTACTTTTCCACCATTGATATTTCTCGTCAAAGGTAAAGCACGAAAAATCCCCCTTTTAATTTCATAGCCGGAAGCATACACTTTAATCGTCTCTGTTACGGTAACATGAGTATTTTCAGCAATATGAATATCCGAACTGAAAGATACAATTCTTTCGCGCTGAACATCTTCCTGAGTATTTTTTATACAATCTTCCGATTCTACAGGCAATGCTACAGTTACATCCTGTGCAAAAACAAAAATGCAGAAAAAAAGAGCAATGATATGTATAAAATTTTTCATCATTAAAATTTTACCAGCCGCCTCCGCCGCCGCCTCCGCCGCCACCGCCGGAAAATCCGCCGCCGCCAGATCCGGAACCCGAACTGCTTCCCGAACTTGAGGGTTGTGTAGCTGAAGACTGAATGGATTGTGTTAAACTCGAATTAAGCACACTTGCCATTGCATAATGATTCATTGTAGAACCTACATACCAATTTGACTGATAATCGGTAACAGACATTTTTTTGAGTAAATCGTCGAATTTTTTACCCCAAATTTCATCAACACCCAAAACCATTGCAAAAGGCAACAATTTCTCGAAAGACTGTGGTGTCATTTCCGGTGGATTATGAAATTTAATCTGTTGATTTTCGGCTGCACCCATGTACATTTTGAAACCGGCTATCAAAGATTTTTTTCTCAGTTTTTCTTCGGATGGTCTTCTGATCAGGAACTGATAAATGATTAACGAAGTAAATCCTAAAACAATGAATATATAACAGATATTAAAATTATCATTAATCGTAAAATCGTTGTGCGTAAATATGAGCCCGCCCAACGAAATGAGAAGCACCGCTGGAATAATTAGGAAAATTTTAAATAAAACCGAATACCGTTTAAACAAAAATCCTGTTATCAGGAAAGCAATCAAAAGAATTACATACAAAACCCCGCCAACAAAAACTTTTTCTATTTCCGGAAATATTTTAAAGCTCATCAATAATCCGATTCCATAAATAACCGTAATTAAAATAAGTGGTAAAAAGATCTTTCTGGTATTATTTCCTTCATTCAGAAGCTTATCATGCTGGAATTTCAATGCAGATTCAAAACTGCGAACAGCCTGCTCGATTTTAGAATCGTATTTCCCGTCGAACTCCACCTGATCCATACCGCCTGTAAATAAACTGTTCATCAAACTGATTTCTTCTTTTGGAAGATTATGATTCTGATTCTTCAGTTTTTTAACTGTAAATTTTTTCGATTTAAACAAACCAAAAACTCCTGAATCTTCACTTTCAATGATCTGAACATATCCTTTTACCGCCAAATTGACCAAAGCTGCCGTAAGATATTTATTTTTAAAAGTTTCGCTGCTGATAAATCCTAAAGAAGCTGGAGAAAGATTATCCGGAGAATTAAACTGGGGATAAACAGTCGGCATTTCTGGATCAACACCATATTTTTTCCAGGTGGTGTAATAATAAATCAATAATCCTAAAAAGATAATAATCCCCACAATCAGAATTCCGAATTTTTCAAGAAAAGTTGGCGGAGGCGGAGGAATCATAATTCCTTTTTTAAAGCCGACTGCAATGGTAAGACCTTCACCGGAACCTAAATCTTTTGCACTCCATTCAATAGAATTTCCGGAAAGAATTTTAGCCACACAATCCTGAGAAGTACTTCCATACCCCCCTTTATAACAAGAATTCTGAATAATTTCTGCGCCTTGAGGAAGATGTACCATTGCTGAAATATTTTCAACCGGAAAACTCCATTCAGTTCCGTTCACATTCCAGTACAATTCATCATATTTTTCAAAAAAACCGATTTGCTTTTCTGTGGTATATTGTATTTCGTAATCGTAATCTCCGATAGATAAAATCACATCTTTATTCCCTACATAGATTTTAAGAAAACCGTCTTCGATCTCTTCATGATAGTCTTCTTCTACTCCGTTCTTCTTTACAGAAATGACATTATACTTTACCTTTTGAGTTTTGTCATTAAGATTTCTTACCAATGGAAGAGTTCTGAAAATCCCTCGTTTAATTTGCTGCCCGAGACTGTGAACTTTTATTTTCTCGGTAATCTTTAATCCTGAATTTTTATCGACATCAATATCCGCATGAAAATTTATAATTCTTTCAATCCCCAAAGAATGTTCAACATCAGCGGTCTGAGTAAGCTCAGATTCTTCCGCATGCTGGGAAAAAGCAAGAGCAAAGAAAAGGAGAAAAAGAAATGCTGTAAGCTTTTTCATTCCTTAAAATTTTACGCTTGGAACTTCTCTGTCTGCGATATTTTCGAGCTCAAAGAATTTAGATTTTTCAAATTTGTACATATTGGCGATGATATTGCTTGGGAAAGATTCTACCAAAGTATTGTTTTCTCTCACTGTTCCGTTGTAATATCTTCTTGATTTTTCGATGTCGTTTTCTATTGAACTAAGCTCAGCCTGCAATTGTTGAAAATTAGCATTGGCTTTAAGATCAGGATATTGCTCTGCAACCGCAAATAAATTTACCATTGCCTGATTCAGGTTTTTCTCTGCTGCTTCTTTTGCCTCTACAGAATCTGCACCCACCGCAAGGTTTCTTGCTCTTGTCACGTTTTCTAAAGTTTCACGTTCGTGAGTGGCATACCCTTTTACCGTTTCTACCAAATTCGGAATCAGATCGTGACGTTTTTTAAGCATCACATCAATACTGCTCCAAGCTTCCTGAACGAGATTTCTCAGTTTCACCAAGCGATTGTAGATAGAAACTCCGTAAAGCAACACAATAGCCAAAACACCACCAATAATAAGTGCGATCATAATTTTGTAATTTAATTTAGATTAAAAATAATCTTTTTCTCGGATAATTGAATAAAAAAGCGCTCAATAAATTGAACGCTCCTCAAACTATATATGGACTTACAGTTATGAATACTTTCTGCAGGTATATTCAACAGTGGTATTCAAGAGTTTATTTTTATTCAGGAAAAACTCCAGCTGCTGAGACTCTTCCTGTGTTGCATTGATGTATAGCTGAAATGACCCAAAATTGCTTCCATTCATATACTCCACATTTGCACTGAGAACTTTGTAGCAAATTCCCATCTGCTGATAAATGATATTCAGAAGGTAATCAAACTTCATTTTCCCGTTGAGTTCTACTTCTAAAATAAGCTCTTTTTTAATCAGGTTTACATTTTTTGGCAATGTCTGCAAATTAGATGTCATCATTATTAAAACATTTTTGGGGTTCTACTTTACTTTTTGAATTGCATTTTGAAATATTTAATCATTAATACCTGACAAAAGTATAAAAAAATATTAGTCCACCAAATTAGTAGACTAATATTTTTTAATTTTAACATAAAAAGAGAAATTAAAATGCCCTTCCACTCTTCAAATGGTTAAATGACAATAAAAAATACCATGAATGCACGAATTTTATTATTAATTTAAATAACATATCGTGTATTCGTGGCTTATATAAAAACCATGCAAAAGCAAGCGTTATAATTCTTTGATACACTCAATTTTGTCTGAAGCTGCTAAACCATTCGGATTGCATCCTGGTTCTCCTTCGGGAACTTTCAGATTTTTTTTAGCATAAAATTCTTCCCAAAATGTATTGGTTTTCCCTGTTTTCGGATCAATAAAAGTCATAGGTTCTAATTTAAAAATATGATCCTTTCTGAAAGCTCTCTCGATATAATCTGAACAGTAATAAGAATTTTCGTCTAAAATATAATTGAAATTGTAAGGCTTACCCAACATTGAATTTGCTTTTTCAATCGCATCAGGAATATTTTTCTGAAACTGAGGCTTCAATCTATAAATTACAACTCTTTGCTCGTCATCGGACTGATCTTTCAGAAAACCTTTTAATTCCTGCTTTTGAGAGCCTCCTTTTGGAGCAGCATGAAGAACAAAAATTCCCTTTTTATCTTTCTGCAAAATTCCGATATGATCAAAAGAAGCATTTTTCTGCTTTTGGGTAACATTATTAATCGCACCCGACAAACCTGTTTCTTTTGCGGTAACAAAAAGTAAATCTCCGTTTTTCAAACCTAACGAAACCGAATTCTTACATCCTGAAATTATGATAAGAAAAGCGAGAACCGCAAATAACCTAAAAAAATTATTTCTTCTTAAAATTGCTTTCATAAATAGAAATCCATTCATCAACAGTGATTTTCTTACTCAGTTCTGCAATCAGATCAAAAGGAATATCATCCATTTTTTTGAAACGAACACAAGATTTGACCATATCTAATTTTCTTTTCGAATGCTTAGGAAATTCAGCAACGAACCAATCTAAAAGCTCAGGTTTTGCATACATTCCCATGTGATATAAAGCAATGAAGTTTTTCTGAGAAGCCATTCCCATGAACGGAAGCGCCGAACCCGGTGTACAATGATAACCTGCCGGATACGTTTCTAACGGAACATCCCAACCAACCATTCCGTAGCTCACTCCTTTTTTAAATCCGTTGGGTAGATTTTCGGTAACGGTATCAAACATTTTTTTGAAAACTTCCTGTCTTTCTTCAGGGATTTTTGAGATATACTCTTCTACTGATGTTGCCGGAATCTGCATTGTTGTAATTTTTTAACAAATTTAAAAAAAACAGCCTTACAAAAAGATGTAAGGCTGCTTAAAAAAATAATTCAAAAATAGTTTACTTTTTGATGGCTTTCACGGTATTTTGGGAACCGTCTTTGAAGTACATGGTAATCAAATACAGTCCAGCATTCAATGAGCTTAAATTGATTTCCTTGGTAGGGTTTTCAATTGTTTTAAGGGTTCTTCCATTTAAATCAAATACTTTTACAGTTTTCACCTCTTTAATATCAGAAATATTAACTATATCTCTGAAAGGATTTGGATAAACTTTAACTTCTTTATTTTTAGCATTTGCTTCGGAAGTACTCAAGTTAGCAGCTTCAACAGTAAAATTATCGATATGGAAATCATAATCCTCATTATCATCTGCTGTACCGTCCGTACCATATAAAGCGAAAATTGTATTTGCACTGTTATATCCTACTAAATCATAGCTAAAAGTTGTTGATGTATTAGAAGGGGCACTTGCAGCATTCCATGTTTTAAGAGAAGTCCACGTAGAACCACCGTCATTTGAAACCAATAATTGAACGTTATCATCAGAACCCATAGCTGAAGCTCCCGTAGCATTATACGCTGTTACACCATAATCAAATTTAACTCTGTATCCTCCGGCTGACAAATCAAAAGCAGCAGTTTTCAACCATCCTGTTCTGTTAACACTATAAAGATTTATTCTCATAGAGTTAGCGCTTCCAACATTTAAGAATCCGCCAGATACCCAAAGCGGGCTTGTTGTCGTCCCTGTTGGTCCCGTTGCTGGTGTACCACCTGTTTGATTATTTGTCCAGCAATTTCCAGGAGCAGTACTGAAATCATTAGTATAAGAAGGGGTGATTGCAGCACATAAAGTAGTAAATGTACCTACATAAGACCATGTACTCTTACTTGTTGTTCCGCAAGATGAACGAATCCACATAAAATATGTAGTTGCAGGATTCAATCCAGGAACAACCTTTGAAACGCTTCCAGCGGCAGAAGTACCAGAAATTGTTGCTGTAGCTGTAGGTGCAGTATTTGCTGTTGAATAATAATACTCATAGCCATTAGCAGGAGCGGAAGCCGGGGCCGTCCATGAAACTGTCACGGTATTGGCGGTAACAGCAGATGTACTTATAGCAGTAGGAGGAATACATGCAGGAACTGCTTCCCACACCACGTCATCCCAGTAATACCCTTTACCGTCTGCTGTATTACGTACAGCTAATCTCGCATTCGCAGGAACTGAAGACGGAACAATAACAGTATATTCGGAGTTAGCACTTGTGTAGTTTGTATTTGTAATGCTTAAAGCCTGAAGTAACACAAAAGTACTTGCATCAGTAGGATTGGTCACATACCCTACATTAAGCGTACCCGATGTGCTACTCACTCTTGCTTTAAATCTAAGCCAATGAGTTCCTGCATTTACATTACTGAATTCCGGTAAAACCACTGTACTTGGCGTTTGCGTCGTGCTTGTAGTCTGATAAATATTTCTGTTCCCCGATGCAGGTGTAGAGGAAGAAATAGACATTGTACCATTAACATAATTTCTTACCCAGCAATCAGGAACAATATTTCCTGTATTATAAGAATCAAAATTCTCAGACATGGAAGTCATTGGTCCGCACAAAGTTTTAAAATTTCCGGAGAAAGACCATGCGCTCTGAGATGTAGTAGTACAATTTGATCTTACCCAATAATAGTAAGTTGTATTTGAAGCTAAACTCGGAATGGTAGTAGATGTACCTGAAACTCCCGGTAAATTCGCTGTTGTAGAACTTGTTGGAGGGGTATTATTTGTATTGTAATAAACGTCATAAGTAACAGGAGTTGTTCCAGTTGCCGGCGACCAAGATATAGCGGCAGAATTGGCAGTAATTGTACCCACTGCGTTTAACGTTGGTGGAGGACAACTTGAATAGGCATCTACTGAAAAGGCGAAAATATTTGCATGACCTTGAGCTGTAGAAGTTTTGGTAATGGTTACACTTTGAATTAACTTAGACTGATTTGCAGGATCGATCGTCAATAAGCTTTGATAAAGTCTTGGATTTGTTCCACTACCCGTTTCCAAAGCATTTGTATTTCTGTTTATCCTTCCAAAACCCTGAATTGCAAAACCAGTATTATCATACCAGTCAGAAATACTTATTCCTGTAAAGGTCTGGGAAGTATTATCCGTAAACTTTACTACAACCGAAACCGTTGAAGCTCCACTTCCACTTGTTGCAAGCATATACAGTCTGAAAGCAGCTTTTGGGGTCGTAAAAACTATTGTTCCTGTATCATTCTGATTGGAAAGCTTAAGAGAGTTGTTAGAACTGTAATTCGCCATAACATAGCTCAATCCGGGTGTTGATGTTACAACACTGTTGATAATCCCGTTTGTCGGAAGACCGTACGTAAGAGCAGGACTCGTTGCCGTTGCTTGAAAATCCTGTGAAACGAAAGCATACGAAACACCATCTACATCTGTAGTCGTAGAAGTTGTTGCTGAACCTACTCCGTTAGCAATCACATCTGCAGTGAGACCCGATTGAATTGGCATAGTTTGAAAATTTTGTGCAAATGCAAGCGAACTGGTAAGAATTCCCAGTGCACCCAGCATAAGAGCTGGTTGATTTCTTTTCATAAATATTTTTTTATTAGTCGTGTAAAACTATGAATTAAATTCAAACCAACAACATTTATTTTTAATTATTTTTAATAATATCAAAATATTAACAAAATATACCCAACACAAACTCGATTACACAAATAAAATTTATCCTATTTTACATAAATTAACATTAATACAATAATTAAAATGCAATACATAGCAATTTCTTTCTTACCGCATATATTTTAGCAGAGCCGAAATATTTTGCTATTTTTGTGACACAAATTTTTAGATAATGCCAAATATATCAAACAGAGCGCAGCAGATGCCGCCTTCACCGGTAAGAAAACTTGTTCCTTTTGCCCTTCAGGCTAAACAAAGAGGTACAAAAGTATATCACTTAAACATCGGTCAGCCGGATATAGAAACTCCTGAAACCGCTCTTAATGCTTTAAAAAACATTGATTTAAAAGTTTTGGAATATGCTCTATCAGAAGGAAATATAGAATATAGAAAAGCATTAACAGAATATTACCATTCATTAGATTTCACAGATCTTACTCCGGATAACTTTATTGTTACAAACGGTGGATCTGAAGCACTGAATTTCGCCATTTCAACACTTTGTGATGATGATGACGAAGTAATTATTCCCGAGCCTTATTATGCCAACTACAACGGATTTACAAGCACTTTCAATGTAAAAGTTGTTGCTATTCCTTCATCAATTGATACAGGTTTTGCATTGCCCCCGATTGAAGAATTTGAGAAAAAGATCACCGCTAAAACAAGAGCAATCGTTATCTGTAATCCTGGAAATCCCACTGGTTATCTATACACTCGTGAAGAACTTCAGAAATTAGCTGAAATTGCTTTAAAATATGATATCGTTGTAATTTCTGATGAGGTATACAGAGAATATGTTTATGACGGAAAACAACAGGTTTCCATGCTTGCATTTCCTGAATTGGCAGAAAACTGTATCATTATCGATTCGGAATCGAAACGCTACTCAATGTGTGGGGTAAGAATCGGATGCATGATTACCCGTTCTAAAAAAATTCGTGATGCAGCCATGCTTTTCGCACAAGCAAGATTAAGCCCTGTTTTATTAGGACAAATTGCCGCAACGGCCGCTCATCAGAATGACGGTGCATACATCAGATCTGTAAGAGAAGAGTATACCCATAGAAGAAATGTTTTGGTTGATTTGCTGAACTCTATTCCGGGAGTAATTTGCCCTAAACCGAAAGGAGCATTTTATTGCGTTGCCGAACTTCCTGTAGACGACACCGAAAAATTTGCACAATGGCTCCTTGAAAAATACACTCTGAACAACGAAACCATTATGGTAGCTCCTGCCGGAGGATTTTACAGCAATCCTGAATTAGGAAAAAAACAGGTGAGAATTGCTTACGTTTTAAAAGAGGAAGATTTAAGAAAAAGTGCAGAAATTCTGAGAAATGCGCTTGAAAAATATAAATTGGAGTTTAATCTTTAATCATAAATAACCAGTAGTAAAAATGAACGGTTTGAAAATTTTCTTTTCAATGTTTTTACTGCTGGTTATCTTTTCGTGCAGCGAAAAAACAACAAACAGAAGTTCAGATTCAAGAAACGAAGAAATTACATTTATTGGTTTATCAGACGCCGGAGGACAATTAGGTTATTACAGAGTCATTAAAGTTTCCAAAGATTCCATTCATTTTGAAAGTGGACAAACCGCTAATAACAAGCACGAAGAATGGCATTCTGTCATAAAGCCGGAAACATGGAAAAAACTGGTTTTCTGTTTTAAAATAAAAAATTTAGACAGCATAGAAAGTTCACCGAGTATTCAGGCAATCGACGGAATTGACGAGAGTTTTCAAATCAAAACCAGTAAAAAGTCGCACGTTTACGTAAACGCACACAGTGATATTCATTACAATCAATTTAACTGTTTCAAACAAGAACTTTTAAAAATTATTCCTCAGAAATATCAATAGGAAGTTTTCATTTTCAATTAATTCAAACATTTACAAATCCAATGCAGGAAAATTTTTCACTAAAACCCTTTAATACTTTTGGTGTAGAGGCAAAAGCAAAATATTTTATTGAGGTAAATTCTATTGATGAATTAATTGAAGCTGTAAAATTTTCAAGTTCTAAAGCTCTACCTCTTCTTTTTCTTGGGGGTGGAAGTAATATTTTATTTACAAAAGATTTTGACGGATTAGCTATTAAATTAAATTTGAAAGGAATTTCTGAAGAAATCCTAAATGAAAATGAAGTTTTAGTAACCGCTAAAGCAGGTGAAAACTGGCATGAGTTGGTCCTATTTTGTCTTAATAAAAACTATGGCGGGCTGGAAAACCTCTCCCTGATTCCCGGAAATGTAGGAACTTCACCGATGCAGAATATCGGAGCGTACGGAACGGAAATCAAAGATGTTTTTGTTCAGTGTAAAGTTTTAAATCTTGGAACTCTCGAAGTTGAAACTTTCGATCTTGAAAAATGCAGATTCGGGTATAGAGATTCTATTTTTAAGCAGGAAGGAAAAGGAAAATATGTGATTCTGGAAGTCAGTTTTAAATTAACGACCAAAAACCATTCTATTAAAACAGAATATGGTGCGATCAAATCTGAGCTTGAAAATTTAGGAATTACCCATCCTACTATTCAGGATATTTCAAAAGCGGTTATCAATATCAGACAGAGCAAACTTCCTGATCCTAAAGAAATTGGCAACGCGGGAAGTTTTTTTAAAAACCCAACAATTCCTTTAACTCAGTTTGAAAATTTAAAAGAGCAATTCCCTAATATTCAAGGTTATCCGAACGGAAATTTTGTAAAAGTTCCTGCAGGATGGCTGATCGAACAATGTGGCTGGAAAGGAAAACAAATAGGAAATGTTGCCTCTCACAAACTTCAGTCTTTAGTGATCATCAATACCACCGGAAATGCAACCGGTAAAGAAATTTTTGATTTTTCAACATTAATAATAGATTCTGTACAAGAAAAATTCGGTATTGAACTGGAAAGGGAGGTAAATATTCTTTAAACGCTTACTATTTATCATCTGACATTTGTCATTTATTTTAATTTATTCTAAATAAGCTTTGTTTCGGCAGATATAATTGTTATTTTTGCGGTCGCTTTGCTTTTAGAATAACTAAAATAATGATGATCAGGCTATTAACTTTCGTAACACTATTTTTCTTCGGTTCCCAATTCTTATTTGCTCAAAATGAGAGATTGCAATTAAGCTTAAATATATCCGGAGAAAATCAGCAAAAACTAAAAAATGTATCTGTAAAAAGTTCTGAACAAACTACAGTTACAGACGATAACGGAAATGCTATACTTAATTTAAGTGAAGGAAAGCATCACCTAAAAATATCGCATTCTAATTATCAGGAAAAAGAGGTTGATGTCACGCTCAACAATTCTAAAAGCTTAAATATTCAGCTACAGCCCATTAATCAGCTTGAAGAATTGATCATGTTTTCGAAAGAAGACAAGGGCTTAACGACAAAATCGGTTATCGACAGAAAAGCAATGGAGCATTTGCAGCCATCAAGCTTAACCGATCTGATGGAACTATTACCCGGAGGATTGGCAAAAACACCCAATTTAAGTTTCAACAACAGACCTATGCTTCGTGAGAACAGAGGTGGATTTACATATAGTACCGATAAATATAATACTACTGCTTTAGGAACTCAATTTATGATTGACGGAAATATTATCAATTCTAATGCAGACATGCAGGTTTCTTTAGACAACAGGCAGTTCGGTGAAGGTCCGATGGCAAGAGAAACCGTAACGACAGGAGTTGACATGAGAACAATTTCTACAAACGACATCGAAAAAGTAGAAATCATCCGAGGGATTCCGTCGGCATCTTATGGTGATCTGACTTCCGGAGTGATAAAAATTGAAAGAAAAATTAACGAATCTCCTCTACAGGCAAGATTCAAAGCAGACGGCTTCAGCAAGCAATATTATGTTGGTAAAGGTTTTAAAATCAATGACAACTGGCAAATAAGCGCAGGCGCAGATTTTTTAGATTCAAAAGCAACTCCGACCGATGATTTTGAAAATTATCAAAGAGTAACTGCGTCCATACGCTCAAAAAAGAAAGGTAATTTATGGTCTAATCCAATAGAATGGCGCTCAACAATAGATTTTTCATCTAATATTGATTCTAAAAAATATGATCCGGATAACGGAACGCCGGATATTGACAAATACAAACAAAGCAAGACAAGAATTAACTTCACAAATAACTTCATTTATAGTTTAGATAAAAACTTATTTTTTGATAAAGTTATTTTAAACACCGCAATCAGGCAGGGATTTGAAAAAATAGATCAGACGAAATTAGTGCAGTTATCTGGTCCCAGAGCGTTTTCTTTAGCAACTGAGCAAGGTGAAAATGTGGGAATTTTTCCGGTTTTAAGATACATAAGCGATTTTTCCACAGAAGGGAAACCTTTAGATATTACCGCAATGCTTCAAGCAACAGGTACAAGAAATACTTTTGGAGTTTCGCATCAGTATGAAGCCGGTTTAGACTGGAGATATTCTAAAAACAACGGAAGAGGTTTAATTTACGATATGAACTCTCCTTATGCTGTCTCATTTACCAATTCCAGACCAAGACCTTTTAATGATATTCCGGCTTCCAATTTACTGGCTGCCTTTTTGGGAGACCAAATGAGCTATGAGATTAATCAGCATAAATTTACGTTATACACCGGCTTAAGATTTTCAAAGCAATTGGGAATTGACAATTCTTACGCCATCAGCAAAAAGGTTTTTGTAGAACCTAGACTAAATCTACAATATAATCTTCCGCACTTAATGATCAACAATTCTCCTTTAAAAACAGATATTACTTTAGGATACGGACAATTTTATAAACAACCTACTCTTTTAATGCTTTATCCTAACCGAGAATATTGGGATTATACACAGCTTAATTATTATCATAACGACGCACAATATCGTTATGTAAATTTCATGACGTATGTGCAAGATCTTACCAACAAAAATATTGAAGCAGCAAAAAGTGTTAAAAAAGAAATCAGACTGGATTTCTCCTATAAAAACCACAATCTATTCATTACCTATTTTAATGAAAATATGAGCAATGGTTTCCGTCAAATGCTACACACAGTATTGCACACTTATAAACAATATGACGCAACACAGGTCGACCTTTCACAATGGAATAACGGACCGAATCTGGTAGATGTTCCTTATACCGAAAAAAAAATAAATGCATCTTACAATTTAACCGAAAATGGAAGCGCCACATTAAAAAACGGTATCGAATTCGGCTACACTTCACCACGTTTTAAAGCGATTAACACAAGATTCACTCTAAGCGGTGCTTATTTTAAAACACAATACAGAAACTCAATTCCTGTAATTGAACGACCATCATCATCGGTTGGACCAGATGGATATCCTTACTATGGAATCTACCAAAACGATAACGGATATGTAAACTCCAACATGAATTATAATTTATTCATTGATACATATATCCCTAAAATGGATTTAACGATTTCTGCATCGTTTCAGGGAAGCTTTTTTGATTATCGAAGAAATGACCAGAGAATCGCAGAGCCAATCTCTTATTACGGAATTGACGGAATTATTCGCCCTTTCACAGAAGCAGACAAAACAGATACTTATAAACAATGGTTAGTAAGAAATGTTTCTGTAACTGATAATCTCCCCACAAAGCTAACTTTCACATTAGCAGCAAATTTAAAAGTTACTAAAAGTATTTATAAAGATATTAAAACATCCATGTTCGTCACAAGGATTTTTAATTACAGTGCACCTTATTATTTCAACAATATGCTGATTGAAAGACGGGGAAGCAATACCCCCTATTTCGGAATGGAATTAACCTACAATTTTTAATACAATTTAAACAAATAGAAAACGACATGAAAAAGAGAGTTTTATTATTAAGCCTAGCCGCGGCATTGGTAACAGGATTTACTGTAACATCTTGTTCAAGTGATGATGATTTTGGAGTAACCGCAAAACAAAACGGAAAACTAACTTTGAATTTCACAGGAGAAGGAATAACCTCATATAAAGGTATCAACGTAGAAATAATGGAGTTGAATACCGGTAACATTATAAAACAATCTTTAGAATCAGGTGTAACATCCTTTACATTTGATATCCCTTACGGTTCTTACAAAATTACAGCAAATGGTGTTGTCATTATGAGCAATGAAGAAACAAGAGCTGCAGGAGTTGGACAAACCGATTTATCCTCACCTTCACAGGCACTTACTATCCACTTACATGCACAAAAGTTCCATGAAGATTTTATTATTGAAGAAGTATTTTTCACGGGGGTAAGAACGCCGGATAATAAAAACTATAATTCGAGTCGTTATTTCAAAATTACCAACAATACCTCAAAAACTTTAGATGCAGCAAATTTAATTATTGGTCAATCAAACTTTTATACTACCTCAGATGATAATCCTACACCCTATAACACAAATTACTATTTTCCAGTCAAAGGAGTTATGATTCTAACCAGTAACACTCCTAAATTAGTACAACCAGGTGACTTCATTGTTGTTGCAGATAACGCAATAGATCATTCTCAAAATACTCCTACTGCCTATGACCTTCATAAAGCAGATTGGGAATTTCCATCTACTAATCCTGCTATGGGACAGGTAGACAATCCTAGTGTCCTAAATGCAGACATTATATTTTCCACAACAAATTTCAATATGTTCCTTTTACATAACAGAGGATTTGAAAGCTACGTGATTGCACGTTTTCCAGCGGGTGAAAACAAGGAGACATTTTTGCAAAATCAAAAATATGATTATACTTATGTGAATAGTGCAGGACAAGTTACGGCAAGAAGCAGATACAGCATTCCCAATTCTTGGATTATTGACGGGGTGAATAACAGCATTCCTACAAACTTTGTACATACATTAACCTCTGCAAGTATTGATTCAGGATGGACTTCTGTAGGAGCAACCGATAGCGACGCCAACCGTTACGGTAAATCGGTAAGACGTAAAGTAAGCGGACAAATGAGCAACGGTAGAAATATATACACCGATACAAACAATTCTTCAAACGATTTTACAAAAGATGCCGTACCAAGCTTAAAAGACGGTATTGTACATTTACATTAATAAAAGTATTACACAATACTCTAAATTATGATTAATATAAAACATTCATTACTTCTACTGGTTACAGCTTTTGCTACTATTTCCATAAAAGCGCAAGACAGTATCTCGCTTTACAAGAAAATCAATAATCAGTATAGTATTGAAAGAAATTTTATCAATCAGTTTTACTATAATCCGGCTGCGATGTCGGGTTATAGTTCTTCATCATTTTCTGAGTTCAAAGTTGGTTATCACGATGAAGATAAAAAAATCTTTCGCCAGCAATTGGGAGCCGGAGAAAAAGGCTTATCCATCAATGCAAACTCTTATTTAAAACTCAACTCCAAAACTGCAGTTTGGGGAAATGCCGGTTATCAGAATTTAAAGAAAAAAACATTCCGCTGGAACGAAAATTTAGATTACGAGAGAATTGCGCCTTATGTCACAGCAGATTCTGTTGGCGGAAACTTAAATTTAGAAAGATACTTCTTTGCAGGAGGTTTATCTCAAAAACTTAATGACCGATGGACTGTAGGAGGAGAAATAAATTATACAGCACAGCTTGGCTATCGTACACGAGATCCCCGATTAAGAAGTACCACTTCTGATTTAAATATCAATGCTGGAGCAAACTACAGAGTTTTCAGGCAATACGAAATCGGTTTGTTTGGAACATTCAATAAATACACACAAAACAGTTCGCTCAACTTTCAGAGCATCTTAGGAAAACCGTTCGTATACCAAATGGTAGGATTGGGAATTTCCAATTATTTTTTCAGCGGTGGCATAAATCCTTCACAAACGTTTGAAGAATTTGGTTATCGAGGGGGGATTCAAATTTCAAACAAGCAGGGGAAAGACTTTTATATTCAGCTTTCAGCAGGACGCTCCAACAATATTAAAAGTCACAGCGACACCGCAACATCAACCTCTTTTGAAATTTCGGAACTCGAAAATAAAAATCTGCAATTTGAGGGAGCCAAGTTTTTTAATCTTGGAGAAAAGCACAGAATCGGTTTATTAGGAAACTACATAGCCATTGTAAGAACCGGATCCGAGTACGGATATTCAGTAAATACCAATGCAACTGAGCTGATTTTTAAAAGACAATCTTATCGTTCTGAAAACTTTTCAGGTTCTATCAAAGGGCTTTATCAATACAGTGAAGAAAATTTCAACGTGAGTGTTTCGCCGTTTTTTGGATACGAAGAAATTAAAGAAAGAAATCTTTACCCGAATTCAGGACAAAAATTTGAGTATTCATATTTTGGATTAAACGCAAATTACCGTCAGCAAATTAACTCTTCACAAATGATTTCGATTGAACCCTATTTTTCAAAAAGAATGGTTAACAAATCAATCAATGCATTGTCTACATTAGGAAATGCCGCCATCAACAGCTGGATTTTAGATGATTTTAATTTTCAGGCAAGCGATATTAGTACTTTCGGTGCCAATTTAAGATATGACATCAAACTCGAGAAACTTCCTGCGTTCTTTGTCAGCGCACAATATCAGTCGCAAAAGATTCAGAAAAAAAACAATAATTTCGTCGGCGCAAGTTTAGGAATTACATTTTAATAAGACTCGGCTTAAAAATCTTAATCAAAACCAATTTATTGGTTCTTAAAATTAATAATAGTCAGTTCTAAAATTCTTAATGGTTAAAAAAAATCATCAAAAAAAAAGAATATTTATTTTAAAAATGAAAAAAGGAATTTATTTGAGTTTGGGATTAATTTTATTTATTCTTTGGAGTTTTACTTCTAAAGTAGGGAACGAATTATCAAACATTCCGGATCCAACCATTGAAGACATAGTAAAAAGCTACAAAAAAGCCATCACAGAATGGCCAAAACCCAATATTGACAAAGGGGTAAAATGGTCAGAATTTGCTCCTATTAAAAGTGATTCCGCCTATTTTACCGAACAGGAAAAAGACAATGTTATCTTAGGAAAAATGCTTTTTTTCGATCCTAAATTATCCCAATCCAATCAGATTTCCTGCAGCACGTGCCACGATCCGGAAATGGGTTGGTCAGACAGAAGACGTGTTGCTCTAGGAAACAATCATCTCTTAGGAAACAGAAATACCATTTCATTATACAACATCGCCGAAAGAACATCTTTTTTTTGGGACGGAAGAGCAAAAACTCTTGAAGAACAAGCTTCCGGTCCGCTTGGGGCCCATCACGAAATGGCAATGGATGTGAAAACGCTTCCAGCAAAAATTCAGAACATTAAAGGTTATCAGCAGCTTTTCAAAAATGCTTACGGAACAGAAAAAGTGACGTATGATAGAATTGTGAAAGCCATTGCCGATTTTCAGAAAACCATTAAAAGTCAGCCAAGCCGTTTCGACAGATTTTTAGAAGGAAAATACAGTTCTTTGACGGATGAAGAAATCTACGGAATGCATATTTTCCGTACCAAAGCTCGCTGTATGAATTGTCACAACGGTCAATATCTTACCGACGAATCTTTCCACAATATCGGTCTGACGTATTATAAAAGAAAATACGAAGATTTAGGCTTATACAACATTACCAAAAAAGCTGAAGACGTAGGAAAATTCAAAACGCCGCAGTTAAGAGACTTAACGCTTACTCAGCCGTGGATGCACAATGGACTTTTTGATAATCTTGAAGGTGTGGTCAATATGTACAACAGCGGAATGCACCAAATCGACCCGACTCCCGAAAAAAAATCGGCAGATCCGCTTTATCCTTCCACCGATCCTTTATTGCAGAAATTAAATTTAACAAAAGAAGAAACAAAGGCTTTAGTTTCTTTCTTGGAGTCACTATCCGGGACAAAATATAAAATGAGGAGACCTGAATTTCCGGTGGAGTAAAAATTTCAATAAACCATTGTGTTTTTTTTTAAAATTTTGTCTTTCGAAAATAAATGAAACAGCTTTGTTTATTCAGTATATTTTTTTTTAAAATTCCTTGTCTACCATTGCATTTTTTAATCACGATCAAATCCCAAGTTTTTAAATAGAATCCGTTTTAAGATAAAAATAGAATTTCATCCAAAAAGAGATTCATTTTAACTATCTTTAGGACAAAATTCCAAACAGTACACAAATATGAAAATCGCCATCATCGGAGCCGGAAATATGGGTTTATCTTTTTCAAAATCATTTTTGAAATATGAATTAATAAAACCTGAAAACCTTCATCTCATCACTAGAAATCAATCTAAAATTCAAAAAATTTCAGAAGAATTTCCAAAATCGAAAATTTCTTTATTTGAAAATTTAAATGCAATTGATGCAGATTTAATCATTATCGCTGTAAAACCACAGGATTTCCAAAATACCGCTGAAAACATACAATTTTCATTCAAGGAAAACCAGATGATTTTATCGATTATGGCAGGAATTAAAATTGAGAAAATTCAAGATTTATTAAATCATAAACTGGTTGTAAGAGCAATGCCCAACTCTCCTACCCTTCTCGGAATGGGAATCACGGGTTATACTTCTGCACAAGGAATTTCTTTTAATCAACTGATGAATATCGAAAGATTGCTCAACAGTACAGGAAGATCGGTTTATCTGGAAAACGAAGAACTTTTAGACGGCGTTACTGCACTTTCAGGGAGTGGACCAGCCTATTTCTATTACATTGTTGATGCGATGATTAAAGCCGGAACAGAAATGGGAATTGATGAAAATCTTTCCAAACTTTTTGTAAAGCAGACAATGTTGGGTGCGTATCATTTGATTAATAATTCACAAAAAATTTAGAAGAATTAATAAAAGATGTTGCCTCAAAAGGAGGAACAACCGAAGCTGCACTGAAAACTTTCGATGAAAATAATTTTAAACAAATTCTGCAAAACGGGATTTTAAATGCCGAGAAAAGAGCAAAAGAATTAAACGGATAAGTTTGTTTTCAGCTTAAAATAAAGTAAGTCTCTCGCAGATTTTACAGATTTTGTAGATTTAATATTGAAAGAATCTGCGTAATCAGCAAAATCTGCGAGAAAATAAAAAGGTCTTTATTTTTTTGACTATTCAACTACAAATTTGGTGAATTTAATTTCAAGCATTCTTTTAATTTGCCATCCAAGAAAAACGCCAAACGTATTCAGAATAATATCATCCACCTCAAAAATCCCTAATCGCGTAAAATATTGAAGCGCTTCTACTATTACAATTGCCGAAATAAAAAACAGAATATTTTCTCTTAAACCCTGAAGACGCGGAAAAACCCACCCTAAAAAACCGAAAGGCATAAACATAACGACATTTCCCACAACGATTTTGATGATTTCAAACCAGCTGATTGTATTTTCAATAAAGCCTAATGTTGCAAAAAGTGGCTCTACCCTGATTACATGATCTTCATACTGCGTTCTTCCCATTCCGAAAAACATCAGATAGAGCAAAAAAACAGTGAAAGGGAGAATGGTAATTTTATAAAATTTCTTTAACATCAATTGCAAATTTATTCATTTCAAAAACATTAAATTTGTATGTTAAACCAATTTAATGAAATACGTTTTACTTACGCTCATTTCAGCGATGCTGCTTTCGGTTTCCTGGCCGACTTACGGAGTTCCGTTTTTTTTATTTTTTGCCTTAGTTCCTCTTTTGATGATGGAACATGATGTTTCTAAGTTTTCAAAATACAAAAGAAAAAGCTGGGTGATATTTGGGCTTTCCTATTTATGCTTCGTTATATGGAATGTAGTGACAACAGGCTGGTTGTACGGTTCGAAAAATCCGGACGGTAGCCATTCGATGATGGCGGTTTTATTTCCTGTTTTGGTTAATTCCTTTTTATATTCATTGGTTTTTCAGTGTTATCATTGGTATAAAAATGCTCAGGGAACATATTGGGGAATGGCTTTTTTTGTAGCCATATGGATGAGTTTTGAAAAATTCCACCTCAATTGGGAACTTACGTGGCCTTGGCTGAATCTGGGAAATGCTTTTTCAGATTATCCTAAACTGATTCAGTGGTACGATACTTTAGGAGCAACGGGCGGAAGTTTCTGGATTTTAATCATCAATTTACTGATATTTTATACGGTAAGAATCTGGCAGGCAGGAAGAAAAAGAAAAGATTTAATCATCAATATTTCAGCAACAGTAATTTTGATAGGTGTTCCGATGATTATCTCGTTGATAAAATTTAATCAGTTTAATGAAAAACCAATTGGTGAAGTGAATGTGCTCATGCTTCAGCCTGAACTTGACCCTTATAATGAAAAGTACCAAAAAGACAGCATCACGATTCAGAACGATCTTTTGTCTTTGGCAGAAAACAATACTAAAGGTAAAATTGATTATTATATCGCACCCGAAACAGCGATTCCGGGAAGCGGTTCTATTTCCGAAACTGCGTTTGAAAAAAGCTATTTACTGAACAATGTTAAAGGTTTTCTTGCCAAACATCCGGGTTCGGTTTTTGCAACAGGTATTTCTTCACACCGTTATTTTTTTGGTGAAAACAATCTGCCCAAAGACGCCTACCAAATCAATAACGGCGTTTGGGTAGAACGTTACAATACAGCCGTTCAGATTATCCCTAATCAGAAAGTAGAGGTTTACCACAAAGGAAAACTGGTTCCGGGCGTTGAAATTTTTCCGTACATGAATGTTTTAAAGCCTCTTTTAGGCGATGCAATGATTAATCTGGGTGGAACTGTCGCCTCTTTAGGAACAGACAAAGAACGGGTAGCATTTTCCAATCCTTTTAATAAAGGAAAAATTGCCCCGATTATCTGCTATGAAAGTATTTATGGTGAATTTGTAACCGACTATGTAAAAAAGGGCGCCAATTTTCTAGGAATTATGACCAATGATTCATGGTGGGGTGTTACAGAAGGTCACAAACAGCTGCTTTCTTACGCAAAACTGAGAGCCATCGAAACCCGTCGGGAAATTGCGCGTTCTGCAAATAGTGGCATTTCTGCACATATTAATGCAAAAGGGGAAATTTTAGAAGACACATTTTATGGTGATAAAACTGCCTTATTTGCAAAGATAAAACTTTACGAAGGTGAAACATTTTATGTAAGAGCCGGTGATTTCCTTTCGAGGGTTTCTATTTTCGCCTTAGGATTTTTGCTGTTTTACTATTTAATCAAAAGATTTCAGAATAAGATGGCTTCCAAAAAGGCTTAGCTTTCATTTTCAAAATTATAGGAAGAAGAAATAAAGAAATAATTTTGCAATACACTTGTCTATTAAAAAAATTATTCGTTATTTTGCAACCTCAAATATTATACAAATAAGAACATCGAGATATGTCAAGAATTTGCCAGATAACAGGAAAGCGTGCAATGGTTGGTAACAACGTTTCTCACGCTAATAACAAAACGAAGCGTCGTTTTGAAATTAACTTATTGGAGAAGAAATTTTACCTTCCAGAGCAAGATAAGCACGTTACTTTAAAAGTTTCAGCTCATGGATTGAGAGTAATTAACAAGATTGGAATCGAAGAAGCTATCGAAAGAGCTACTAGAAACGGATTGATTAAAAAGAACTAAATCATGGCAAAAAAAGGAAATAGAGTTCAAGTAATCCTTGAATGTACTGAGCATAAAGAAAGCGGTATGCCGGGAATGTCTAGATACATTTCTACAAAAAATAAAAAGAACACAACTGAAAGATTGGAATTGAAAAAATACAATCCTGTTCTTAAGAAAGTAACCGTACACAAAGAAATCAAGTAATTTATAAAATATAATTTACCATGGCAAAGAAAGTAGTAGCAACTCTACAAACCGGGTCTAAAAAAATGACTAAAGTGGTGAAAATGGTGAAGTCTTCTAAATCAGGAGCTTACGTTTTCGAAGAAAAAGTAATGAATGCAGACGAAGTTGACGGTTATTTGAAAAAATAATCTGGTACTTTATTTACAATATAAAAACTACTCATTTTTTGGGTAGTTTTTTTGTTATCTTTGCTTTTAATCTTGTTGGATGTTGGATGTCTGATGCCAGATGTTACATTATGATTGTTAACATCTAACTTCCAACATCCAGCATCCGACATTAACTAAATTCCGAAAATTCATACATGAGTTGGTTTAAAAATATTTTTAAAAAAGAAGAAAAAGAAACATTAGACAAAGGTCTGGAAAAATCAAACCAGGGTTTCTTTGAAAAAATGACAAAGGCCGTAGTCGGCAAAAGCAAAGTAGACGATGAGGTTCTGGACGATCTGGAAGAAATCCTCATCGCTTCAGACGTGGGCGCTTCTACAACCATCAAAATCATTGAAAGAATTGAAGAACGTGTAGCGAGAGACAAATATGTTGGTGTAAACGAGCTTGATAAAATTCTTCGTGAAGAAATTTCAGGTCTTTTACTGGAAAACCCACACAGAGGAACAGGAAATATCGACACTTCGAAGAAGCCATATGTCATCATGGTTGTTGGCGTAAATGGTGTTGGGAAAACTACAACGATCGGAAAATTGGCTCATCAGTTTAAATCTGAAGGGAAAAAAGTTGTTTTGGGAGCAGCAGATACGTTCAGAGCAGCAGCTGTTGACCAGCTCGTGATCTGGAGTGAAAGAGTTGGCGTTCCGATCGTAAAACAGGAAATGGGCTCAGATCCGGCTTCCGTTGCTTTTGATACAGTTCAAAGTGCAGTAGCTCAAAACGCTGATGTTGTAATCATCGATACAGCAGGAAGGCTCCATAATAAAATCAATCTGATGAATGAGCTTTCTAAAATCAAGAGAGTGATGCAAAAAGTAATTCCTGATGCCCCCCATGAGATTTTATTGGTTCTTGACGGTTCTACGGGGCAGAACGCTTTTGAACAGGCAAAACAGTTTACAGCAGCAACTGAAGTAAATGCTCTAGCGGTAACAAAATTAGACGGGACCGCAAAAGGCGGTGTCGTTATCGGAATTTCAGACCAATTCCAGATTCCGGTGAAATATATTGGTGTAGGTGAAAAGATGCAGGACCTCCAGCTTTTTAATGGTACAGAGTTTGTAGATTCATTTTTCAAAAAGAGGTAAGAATTACCTTTCGAAAATAAACACAATACTAACTTTAAAAAAATTTAAACTATGGGAATTTTAACATGGATTATTTTTGGTCTTTTAGCAGGTGCTATTGCTAAAATGATTATGCCCGGAAAGCAAGGTGGCGGATGGCTAATCACCATTATTTTAGGTATCGTAGGAGCATTTATTGGCGGATTAATCGGAGTTTACGTTCTTCATTGGGGAGATGTAGATTCTTTCTGGAATTTCAGAAGCTGGGCTCTTGCCATTGGAGGCGCATTGATTGTTCTTTGGCTTTACGGAATGGCTACAAGGAAGTAAAATTATTAGATAAAAAATAAAATCCCGATCTGAAAATTCAGATCGGGATTTTTATGAACAATATAATTTAGTTGATTTTGATTCTGTAAGGCATTTCCATTTTCACCTCAGATTTTAGTTTCTTATCGGTAAGCTGTTCCAAAATTTCATAGTTTGCTTTACCAATTTTATTTTTGATCACTCTTGCAGAAATATCGTCTTCATTCATATCACTGAAAATCTGCTCAAAAGCTGTCATTCTCTTTGGATAAGATGCAACATTATAAGATTTAAGATTTGCTTTCTGAGCCGCAAATTTCACAGCATCATTCAAAGTCCCCAATTCATCAACCAATCCTATTTCCTTAGCTCGAACTCCGCTCCAAACTCTTCCACCTCCAACATTATCAATCTGCTCGAAAGTTTTCTTTCTGTTCTGAATTACAAAATGAACAAATCTTTTATAAGTTCCTTCTACGCTTCTTGTCATCAGATTCACTCCATAAGGTGTAAGACCATGCAAAGAAGAATAATAAGCTGAGTTTGCGTTTGTAGCTACGATATCAGAACGCACACCGTTTTTGTTGGCAATATCTTTAAAATAAGGCAACACTCCGAAAACTCCAATCGATCCGGTAAGTGTATTCGGCTCAGAATAAATTTTATCTGCACCCATTGCGATATAATATCCACCCGAAGCAGCATAATCACCAAAAGAAACGACAAGAGGTTTTGTTTTTTTCAACTGCTGAAGCTCAAATAAAATTTCGTCAGAAGCGTTTGCACTTCCACCAGGAGAATTAATTCTCAGAACAACTGCCTTTACTTTTTTATCTTCCTGAAGATCTTTGATATATTTAATATATTTTTCTGAATAAATCTCACTATATTCATCACCACTGTTGATAGAGCCTGAAGCATATAAAACGGCTACCTTTTCACCAGAACTGTCTTTATCCGTAAAAGAATCTATATATTTCTGAAGTGAAATTTTATTAAGCTTGTCTTTATCACCAAGTTTAAGTTTTGTTTTAATTATTTGATCATACTCAGTTTTCTGAATAAGTTTATCCGCAAGTTTGTATTTTACACTCAGGTCAGGTATCATTCCGTATAAGCTGTCGACAACAGTTTTAAAATCATCAGCGCTCATTTTTCTGGAAGCAGCCATCTTTGCTGAAGTATTTCCCCAAATATCATTCAACAATGTACTAAGCTGTTCCTTATTTTCAGGGGAAATATCATTTCTTAAAAATGGTTCAACCGCAGATTTGAATTTACCGTGACGAATTACCTCAATTCCAATTCCATATTTTTCGGCAAAATCTTTAAAGAAGGTAACTTCAGTCGCTAAACCTTTCAGTTCGATTCCTCCAGATGGATTTAAATAATATTGATCTGCAACAGATCCTAAGTAGTAAGACGCTTGAGAAACTGCATTACCATACGCATAGACAAATTTTCCACTTTTCTTGAAATCTTCAATAGCGTTTCTTAAATCATCAATTTGGGTAGTTCCTGCATTAAGATTATCAGCTTCAATACTTATTCCTTTAATATTATCATCATCCTTTGCTTTATGAATCGCTTCTACAGCATCATAAACAAGGATATTGATGTTCTTATCTTTAATATTAAAAATATTCTGCTGCTCTTCTGTAGGACTATCTATAATGGATGTCTTAAGATTAATCGTTAAAACAGAATTCTTCTTTACAGATACCGATTTTTCGCCCCCCATAGATCCCACTGCAATCATAATAATAAAAAAGAAAAAAAACACAAAGCATAATATGACAATAGCCACTATATTTGCCAAAACATTTTTAAAGAAACTCTTCATAAACAATCATTTTCCGATATGTCGCAACATAAGGTAGTTTTGTTACTCGGAAGTAACATGGGTGATCAAAAAAAAAATATAGATACGGCTTTAGACAAAATAAATGAAGTCTGTTTAATATTAAAAAAAAGTAAATATTTGACTTCTGACCCCGTAGAGTTTGCCAGTTCTAATATTTTTTGTAATATTGCATCAATAATATCTACTCACCTGTCACCTATTCAATTGCTTGATTATGTGAAAAAAATAGAGATTGAAATGGGTCGCACAACAGACTCTACGATCTCAAAAGTGTATACAGACAGAATCATTGACATTGATATCGTGAAGTATGGTGAGCTGAAATTCACATCAGAAAGGTTAAAAATCCCTCATGAAAAACATCTTTTTGAAAGGGAGTTTTCCAAGATATTATTAGAAGATTTAATTAAAAACAACAAATAAAACATATTGTATGAAATTAGGTTTATTATTATTGGCCGCTTTGCCCATTGCTACTTATGCTCAGGACAGTATTTCTGTAAATTCCACAAACGAATATCCTAATACTTTTTCTTCCGGATCTTCAAACGTTCAAAAATTTGACAATAAAGCGAGAAGATTCAGAGACTGGTCTATTTCAGTTGGTGGTGGTGCTGCATTTATGGCTAACTCGGATCTTACCTCTTTTTATGATAAAAAGGTAAATTGGGGTTACAATGCTTATGTCAGCATAGATAAGCAGATTTCGCATACTTTTGGACTAAGTATTGCATACCAAAGAGGAGAAACTAATCAAAAAGGAATGCAAGATGGAATTCGTGGACAGCTTGCAGGCGTAGGAGTCGCAAAGACAAAATATAACCAGATCGCAGTATTAGGGGATATTAACTTCTCAAATCTTTTAAGGAGAGTTGACAATTATTCTACATACAGATGGGCGCTCCACGGTTATGGTGGTTTAGGTCTAATGAATTACAATACATCTTTACATGATAATGATGAGTTCAGATGGAGCACATCGCCTAAGCGTGCCCCATTATTCATTGACCAGAAGCTGGATATAAATTCTATTTTTTATCAGTTTGGGGCTGGTGTAAAATTCAATGTTTCAAAACTTATTGATGTAGAAGCCAGAGCAATGTATATCATCAGTGGTGATGATGAATTTGATGGTGGCGGATGGGCTGATCCTGCAGATTACAATGCAGGGAGCGCTAATTCCAAATATAATATGATCAATGATAAGAGATCAGATAATATGTTTACAGTAAATTTAGGTGTATCATTTAAATTAGGGAAACATATGTCTCACCTTGCTTGGCATGATCCTCTACAGGAAGTTTATTACAGAACGAATGTATTGGATAGCAAAACCAACGAGCTTGTTGTATGCGAGAAGGGAGATAATGACAACGACGGTGTTTGCGATGACTGGGACAGAGAGCTTAATACTCCTGCAGGTGCAAGAGTTGACGGTGCCGGTGTAGCTTTAGATATGGATCTTGATGGTGTAATTGACTTGTACGACAAGTGCGTTACAGTACCAGGTTCTCCTGATAACAATGGTTGCCCGAATAATTAATCTGCGAACACAAAATATTCATTTAATTAACAAATAAAAAAATACACTATGAAATTAAGTTTAGCAATTGTTGCCTTAGCATTGGCTGTACCTACAGTGAGCTATGCACAAGATTCAATAGCCGTAGCTTCTACAGACGAATATCCAAATACATTTTCATCCGGTTCTGCTAATATTTCACCCTTCACTCAAAAATCTAAGAGATTCAATGACTGGGCAATATCAGCTGGGGTTGGTGTACCACTGGTACAGTCTGCAGATTTAACATCTATAAAAAATGGTAACGGTAAAAACTTATTTGGTTATTCTGCATATGTAAGTATCGATAAAGCCATTACTCATGCATTCGGTATTAACTTACAATATGACAGAGGTGAAACCAGACAAGGTTGGTTTAATACAAAAGATGCAGCGCCTGCAGATCTAAGCCAGGTAGGTGCAAGAACTCAATATGATGCAATCTCTTTATTAGGAGATATTAACTTCTCTAATCTTTTAAGAAGAGTTGATAATAAATCTACATACAGATGGGCATTGCATGGTTATGGTGGTATCGGTACAATAGCATACAGAGCATATCAAAAAGATGCAAACGGACAGAGATTAATGACTGAAATAAAACCTTTTAAATTGGGTTCTTTCTTCGGTCAGGCTGGTGCAGGTCTTAAATTTAAAGTAAACAGAAGAATTGATCTTGAAACAAGACTAATGTACGTCTTCACCGGTGATGATGAATTCGATGGTGGAGGTGCACAATACAGTGCGATCAACCAACGTGAAGAGCAGGTTTCTGATAACTTCTTCAATGCAACACTTGGGGTATCTTTAAAATTAGGAAAACACGAATCTCATTTAATGTGGCATGACCCATTGCAGGAAATCTATTACAAATTGGATGTTTTGGCTAACAAAAATCAGGATATCGAAGTTTGTAAGAAAGGAGATGCTGATAAT
This sequence comes from Chryseobacterium sp. RLHN22, assembly GCF_051011795.1. Classification (NCBI taxonomy): domain Bacteria; kingdom Pseudomonadati; phylum Bacteroidota; class Flavobacteriia; order Flavobacteriales; family Weeksellaceae; genus Chryseobacterium; species Chryseobacterium sp. RLHN22. The sequence goes on from NZ_JBPCHW010000007.1 coordinate 120,864, forward strand.
GATGGAGTATGCGATGATTGGGACAGACAGCTTGATACTCCTGCAGGTGCAAGAGTTGACGGTGCCGGTGTAGCTTTAGATACAGATTTAGACGGAGTAATCGATCTTTACGATAAATGCGTAACTGTTCCTGGTCCTGTTGAGAACCAAGGATGTCCATTAACTCCGACTGAACCGACTGGTCCAGTTAAAGAAACAGTAAGTAATATGGAAGGAATTGAGTTTGATCTAAATTCAGACAGAATTTTGCCATCAAACACTCCAATTCTTAACAACGCTGTAAATTACATCAACTCTTCAAATGGTACTTATACTGTAATCGGAGCAACTGATACAAGAGCTTCAGATGAGTATAACCAAAAACTATCTGAAAGAAGAGCAAACAGTGTGAAAAATTACCTGATCAAGAACGGTGTAGATGCTTCTAAACTGAACGCTGTAGGTAGAGGTGAAAAAGACCTTAAGTATCCTGAGTGTGATCCTGCTACTAAGTGTCCTGAGTGGAAAAACAGAGCAAACAGAAGAGTTTACTTCGAAGCTAAATAATAATTTTTATTATTACATAAATATAAAGTCACGCAATGCGTGGCTTTTTTTGTTTCAATACTTTCCTTACATTTACCTTATGATTTCTCCACAAGATTTTAATGATCTCAAAAATAAAACCCTAAAACATTTTTGGGGTTACGATCATTTCAGAGATGCGCAGGAACAAATTATAGATTCTGTAATCAACCGAAAAGACACATTGGTTCTGCTTCCTACCGGAGCAGGAAAATCTTTATGCTACCAGCTTCCAGCTTTGTTGCAGGAAGGAACCTGTCTTGTGGTTTCACCACTTTTAGCTTTAATGAAAGATCAGGTGAATCAATTAAAATTCAGAGGGATCGAGGCTGAATATCTAAGCTCAGAATTAGATGAATTTGATGCAGAAGTTATTTACAACCGTTGTAAAGATGGCTTAACCAAATTATTGTACGTTTCTCCGGAAAGGCTTACCAATAAATTGTTTATTCAGCAGATGGAAGAAATACAATTATCATTTATTGCAGTAGATGAAGCGCACTGTATTTCAGAATGGGGACAGGATTTCAGACCAAGTTATCAGAATATCAAAGACTTCAGAAAAAATAATCCCGAAATCACCTGTCTTGCATTGACGGCAACAGCAACCCCAAAAGTTCTGGATGAAATTAAGAATAAACTCGAGCTGAAAAATCCACAAATATTTCAGAAAAGCTTCAAGAGAGATAACATCAAAATATTTTCAGAAGAAGTTTCAGACAAATATCAGAAGATTTTCAATATTCTCAAATATGCAAAAGAATCGGGGATTATCTATGTAAGAACCCGAAAAGAGGCCGAACTACTCACTGAATTTCTTCACCGACATAATATTCAGAATGTAGATTATTTTCATGCAGGACTGTCAACCAAAGAGAAAAACGAAAGGCAAAATTTCTGGAACAGCAGCGATCAGAATGTTTTAATTTCTACAAATGCTTTCGGGATGGGAATTGATAAAGATAATGTACGATTCGTCATTCACTTCTCTCCTTCCCAATCGATCGAAAATTATTATCAGGAAATCGGTCGTGCAGGAAGAGATGGTAAAAAAAGTTATGCATTCATGTTGTGGAATCAACAGGAAATTTCAAATTTTGATCAGATTCTAAAAAATCAGATTCCCAATAAAGCGGAATTTTTAAAAATAATAACTTATTTGTACTCTAAATTTCAGATTGCAGAATTTGAACTCCCTGAAAAAGTTTTTCAGCTGAATACTTCCGGAATTCAAAGTTTCACGAAACTTTCGACAGCCAAAATTAAAAACGTCCTGAACTTCCTTCACACTCAGGAAATTATTTTTTATAACAGCAATAAAAGTCTATCATCACTCGAGCTTTTAATCAAGCCTGAAGAAATTGATCAGCTGGCTTCAAAAGATGCTTACTTTATTGAGCTTCTTTTGCGTACCGTTTCAGGAATTACAACCCACAAAGTAATGTTCAGCGAGCAAAAAGTCAGTGATAAAATCGGAGTAAGTGTTCACCTGATCAAAGAACGGTTAAAGGAACTTCAGCAGAAAAATTATCTTGAATATATTGATGGAGCTTTAGCTTCTGTAAAGTTTCTAAAACCCCGTGATGAAAGATCAAATAGCGGGATTTACTGGAAGCTTTTTGAACATATTCAGAAAAACAAAATCCAGAAATGGGAAGAAATGAAATTTTATATTGAGGATCATCAATACTGTAAAATGAAACTTATTCTTTCTTATTTTGGTGAAAAAAACTCTAAAAACTGTGGACAATGTACAGTTTGCGAGAAAAACAAACAATCGCTTTTCGGGAAGAATGTTTCTGATGAAATCATAAAAGTATTACACAAAAAACCTGCAACGATTGAAGAGATATCTGTGCAGTTACAATTTCAGACTAAAGAGAATATTTTAGAAAATCTCATATTTTTATTGGATTCCGGAAAAGTAAAAATGCTGAATTTTAGAACATACGCTTTAACATAGGTAATAAGTAATTTGTAATAAGTGATTGAAAATTCATAATTCATAATTCATAATTCATAATTCATAACTCTTAATTTCTAACTTATAACTGAAGAGTTTTATCTTTGCACCATGAAATCATTGAAAGTCGTTTTTTTAGGTACTCCGGAGTTTGCAAAGACTTCTTTGGAAGCCATTCATCAATCACATCACGAAGTTGTTGGCGTTGTAACCGTTGCAGATAAAGCAAGCGGGCGCGGGCAAAAAATCAATCAGTCTCCTGTAAAAATTTTCGCTGTAGAAAATAATCTTCCGGTTTTTCAGCCTGAAAAATTGAGAAATCCTGAATTTTTGGAAGAATTGAGAAAATTAAATGCAGATGTTTTCGTGGTTGTCGCTTTCAGAATGATGCCTAAAGTATTGTTTGAAATGCCTAAAATGGGAACTTTCAATCTTCACGCTTCTTTACTTCCGGATTACAGAGGTGCTGCTCCAATTAATTATGCGGTAATTAATGGCGAGAAAAAAACCGGTGCCACTACATTTTTCATCAATGAAAAAATTGACGAAGGAAATATTTTATTGCAGGAAGAAATTCCTGTTCTGAAAGACGAAAATGCAGGCCATCTTCATGGCAGACTGATGGAAATGGGAGCAAAATTAGTCGTAAGAACCCTGAATGGTTTAGCAGAAAATTCAATTACAGAAAGGCCTCAACCGCAAGTTGAACATCCAAAAAATGCTTATAAAATCTTCAAAGAAGATACAAGAATCGACTGGACGAAATCTTCAAAAGAAGTTCACCAGTTTATTTTGGGAATGTCACCTTATCCTGCCGCTTTTACCACTTTAAAAATCGGAGAAGAAGAAAAAGGATTAAAAATATTCGGTGGAAAATTTGAAATTTCAAATCACCAAAAGCCTGTCGGAGGTTTAGAAATTTCCAAAAATGATTTTAAAATCTATACCAAAGACGGAATATATTTCCCTTTAGAATTACAACTGGAAGGTAAGAAAAGAATGAACGTGAAAGATTTTCTGAACGGTTTTAGAAATTTTGACGAAATAAAAATGGCTTGATTTCTCAAGCCATTTTTTGTGTAATGCCAATAAGTCAATTTTGCTTTGCAAGTGAATTCTAAAAGTTTTAAAAAAAAATTGACAGCGAAGTTAATTCACAATTGACCATTCACATTTTATAGTTGCACCATCTCTGTCACCTCAACATCATAGCCTCCAACCTGAGGTTTTACGTTTGGATTCTGAGTGATTACTTTAAATTTATTGATTCCAAGATTTTTAAGAATTTGCGTTCCGATTCCGTAATCTCTGTAATTGAATGCTAAAGTTGGATGTTGTTGCTGTCCGTCCTGATAATTTAAGAACTGCTGCAGTTTTCTTAATGTATTTTCAGAATTTGACACATTGTTGATGAAAATAATTGCACCTTTTCCGGCTTCATTTACCATATTGGTTACTTTTTCCAGCAAAGGTTTTTCACCATTATTTAATCTCGTTAATACATCAAAATATGAGTCTGACGACTGAACTCTTACCAAAACTGGCTCATCAACCGTCCATGAACCTTTCGTTAAGGCGAAATGAATCTGCTCATTCGAAGTTTCTCTGAAAGCAAAAAAATCATAATCTCCATAAGCTGTTTTTACTTTTCTTTCCTCGATTCTTTCGATCAGGTTTCCTTTTTTAAGCTGATAATGAATCAGGTCTTCGATAGAAACGATTTTCATATCATGTTTCTGAGCAAACGCATAAAGTTCCGGCAAACGTGACATCGAACCATCTTCGTTCATAATTTCGCAGATAACGCCACCCTCTTTTAAGCCTGCAAGGCAGGTAAGATCGATTGCAGCTTCAGTATGTCCTGCTCTTTTCAAAACACCACCTTTTCTTGCTCGAAGCGGGAAAATATGGCCAGGACGCATAAAATCTGTCGGTTTAGATTTTTCGTCCATTAGCGCAAGAATTGTTTTCGCTCTGTCACTTGCAGAAATTCCGGTAGATGTCCCGTTGCCCAATAGATCAACAGAAACTGTAAAAGCGGTTTCTTTAGGATCGCTGCTTCGACTAACCATTACTTCCAATCCCAACTCATCACATCTTTTTTCAGGAAGCGGCATGCAAATCAACCCTCTTCCGTGTAATGCCATAAAATTGATGATTTCAGGCGTTGTTAATTCGGCTGCACACAGAAAATCTCCCTCATTTTCTCGGTCTTCATCGTCTACAACTATGATTATTTTACCATTTTTAAGGTCTTCAATCGCCTCGGGAATAGTATTTAATTTAATATCAGACATTTTTACTTTAAATTTTCGCAAAGATACTTAATAAAATAAGCATCGACAATTAATATAAGTGGTTTATTGTTTTCATCAATTTAACCACAAGATTTTAAGCAAAAATCACATTAGTTTATTTTAAAATATTGAAAACATTTTAGAACACATCAGTTTTGAAAATCAAAGATTTTCATTAATTCTCGATAAAATTACCAATTTAATATGAAGGGAAATCAGTACATTTTTGAAATCTCACAATCGACTTTATACATTCCACTAAAAAATCTTTGCTTTTTTCCTCTAATGTGCTCTAAAATATTTTCAAAGCTGAAAAAATACTCTGTGACTAATGTGTTATCCAACCAAAGAATCTGTCGCTTTTTTGATAATTTCGTAAGATTCCAATCTTTTTTGATGATCGTAAATATGAGAGTTTATCATCAGTTCATTCACCTGATATTTTTCCTGGAAGTTTTTAAGCTGTTCTGCAATTTCACTTTGATTCCCGATAAAACTAAACTTCAGTTTCTGCAAAACCATTGACTTTTCCATCGCTGACCAAATGGCATCCATATCTTCAACTGGTGCAGGAAAGGGTTTTCTGTCGTTTCGGATGATATTGATAAACGCCTGAAACAATGTGGTGGAAAGAAAATGAGCTTCTTCAGAAGTTTCGGCAGCAATTCCGTTCACACAAGCCAGAACAAAAGGTTTATCCAAATATTTGGAAGGTTCAAAATGTTCTCTGTAAATTTTAAAAGCCATATCCATTTGTTCCGGAGCAAAATGCCCTGCAAAAGCGTAAGGAAGTCCCAATTCTGCAGCCAGCCAAGCACTGTCTGTACTCGAACCAAGAATATACATCGGAATATCCAATCCTTCTCCGGGAATTGCACGAACCAGCGCATTCGAATTTTCCTTAGAAAAATATTTCTGCAATTCTAAGATTTGTCTTGGAAACTGCTCGTTGATTGCTGCAGGATTTCTTCCTAAAGCTTGAGCTGTCAGGCCATCGGTTCCGGGAGCTCTTCCTAAACCGAGATCAATTCTTCCGGGGAAAAGAGATTCTAAAGTCCCGAATTGTTCAGCGATCACAAGGGAACTGTGATTGGGAAGCATAATTCCACCTGAGCCGACTCTGATTTTCTTTGTTCCGTTGGCAATAAAGCCAATCAGAACGGATGTTGCAGAACTGGCAATGCTTTCCATATTGTGATGTTCGGCAAGCCAGAATCTTTTATAATCTAAATGTTCAGCATGATTTGCTAAAGACAAACTGTCCTGAAAAGTATCGTGAATGGTCTTGCCCTGCTTTACGGGAGCAAGATCAAGCACGGATATATCAAAATTTTTCATTCTAAATAATTTGAAAGGACAAAGTTAAAACTAATAAACTGCATTAGTTACTTTTTGTAATTGATGGAATTGATTGGGATGTTGTGGAAAAAACTATTGGAAATATTTTTGTTCTATTACTCATACAGATTAAGAACATTCCTTATATTTGATGAATATATAATTTTTAATATATTTTTTTCACTTAGATATGAAAATCTTCAGATCGATTTTAAACAATTTAAAAATAATTTCCACTAATTCGAATATCGAAGAAATCACTCAGAAGTTTATTGCTAAACAAATAAGAATTGATGCTTTACATGAACAACTTATTTTATTAAACCAAAATAAAACCGAGTTTGATTTTATTGGAATTACTTCAAACGGAGATGATTGCATTTACTTCGGAAAAGAAGGAAAAAATTTCAATATTCAATTTGAAGCTGTTGAAAAAACTCAACTTCCATATTTTGAAAAAATCAAAAACTTTGCTTCGAGAAATAATTATAAATACTTTGAAGAAATTAATGATGAAATTCCTTATTTAATCATCCAAACGAATACAAAAGCAGATCAAACTATAAAACTTGCAAAACAAGTTCAGAGTGAAATATTTGGAAATGATGAAAGTACATTATATAATATCGTTCCCTAATTAAAATAGGAAAAAACTGATCTTATTATTTTCCTTTCTCCTTCTGATATGTAAAATGATTAATTAAAATCCTGATTTCATTAAATTCAAAATTGCTTGGCAAAGCATTTTTCCATTCTGTAAGATTTTCTTTTGGATTTTTGTGAAAAATTTCTTCGAAAACTTTAATTTTATCAGATGTAATGACTCTTGAAATATCCAATAACCCCTGTTCTGCAAATTTTGCCAGATGACCAATCACCGTTTCTTTTACCAATCCTCTTTCCAGCGCGATCTCTGAAATGGTTTTTCCCTGTTCAAACAATTGGAATGTCAAAACTTGGGACGGAACTTTTGCAATTTTCATACTGACTTCCTTATCATTTTTCTCATCAAGAAGCTTTGTTTCCAGCAGATGAATTTCTTTTAAACTGTTCAGATATTCTTCAATATCTTCGAGCCAGTTTTTGAGCTCTTCATTATACTGTTTTAAGCCTTTCGCCCCCTTGATTTCAGCATAGAATTCTTTTAAAGGATTAAAAACCTTGTCCCGGATTTCGGAGAAAAAGAAATTAACGGCTCCTTTTGACTTACTTTCAATCTCAGTCCATTGCTCTTTATTCTCAATAAACAGGTTTACTTTTTGGAAAATAACTCTTTCCAGCTTTTCAAAAATCTTCCCTAAATTTAAAACATCACGTTTCAACTGAAGATACAGTTGATTAGATTTTGAACGGTCGATACTTTTCGTAACAATCGAAAGATTATTCCATTGCTCCACTTCTTTTAAAAACCATTGACAATCAAGCGTTCGAAGCAGTTTTCTGATGCTGTAATCGTATTTTTCCTGATTTAAAATACTTTCAACATGGTCATTTGCCTGAGTTTCTCCCTGAAATTTAAGAATTCGGTTATCCTTAAAAATAACATCAGGTGTAATTTTTGATTTTAAAACAATTCCTTCCAAAGTACGACAACGTGACAAGGCAACATAAACCTGCCCCGCCGTAAAACTTTTTCCGGCATCAATAATCACTTTATCAAACGTCAAGCCCTGGCTTTTATGAATTGTAACCGCCCAAGCCAACTTTATCGGAAACTGCTCGAAACTTCCCAAAACTTCTTCCTGAATATTTTTTTCGGTATCCAGCGAATATTTTTTCTGTTCCCAGACTTCTCTTTTTACTGTAATTTCCCGTTCACTTCCTTCAAGAATAACTTTAATTTCGTTCTCATCTAATGATGAAACTTCACCCAGTTTTCCATTGAAATATTTCTTTTCACCGGTAATATCATTTCTGATAAACATGATCTGAGCACCAATTTTTAGTTCTAAAAACTGCTCGTTGGGAAACTGATTTTCTTTAAAATCTCCAAAAAGCTTTGCTTCATAGGTTTTAGGGCTGACTTTAATTTCTTTCAATTTTTCCTGATTGATATCGTCTGCCATTTTATTGTGCGAGCAGAGATAAACATAAGGCTCGTCCCCTGCTTCAAAATCAGGGTCATATCTTTCATTAAGATGATTAAAATCGATATTGGCAACATCTCCATCACGGATTGCATTCAGAATTTCTAAAAATTCCTGGTCGGTCTGTCGGTAGACTTTCGTTAATTCAATCGTAATTAAAGGAATATCTTTTATCGCCAGACTATCGAAAAAGAAAGGTGAATTGTAAAACATTTTTAAAACATGCTCATCTCTCACCACCGGCGGAAGCTGATACAAATCTCCGATAAACAACATCTGAACACCACCAAAACGCTGATTATTTCGTCGGATAAATCTTAGTGAAAAATCCATCATATCTAAAACATCGGCACGAAGCATCGAAACCTCATCAATGATCAGAACCTCAACTTCTCTTAAAAGTTTAAGCTTATCTTTTCGGTATTTGAAATGCTGCTGAAGATCGATAATATTATTGGCAATACTGCTGTCGATACGGTCTGTCGTCGGCAAAAATGTACGCAAAGGCAATCCAAACATCGAATGAATGGTAACTCCGCCTGCATTGATTGCCGCAATTCCCGTGGGTGCAACAACAATGTGCTTTTTTTTCGTTTTCTTTACAAACTCGTTAAGAAATGTTGTCTTACCAGTTCCCGCTTTTCCTGTAAGAAAAACGCTACGGTTGGTATACTCAATTAAGTCAAAAAAATGATTGTTCATCGTTTGCAAATTTACGGAAAATGTAACTAGGGCATAAACTTTGATGCCTTTTAGAAAAAATAAATTATGAAAAACCTGCTTATTAAATCACCAGCAATCGCATTAATTACCGCATTTACAATAAGTTCGTGTAGATCTTCAAATATAAACGACCCTTCTACTCTTCCAAAAGATATTTCAGAACGACCAGCAGACGAAAACAACCAAAAATACGAAGGTGCTGCTTTAGACAAAATGAAAAGCGCCATAGAATCTGAAATTGCAAAAGAAAAATGTACTAAAAATGCTGACTGGACTTTTGCACCGATCGGTTCAAAAGCTTGTGGCGGGCCAACTGGCTATATTGCTTATCCTAAAAAAATAGAAACTACAATTCTTCCTAAAATAGAAAGCTACACTCAAAAAATGTCAGATTATAATAAGAAATATAATATTACTTCAGACTGTATGATGGCTCCGGAACCGACTTCTGTGAGGTGTGAAAACGGAAAAGGAGTTTTAGTGTTTTAATAAGAGCCAAAGGAAAAGTTAAAAGTTCTGATCTAAACCAATCAGAACTTTTTTTTGTTTAAATCTCTCGCTGATTTTGCAGATAACGCAAATAATCGTTTTAAAATAATCTGCGAAATTTGCTTAATCTGCGAGAAAAAAAATTAAGTTTTGGTTAAAGCCGTTGAAATTTTTTCACACAAAAAACGGGCTAAAGCCCGTTTGTATTGATAATTTCTTTTTTTTAAAAAGAAATATTTTCAGTCTTTATACCAAGATGAATACTTTACATAATTGTCCGCAATTCTGTTGACTTCACCTTCCAAAAGTGCTGCAGAAATATCTTTAATTTTTCTTGCAGGAACTCCGCCCCAAACTTCACCCGATTTTATATGTGTTCCCTGCGTCACGACAGAACCCGCTCCAACAATCGAATTTTCTTCAATCGTACAGTCATCCATTACAATAGAACCCATCCCGATCAAAACATTATCGTGAATTCTGCAACCGTGAACAATCGCATTATGACCGATAGAAACATTATTTCCTATTTCTAAAGGAAATTTTTCGTAAGTACAGTGAAGCATTGCATTGTCCTGTACATTCACTTTATTTCCCATTGTGATGTAATGTACATCGCCTCTGATTACGGCATTATACCAAATACTGCAGTCTTTTCCCATCGTCACATTTCCGATAATCGTTGCCGTTTCTGCTAAAAATGTATTTTCACCAATTTGCGGTGCTTTTCCTAAAAGTTCTTTTATAAGTGCCATTTAAATTAATTTGAAATTTTTATAATGAGCTAATTTGAAAATGTAAATTATTGAAATCACAAATTGCAAATTACAGTGATAGCAAAAATCTAACTCCCAATACCCAGCTTCTAAGTTCTTATCCGTATTTTTGTACTCTCAAATTTAACGAAAAAATGCGTACGATACTTATAGAGCCAACAGAAAACCCGAAAGTGATGAAATTTGTAGCCGATTACAATTTGATTCCTGGGTCACTGGAGTTGGACAGAGATTCAGATATATCAGAAATTCCTATGGCACAGGAACTTTTCAACTATCCTTTTGTAGAAAGAATTTTCATTACCGCGAATTTTGTGGCGGTTGCAAAACAGGATACTGTGGAATGGGAGCACGTTGCAGAAAGTTTGAAAAATGTAATTGAAGACGAACTTCTAGCTAACCCAAGAGTTTATTTGCAGAAGAAAAAAGAGATGATTCAGATTTATGCTGAAATGACGCCTAATCCGAATGTAATGAAATTTGTTTCAAGCAAAATGTTAATGGATGGTTTTGTAGAAGTAAAATCGAGAAACGAAGCTCATGGAGTTCCTTTAGCTCAGGCGATTTTCACTGAATTTCATTTTGCGAACGAAGTTTTTATTTCTGATAATTTCGTAGCGGTTACAAGAGACAATTCCGTAGAATGGCATCAGGTAATGATGGCTGTTCGTGGCTATATTGCAGAATACCTTCAAAGCGGTGGCGAAATCTCAAATATTGAAGCTCAGAAACACGAAAATCCTGTAGAAAAAATCATCAACAGAGATTATACCGATGACGAACAAAAAATTTCAGATATTCTCAATGAATACGTTGCTCCTGCGGTAGAAAACGACGGTGGAAAAATTTCTTTAATGGAATATGACGCTACCAACAAAACGGCAAAGATGTTGCTACAAGGTGCTTGTTCAGGCTGCCCAAGCTCTACCGCTACCTTAAAAGGCGGAATCGAAAATATTTTAAAACAATTTGTTCCCGATTTAGTAGAAAGAGTGGAAGCCGTAAACGGATAAAAATATAAACAATGAGTAATAGGTAATAATTGCCTATTATTCATTACCCATTACTTATAAATATGAAAGGAATATTATTAGTCAATCTAGGTTCACCCAGATCTACTTCAGTACCCGACGTAAGGGAATATCTTGATGAATTTTTGATGGACGAAAAAGTGATTGATTACCGATGGTTTTTCCGTGCACTTTTGGTTCAGGGAATTATTTTAAATACAAGACCCGCAAAATCTGCCGAAGCTTATAAAACCGTTTGGACAGATGAAGGTTCGCCTTTAATTGTCATCACTCAGAAAATTCAGAAAAAACTTCAGAAATTAGTTGATGTCCCTGTAGAAATCGGGATGAGATACGCTCAACCGAGTATTGAAGCAGGAATTCAGAAATTGGTTAATCAAGGTGTAAGCGACATTGTTCTCTTTCCATTGTATCCGCAGTATGCGATGAGCACAACCGAAACTGTGATTGAAAAAGCTGAGGAAGTAAGAAAAAAGAAGTTTCCGGGTATTAAAATTAATTACGTACAGCCTTTCTACAACCGGGAAATTTACATCGACTGTTTAGCCGAAAGCATTAGAGAAAAACTTCCTGAGAATTTCGATGCTTTACAATTTTCTTATCACGGTGTTCCTGAAAGACATATTTTCAAGACAGATCCTACCAATACCTGTAATCTGAACGATTGCTGTACCCGTGAAAACAATCCAAGTCATCAGTTTTGTTATCGTCATCAGTGCTTTGACGTGACCAATTCTGTAATTAAAAAATTAGGATTGCCAAAAGAAAAGGTAATGGTAACTTTCCAATCGAGATTAGGGAAAGATAAATGGATGGAACCTTACACCGATGAAACACTGGAAACTATTGGTAAAAAAGGAGTAAAAAACCTTGCGATTGTTTGTCCTGCTTTTGTTTCTGATTGCCTGGAAACTTTAGAAGAAATTTCAGTGGAAGGAAAACATCAGTTTGAGCATGGTGGCGGAGAAAACTTTCATTACATTCCTTGTTTGAATGATGAAGACCGATGGATTGAAGTTGTGAAAACGCTTTGCGAAGAAAAATTAAATGAATTTTATTTAGTTTAGAATAATTTCATTTTAATAGATATGAGACATTTAATTTCAATTAAATGTCTTTTTTTTGATCGACACCCTACAAAAAACCAGGGTACATATTTAAATTATACGTTTTTTAAAAAAAAATTCAATTTTCAATGGGGTTATTTTTATAATTTAATATTTTTACATACCTTTACCCTATTAAAAAATAGGGCTTAGCTTTAAAATTTTAAAAATGATGAATACAAACGTAGAAATCTTAAAAAGAAAGATAGAGAGTTTCACTCCCGAGCTTATCGATGCATTTACAAAGATTGTAGATAATCTGGAAACTGTTCAGCAATCCGCAATTCCGCAGTTTCACCTTGATGAAGTTTTGTACCGATTGGAATTTCATTCTGAAAACCCGAAAACAAAGCTTGATTTTTTCGAGAACTTGAACGAGCTTGAGAAAAACTGTGCATAATGAAGGTTTTATTGTCATCTATTGCAAAAAATGACATCAAAATGCTGATGCGGGTTTTCAATGCAGAAGAGCGAAATAAGGACAAATATTTTTTAGATAGTTTAAAAGAAGCTATTTATAAAATTCTGAACGATTCTGAAAACACAGATATTAAAAGCAAGGAATTACAGGTTTTCAAAACAGAAAACTTTCCTGTGCACATACATTATTTATTTGAAGACAATGATTGTCTTTTTATAACGGCGATATTCAAAAACAACAATTGATAAAGCCTTTAGAAAGAACTTTTTTGACGTTATTATATAGTTTAATTTTTCTGTTGTGTCTTTCTGAAAGACATAAAAACACTTTTTCACAGAACCTTACAAATGTGCAAGTTTGTAAGGTTTTGTATTTTATCTCACCGGAGTTCTGAACTCTCCGTATCCCGCCAAACCATCGTAATTTCTGCCGAAAGGCCTGTAATACAAAAATGCCTGATACAGATTTTCGGTTTGCCAGAAATTACCGTTGATTTCACCTAAATTCAAAGTTCCGTTCGCTTCTTTTGTTGCCAAAATATAATTATAAAACCCCTGTTTCATATAAATTTTAGCAATATATTTTTTGGCAGCATCGTCATATTGCATCTGGAATTCTTTAGTTGCTTTAAAATCATTAAAACCTCCTACAATATAAAGCTCTTTGTCCATCGGATCAGAATCTAAAGAAAAATGTACCCAGGAATAATCTCCTTCTCGATTCGCATCTCTTTCCAGTCCCAAATCGTTTCTTCGATAATACCATGCTCCGTTTACATCAGGTTGATACTGGTAATTTAGCGGATATGCCCAAACCGGATGAAGAAAGGTTTGATTTACTCCGTCTATAACACCTGTTTCACGAACCATGTCTGCAGCCATTCTCATATTTTTGTTATCAAAATAATAGAATTCATTATTCCCCGGAAAAGCAAGATTAAGCTGCTGGAAAAGCAATTTATTTCCCATCGTCGAGCTTGGCTTCTGGTTGGTAATTTTCATATTCTGATTATTATTCTGCATGACGGTAAGCGTCATAGAATTTACATTCGAAGTAAGATCTCCTACTTTTGAAACCGCCTGTACTTCTACCCTCTGATTGATATTGGGCATTTTGGCATCGGCAAATCTCGAAATATTTAAAGCTAAATTGACGTTATCTTCATAAATTGAAAATCTCTTTTTAATAAGCGGCTGATCTGCAGAACTTTTATAAACAACCAATTCAAAATTCCCGGAAATCTTTGGCTGAATTTTATCGTTGGGAAAGGTTAATTTATAGTGTGTGTAAGCCTGAAGCGTGTTAAAAGAATACTGAAACTGATCCAGCATGGCATTCATCTGTCCGTTTGCAATTTCGCTAAAAAAAAGATTATCATCTTCCCAGTTTCTGTCGAAATGTTTAATGGTATAGCGATAAACCTCGCTAGAATTCGTCAAATCATCAAAACTCAGAATCAATTGCTGATTCATACTGATGACCGGCGTTTCGTCGTTGGTTTGAGGATTAAACAACTGTACACTCTGAATATTTTGCCCGAAAGCAAATGCACCTAAACTTAGTAAAAATATCTGCAACGTTTTCATTCTTACGAAGATAACAAATCTATAAAGAATATCGTATTTTTGATGAAAAATTAATGTTAATATGTTTCAGATAAAGCCTTTTATATTCAATTTCGCAAGTGAAAATACTTATCTTCTTTTTAACGAAAATAAAAATGCATGGCTCATCGATCCCGGAAATATGAATGAGAACGAAACTCATACAATTTTAAATTTCATCACTGAAAATGATTTAAAAATTCAGAAAATTTTGTTAACTCATGCCCATATAGACCATGTTTTGGGACTACAATGGGCTTTCGACACGTATAAGGTTCCTGTAACGATGCATCAGGATGACAAGGAAGTTTTGGATATGTTTCAGGCAAGTGGAATGAGGTTTGGTTTTGAATTGGATCATATACATGTCGACATCAAATTTGTAAACGAAGGTGACGAAATTGATTTTGACGGAGAAAAGTTTAAGATTTATCACGTTCCGGGACACTCTCCGGGAAGTATCCTTTACCACAACGAGAATCAGAAATTCATGATTTCAGGTGATGTCTTATTTGAAGGAAGTATCGGAAGAACCGATTTGTACAAAGGAAATTATGAACAATTAATTGAAGGAATTAAAACCAAACTTTTTGTGCTGGACGACGAAACCCAGGTTTTCTCAGGACATGGAAATCCTACGACGATTGGGTTTGAAAAACGACATAATCCGTTTTTTAAGTAAAAACATTAATCCAAAAAGATGTATTTCTTTAAAAAAACTAAATTTTCATCATTAAGTGAGGCAATTCAAAATCCAGAGAATTGCAAAAAACTAAGTCTTTTATTTATTGAATACAATCTGAAAGATAAAGGTGCCATCTTTTCACAATTCATCAATTTAAAAGTATTGGAAATTCAAGTTGATCCAAGTATTTATGATTTGGATGATTTTGAACTTCCAAAAGAAATTGCCGGATTAAAGAAATTAAAAACGATTTGGCTTCTGAATCTTCCATTCAAAACTTTTCCTGAATGGATAACCGGGATAAAATCATTAAAATATTTGATGATTAGAGGAAATGATATAGATACAATTCCAGATTCAATATGTGAATTAGATAATTTAAAAACACTCCGTATTGAAAATTGCAACCTAAATAAATTACCTGCAACATTAAAGAAAATGCAAAATTTAAGAAGCTTAGGACTTTGTGATACAAAACTTACAGACCTGAGCCCTAATTTATTTCCTAAGAATTTAAAAGAGATAAATTTATCCGGCTCAAGACTAAAAGATGATAACTTTGAAAGTTTAAAAAAGTAATGAAGAAAACAAGAAATATAGATTGTATTCAAAATGAATATTTCAGCAGATCCTTTTGAAATATTTTATGTCTTTTGTGCTTAAAATATGTTTTGACTAAAGCCAATTTGAATTATTCATTTAATTGAACGGACTCAAGTCCGTTACAATTTTATAAAAAACTCCGGAAAAATGATTCCCGGAGTTTATATTTTAAAATAATTGATAATTTCAGAGTTACCCAATTGAAGTACCATCAACCAACAACTAAAAAACACCAATCAAACTATTTCCATTTAATATTGCACCCCATGCTCGGTCTCTGGATTTCTTCCTGTGGCTCACCCAATAAAAGATTTTCAAAAGCAATAATTAAGTCTTCTCCTGTAACATCTTTATTATTTCCAGGTCTTGAATCATCCATTTGACCTCTGTAGATAAGGTCTAATTTCTCATCAAAGAAGAAGAAATCCGGCGTGCAAGCTGCATCGTATGCTTTTGCGATGGCTTGACTTTCATCATATAAATAAGGAAAATCGAATTTTCTTTCAATCTGGAATTCGATCATTTTTTCCGGAGAATCTGCAGGATATTTTTCTACGTCATTTGAATTTACAGCAATAAATTCAATCCCTCTTTCATTATAATCTTCATACAATTCGTTTAACTTATCAATGACGTGAAGAACAAACGGACAATGGTTGCACATAAAGATCACCAACGTCCCTTTTTCTCCTTTCAGATCATCCAACGATTGGATTTCGTTACTTTTTGAGGGGTTCGGAAGCTCAAAAAAAGGTGCCTTTGTACCCAAATCAATCATATTGGAGGGAGTATTCATAACTTTTTTATTTTAACCACAAAGATAAAGATTTTCCTGATTATTTCTGTAAAGAAGATGGATACGGAAAGGATGAAAGTTATTCATTGAGCTTGGCTATAAACTTCATTAATTTTTACAATAATTAAAAATTAAAAATCTAAAATCTGTTGTAGCTCCCATTCTTCCAGCATCTAGCCAAATTTCAAATTCTTTAAAAATCTTCCGTTAAAAGTTAAACTCTGAAATTTGTTTGGAAGTTATATTAAAAAGTTTGTAGTTTTGCTAACACTGTTAGTAATTAAAAATCATGGGTCTACATGAACGTCGACAAAGAGAAAAAGAAAATATACGCACCAGTATTCTGGACGCGGCTTTCTCTTTGGCAAAAACCGAAGGGTGGGCTTCACTTTCCATGAGAAAAATTGCCGATGCTATTGAATACAGTGCACCGGTAGTTTACGATCACTTTGAAAACAAAGAAGCTATTTTATATGAAATCTCGTTGAATGGTTTCCATTGTTTACACATCGAATTGTTGAAAGCTCAGAGAGAACACGACAATCCGGAAGACCAGTTGAAAGCTATTGTGGATGCCTACTGGAAATTTGCATTCAAAAACAAAGAGTACTACCAACTGATGTTCGGATTGGGAATGCAATGTAGCGGAAAAGGAATGATGAAAGAAGAATTTTCGTCGTTTCAGGACATGCTATATGATTGCACGTATGAAATTATTAAGAAAAAAGGATCGAATCCTGAGAATGCCTGCCATTCATCACATGCCTTATTTTCGGCGGTGCACGGTTTGATTTCGATTATGATGATGCGTAACGACGATATTCCTTCTACAATGAACAAGACGACTTTGGATGAAACTGTTGCAGCTTTCATTAAGTCTTTGTAGAATTTTTTTTGAATTTAAAATTAACACCGTTAGGAATGTTAACACTGAATTAATGTAAGTTATTCATTTAAAATTAAATTTAAAAATCATCTTATGTAAGATTAAAATTAATCGTAAAAATTATTTTTTTACCAAAACAATTAACACCGTTAGTAAAAATAACACAATTTAGACCTCATCTTAATTATCCTTTCAACCAACTTTAAAACAATTCTCTATTATGAAATATGATTTTTTCACAATGCTTTTTGCGATTTTCTTTCCTTATCATTAACACTGTTAAGAAAGATAACACACTAAACCACTCACATCTAAAAATTTAAAGATTGTAATCATGAAAACAACAATTTAAGCCACATTAAGAATTCTGAATTTTTTTTTGACTAAATCATTAACACTGTTAGGAAATATAACGGAATTCAAATTAACAAACAACATTATTTAATTTAACACTTCATTAAAAATTTAAACTCAAAATGAAAATATTTGGAAAAACGAGGATCATCGTACTTATCGCAAGTATTATCCTTTTACAAAATTGCACAAAAGCAGCAGAAGGATCAAACGCTGTTCCACCTGCTCCAGAGTTGCCAGTTTATACCGTAATCACCTCTCCTGCTACTGTTTACCAAGAATTTCCGACAGCTTTGGAAGGGAAAAACAATGTAGAAATCAGATCTCAGGTGGATGGATATTTAGATAAAATTTATGTAGAAGAAGGAGCTTATGTAAGAGCGGGACAGCCTTTATTTAAAATAGATTCAAGAAGTTACGGCGAACAAATGAATATGGCAAGTGCCAATTTACAAGTTGCCAACGCCAACATTCAAAAAGCAAAAGTTGAGGTAGACAGATTAGAACCTCTTGTTGCTGCAAAAGTAGTTTCAGACGTACAGTTGAGAACTGCAAAAGCAAATTACGCAGCCGCAGTGGCAGCCGCTTCACAGGCAAAAGCATCCGTTGGAAGCGCAAAAATCAATGTAGGATTTACAACCATTACAGCGCCGGTAAGCGGATACATCGGAAGAATTCCTTACAAAAAAGGAAGCCTGATTTCAAGAACCGATCCTAGTCCATTGACTTTATTATCTGATATCAGCGAGATTTACGCCTACTTTTCTTTAAGTGAACTGGATTTTATTGCTTTCCAAAATAAATATCCGGGAGCAACTTTAAATGAAAAACTGAAAAATATGCCAATGGTAGATTTGGTTATTGCAGACAACAGCACGTATCCTGAAAAAGGAAAAATGAGTATTGTTGACGGGCAATTCGACAAAACTACCGGAGCAATAAGTGTTCGCGCAGTATTTCCAAATGCGAACGGAGTTCTGAGAACAGGAAATACGGGAAGAGTTCGTATGCCTCAGTTATTCGATAAAACGTTGGTCATTCCACAGGAATCTACTTTCGAAATTCAGGATAAAACTTACGTTTACGTCGTTGGAAAGGATAAAAAAGTAACCGGAAAACCTGTAAAAATCTCAGGAAAAACAGACGGCTATTACTTCATTTCTGAAGGACTTTCTGTAGGAGATAAAATCGTATTCACAGGAATCGGTGCATTGAAAGACGGGGTTGCTATTCAGCCGAAAGCTATTTCTTCTGATAGTTTGTTGAAAGCAAAACCTTTGTAAACTCCTTTATCAGAACTGTTTAAACTTTTCTTTTTTTCACCACAAAAGTCACAAAAGCTTTTTCTCTGTTTTAAAAAGTTAAAATGCTAATATTTTAAAGTTCACAAAAACGAAAATCGAAGATTTTCAAAACTAATGTGTTCTTTTTAAAAGCAATAATTAAAACTTAATGTGACTAATGTATTTAAAAGCTTTTGTGCCTTTTGTGGTAAGAACATAGTTTAAACAACATTAAAAAATAAACTTCTTATGTTAAAACAATTTATAGAAAGACCGGTACTTTCAACGGTCATCTCCATAATACTTTTATTATTGGGGGCATTGTCCCTCTTTAATTTACCCATCGCCCTCTTTCCGGATATTGCGCCGCCAAGTGTTCAGGTGACGGCTTTCTATCCGGGTGCGAATGCGGAAGTTGTAGCCCGTTCGGTTGCAACCCCAATCGAAGAAGCGGTGAACGGAGTGGAAAACATGACGTACATGACTTCCAACTCAAGTAATGACGGTACCATGACGCTGAGCGTATTTTTCAAACAGGGATCTGATCCTGATAATGCTGCCGTAAACGTTCAGAACCGTGTATCGAAAGCGATGAGCCAGCTTCCGCAGGAGGTTGTACAGGCGGGAATTTCGACGCAGAAAGTTCAGAACAGTATGATTATGTTCATGGGATTAACAAGTGATGATCCTAAACAATACGACGAACTTTTCTTACAAAATTATTTGAAAATCAACATCATTCCACAGATCCAGCGTATCCCCGGGGTTGCTCAGGCGCAGGTTTTCGGAACGAGAGATTATTCAATGAGACTTTGGCTGAAACCGGACAGATTAGCAGCCAACGGACTTTCGCCACAGGAAGTTTTAAATGCCGTAAAAGATCACAACTTAGAGGCTGCTCCGGGACGTCTGGGACAGGGAAGCAAGGAAACTTACGAATATATTTTAAAGTATAAAGGTAAATTAAATAAGAACGAAGACTACGAAAATATTGCCATTAAAGCGAATAGCGATGGTTCTTTCTTAAGACTGAAAGACGTGGCAAGAGTGGAATTCGGTTCCTATACATATACAGCAGCTAACAGAGTGGATGGCAAACCGGTTTCAGGTTTTGCAATTATGCAGACGGCAGGATCTAATGCCAACGAAATTTTGACTGAAATTGAAAAACAGGTTGATCAGTTTAAGACTACCCTTCCAAAAGGAGTTGAACCCATCATCATGTACAATTCCAAAGACTTTTTGGATGCTTCAATTCATCAGGTTGTTGAGACATTAGTAATTGCATTTATCCTGGTATTTATTGTAGTATATATTTTCCTTCAGGATTTCAGATCTACATTAATCCCAGCCATTGCAGTTCCGGTGGCGATTATCGGTACCTTCTTTTTCCTTCAGTTATTCGGCTTCAGTATCAACATGTTGACATTGTTTGCTTTGGTACTCGCCATTGGTATTGTGGTGGATGACGCGATCGTTGTGGTAGAAGCCGTTCACTCCAAAATGGAACATACGGGAATGCCTGTAGAACACGCAACAATGAGTTCGATGAGCGAAATTTCCGGTGCGATTATTTCCATTACCTTGGTGATGTGCGCCGTGTTTATTCCGGTTGGTTTCATGCAGGGTCCTGCGGGAGTTTTCTACAGACAGTTTGCTTTCACATTGGCAATTGCGATCATGATTTCTGCGATTAATGCATTAACATTAAGTCCAGCTTTATGTGCAATGTTCTTAAATGATCCTCAAGGTGAACACGGAGAACACGGTAAAAAAACAGGTTTTGGAGCAAGATTTTTCAATGCTTTCAATGCAAGTTTTAATAACATGACTAAAAAATATATCTACAGTCTTAAATTTTTAATTAAAAATAAATGGGTTGCAGTCGGAGGATTAGTATTAATTACAGCTGCAAGTGTTTTCTTAATTAAAAAAGCACCATCAGGATTTATTCCTACGGAAGACCAGGGATTTATTTTGTATGCGGTGAACACTCCTCCGGGAAGTTCATTGGACAGAACACACAGAGCGACTGAGCAAATTGATAAAATCATCAACGGTGAAAAAGCGAAAAATCACCTTTGGGTTGCAGACGGTTTGAACTTTATTAGTAACGCAAACGCTTCACCGTATTCTGCAGGTTTCATTAAATTAAAAGATCACGATCAACGTGGTGAAATCACCGATCCGGATCAGATTGCAGCAGGATTGACAGGGAAAGTATCCCAAGTGAAAGATGCGAGTGCATTCTTCTTCAACTTCCCAACTGTTCAGGGATTTGGTAACGTTTCCGGTTTCGAATTTATGCTTCAGGATAAAACAAACGGTTCATTAGAAAATTTAGGAACAACAACTCAAGCCTTCATTGGAGAATTGATGAAACGTCCGGAAATTGCATTTGCATTCACAACGTATGCAGCAGGAAACCCACAATATACAATCGAAGTGGATAATGATAAAGCCAATCAGCTTGGAGTTTCAATCACAGAATTGATGCAGACAATGCAGATCTATTACGGAAGTAGCTTCGTTTCAGATTTCAACAGATTCGGAAAATACTACAGAGTAATGGCTCAGGCGGATATTCCGTACAGAACTGATGCGAATTCTTTGGAAGGAATTTATGTTAAAAATAAATCAGGCGAAATGGTTCCTGTAAAAACATTAGTAACCTTAAAAAGAGCTTTCGGACCTGAAACAGTGACAAGAAACAACCTATTCAACGCGGTTACAATCAACGGAACACCAAAACCTGGGTACAGTACCGGAGACGCAATTAAAGCAGTTGAAGAAGTTGCAGAAAAATCACTTCCAAGAGGTTTCGGATACGAATGGACGGGGATTACTCGTGAAGAGATCAAAACAAGTGGACAAACAGCATTTATTTTTGCTTTAAGTATTTTGTTTGTTTATTTCTTATTGGCAGCTCAGTACGAAAGTTATATTCTTCCGTTTGCCGTTATTTTAACGATTCCAACAGGTATTTTCGGAGTATTTGCCTTCACAGGACTGGCTGGAATTGATAATAATATCTACGTTCAGGTTGGATTAATCATGCTCGTCGGATTGTTAGCTAAAAACGCGATCCTGATTGTAGAATTTGCCGTTCAAAGAAGAAATGCAGGAAGATCTTTATTAGAATCTGCGCTTCAGGCTTCAAGATTACGTTTAAGACCGATCTTAATGACATCTTTTGCGTTTATTGTTGGGATGTTGCCACTTGTATTTACGCAGGGTGCTTCTGCAAAAGGAAACCACTCCATCGGATTCAGTACAGTTGGCGGAATGTTGACAGGAGTTGTATTCGGAATTTTCATTATCCCGGTAATGTTCGTAATCTTCCAGTATTTACATGAAAAAATGCCAAGCAGAAAAAAGAAAAGACTTCAAAGACAAAAATTAGAAGAGGAACTTTTAGCTGCGGCTCATTAATAAAATGAATAACAAACTTTGAGAGATTTTATTTAACCACAAAAGTCACAAAAGACTTTACACTTAAGATATTTGAAGTTTAAAGATTTGAAATAATCATCTGTGAAAATCCGTGAAATCTGTGGGCAAACAAAAAAATAGAGAAGAAACTATTCAAACTAATATCATAAAAAAAGCAAAGCATTTTCTCCTACTAAAGACAACTTTGCCAAACAAAACCTCTCAAAGTTTTGTATTCAATTAAAAATTAAATTATGAAAAGAGTAAAAAATATAATCATCGCTTTCGGAATCGCTATAGGTTCGGTTTCCTGTGTGCCCAAACTGGCATTAAGTGAACCTGAAGTTGATCTTCCCGAAACGTTTAAATATACAGCAACCGCTGATACAGCAAGCGTTGCGAACTTAGAATGGAAACAATTTTTCAGCGATCCGATGTTGCAAACATTGATTGAAAAAGGAATTAAAAACAACTACGATTTACAGATTGCTTTAAAACAAGTTGCTTCATCACAGGAAAAACTAAAACAAGCAAAATATCTTCAATATCCCGATGTTGGTTTCGGAGTTACGGCACAGATTTCAAAGCCTTCAAAAAACAGTATGAACGGACAAAGCTTGAACCTATTTTTAGGAAAAAGCTATGTTGAGGATTACAATGCAGCTTTCAATTTGTCTTGGGAAGCTGATATTTGGGGAAAAATTAAAAATCAGCAGGAAGTTTCAAAAATGCAGTATCTGCAGACTTACGAAGCGACAAAAGCAATTCAAACACAAGTTGTTGCAGCGATTGCTCAAGGGTATTACAATTTATTGATGCTTGATAAACAATTGCAAATTGCCAACTCAAATTTAGAATTAAGCACAAACACCCTTTCTTTAACAGAAAAATTATGGAAAAGTGGTGATACAACATCTTTGGGAGTTCAACAGGCAACTGCACAGAAGCAGTCAACAGAACTTTTGATTACTCAATTAGAACAAAATATCGCCATTCAGGAAAATGCTTTGAGTATTTTGGTGGGTGAAAATCCAAACAAAATCACAAGAACAATTGAAATGTCTGATACGTCTTTACCGCAAGATATTTCTGCGGGGCTTCCGGCTGCAATGGTAAGCCGTCGTCCGGATGTTCGTCAGCAGGAATTGGTTTTATTGGAATCCAATTCAATGGTGGGAATTGCTCAGGCCAATATGTATCCTTCATTGAAAATTACAGCAAACGGAGGGGTAAATTCATTTAAAATTGATAACTGGTTCCAGATTCCGGCTTCATTGTTCGGTTCTGTTTTAGGAGGTTTGACTCAACCTATCTTCCAGAAAAGGCAATTGAAAACGGATCTTAATGTTGCTAAAATTCAGAGAGAGAAAAACGTTTTGGCGTTCCGTCAATCTGTTTTGAATGCAGTGGGTGAAGTTTCTGATGCTTTGGTTTCTAACGAAAGTTTAAAAGTTCAGGAACAAAAAGCAACCGAACAAGTTGCAACCTTAAAAAATGGAATTAAAAGTGCCGAAATGCTTTACAAAGGCGGAATGGCAAACTATTTAGAAGTAATAACAGCTCAGGGAAATTCTCTACAGGCAGAACTTAATCTGGCATCCGTAAAAAGACAGAGATTGAGCAGTATTGTAGACTTATACCGAGCGTTAGGAGGCGGTTGGAAGTAGTAAATTAAAATTATATTGTTAATGGAATGCGGTCTTTCGGGGCTGCATTTTTTTATTCTTTCTTGTTGGAAAAACGCAAAGGCGCAAAGATTTTACAATAGCAGAATGCTTTAGGGCGCAAGAAAATCAAAGATTTTCAGCAAACGTCATACAATTTTATCGAAGATAAAATCCTTGCGTCTTAAAGCACTACAAAATATAGAAAAAACCTTTGCGCCTTTGCGTTTTTCCAATAATTGAACTATTTCAAAGTCTGCTCTCAATATACCCAATCAACCCATCAAAATCCTCCTGCGAATATCCTAAAGTCAAATAATGAATATCATCCGCTTTTCGATACCAGGTCAATTGGCGTTTTGCATATCTCCGGCTGTTTTTCTTAATTTCAGAAATCGCAAAATCCAAATCCCATTCGCCATCAAAATATTTGAATAATTCGGCATAACCAACCGTATTCAAAGCCGTCAAATGTTTAAATTTTTCTAAACCTTTAGCTTCATCCAACAAACCTTTCTCCATCATTATATCCACTCTCCTATTGATTCGGTCGTACAACTCTTCTCTCGGAGCTTCAATTCCTATTCGGATCGTATTAAAATCTCGTGAGTCTTGAGAAACAGCAATTAATTCAGAATATTTTGTGTTTGTCTGCCAAATCACATCAATCGCTCGCAAAAGCCTTCTGTGATTGTGAAAATCTACCACTGCAAAATATTCGGGGTCGAGTTCTTTTAAAATTTCCTGAAGTTTATCAATTCCTTCATTTTCGAAAATTTCATTTAATTTTTTCTGATTGTCTTCATCGGCTTCCGGCAGATCATTTAAACCTTCAATCACAGCTTTTTCATACATCATACTTCCGCCAACCAAAATGACGGTATCGTGATTTTCAAAAAGTTCATTAAGTTTTTTTAAAGCATCTTCTTCGTATTGCCCGATAGAATAATATTCTTCAACCGAAAGATTTCCAATAAAATGATGAGGTGCTTCTGCCAACTCCTTTTCTGAAGGCGACGCGGTTCCGATTTTCATCTCCTTAAAAAACTGGCGGGAATCACAGGAAATAATTTCTGTGTTGAAATGTTTAGCCAGGTCTATTGCCAGTCTTGTTTTTCCAATTCCGGTGGGTCCTACAACAGAAATCAAATTTTTCTTTTTCACAGTGCTAATTTACGAAAATTGATTTTTTTGTTTTAACCGCAAAAGCTATAAAAGAAAATCTTGAAAATATTTAGTTTTTTCAAAAGTTCAAAAAAGCAGAAAGAAAAATTTTATAAGCTTTTAAATATCTAAAGCACAATGAAAATCTTTTGTCACTTTTGCGGTAAAAACGGAATTTAGTTAATACATAGACTTAAATGATTATCTTTGTACGACAATAAAAAACTATGATTTTATCAATGACCGGCTTTGGTAGAGCCGAAGACGTTTTTGAAGGAAAAAAAATTTCAATCGATATCAAATCGCTGAACTCAAAGAGTTTTGATTTGAATATCAAAGTACCTTTACGTTACAAGGAAAAAGAATTCGAAATTAGAAAAATTCTGAATGATAGAATTATCCGCGGGAAAGTAGATTGCTACATCAATCTTGAAAACCTTGAAGAAAGCAACGACGTAAAAATCAACAAAGGTTTGATTGATTCTTACATTTCCGAACTTAAAAATATAGCTTCAGACGGGCCGGATTTTGAATACCTGAAAATGGCCGTAAGACTTCCTGATGCCATTACTTCAAGACCTGATGAGCTTGGTGAAGGTGAATGGGAAGCTTTAGCAAAAATCGTTAATGAAGCATTAGATAAATTCTTAGAATTCAGAAAAACAGAAGGAAAAATCCTTCACGAAGAGCTGGAAAGAAACATCAAAAATATCGACCAATATCTGTCTGAGGTTTTACCTTTTGAAGAAGTAAGAATTAATGCAGTAAAAGAACGTTACCAAAAAACCTTAAAGGAGTTCGAAAATGTAGACGAAACCCGTTTTTATCAGGAAATGGCTTATTTTACAGAAAAACTGGATATTTCAGAGGAAAAGGTTAGACTTGCCCAACATTTGAAATATTATAGTGAAGTAATGGATAATGAGGATTTTAACGGTAAGAAACTTGGTTTTATTTCTCAGGAAATAGGTCGTGAAATCAATACTTTAGGTTCAAAAGCCAATCATGCTGAAATTCAGAAATTGGTGGTGATGATGAAGGATGATTTGGAGAAAATTAAAGAGCAAACGTTAAACGTTTTGTAAGAATCAAGTAAAAAGAGCCAAGTAAAAATTAAACGCATAGTCAATCAATCATCATTTATCTCTTATCATTTATGAATAAGGTTATCATATTTTCAGCGCCTTCAGGAAGTGGAAAAACTACATTAGTAAAGCATTCTTTGGAGGTTTTTAATGAATTGCAGTTCTCGATTTCGTGTACAACGAGACAACCGAGAGGTACTGAAATTCATGCTGTAGATTATCATTTTATTTCGCCTGATGAATTCAGACAGAAAATTGCTGAGGATGCTTTTGTGGAATTTGAGGAAGTGTACACCGACAAATATTACGGAACCTTAAAATCTGAGGTTGAAAAGATCTGGAATCAGGGAAAAGTTGTTATTTTTGATGTAGACGTAAAAGGCGGAATTTCATTAAAAAAATATTTTGGTGAAAAAGCATTGTCCATTTTCATAGAACCTCCATCCATTGAAGAGTTGGAACGAAGATTGATTTCAAGAAACACGGATGATGCAGAAACTATCAAAACACGTGTAGAAAAAGCAGAAGAAGAAATGTCTTATGCGAAAGAATTTGATAAAATCGTGATTAATTCCGATTTAGATATAGCAAAAGAAGAAATAGAAAGTTTAATAAAAAATTTTATAGCAGAAGTTAGAGATTAGAAATTAGTAAAAACATTCATAAATTTTGAATTAAAACTAACTTCTAATTTCTAAAATCTAACCTCTATAAAAGAAAAACCTTGAGGCTAAAATGAGCACCGAAACATTAGAAAAAGCCAAATCTACACTTCCCGTAAAAGGATTTTTAGATATAAAAGACATCGATATTCCGCAAGGAGAAGAATTGGTAAAAGCGATTCTTCAACTTAAAGAAGAAAAAAATGCCGTCATTCTTGCGCATTATTATCAACCCGGAGAAATTCAGGATATTGCCGATTTCCTCGGAGATTCTTTACAATTAGCAAGACAGGCAAAGGAAACCAACGCCGATATGATTGTATTCTGTGGAGTACATTTCATGGCAGAAGCTGCAAAAATTTTAAATCCGACCAAAAAAGTGGTTCTTCCTGATACAATGGCGGGATGCTCTTTGGCAGACGGATGCAGCGGTGAAGGTCTTAGAAAAATGCGTGAACAGCATCCGAATGCTTTAATCGCAACCTACATCAACTGTAACGCAGAAACAAAAGCAGAAAGCGACATCATCGTAACCAGCTCGAATGCTGAAACGGTAATTGAAGCCCTTCCAACTGACAGACCGATTATTTTTGCTCCTGATAAAAACCTGGGAAGATATTTATCACAGAAAACCGGCCGTGATATGATTCTTTGGGACGGAAGCTGCATCGTACACGAAGCTTTCTCGATGGAAAGAATTGCAAAACAACTGGCAGAAAATCCGGATGCAAAACTTATTGCTCATCCAGAAAGTGAAGAAGCAGTTTTAAAGCTTGCTCATTTTATAGGATCTACTTCAGCCCTTCTTAATTTTGTTGAAAAAGACGATTGCCAGAAATTCATCATCGCTACAGAAGAAGGAATTTTGCACGAAATGAAAAAACGTGCCCCCCATAAAGAACTGATTCCTGCCTTGGTTTTTGACGAAAGCTGCAACTGTTCGGAATGTTTTTACATGAAGAGAAATACAATGGAAAAACTGTATTTATGCATGAAATATGAACTTCCTGAGATTATCATCGAAGAAGAACTTCGACTGAGAGCATTGAAGCCCATTGAAGCAATGCTTGATCTTTCGAAAAATATTAAATAAATCAAAAGCACTGTTTTCACAGTGCTTTTTTCTTTTTCAAAATTTTAGCACAAAAACTTTAGTATTATAAAATAATTTGTACATTTGTTCAAGTAATAATGAATTTTTCAAGAAACATATCTGATATTTCTACTCCGAATTTTTCTATTTCGGAAGGAAATTTTGTTTCTATTATTGCTACAACAACTACAACTACGACTACCCCATAACGGGGTAAATTTTCACATATCATTCACATCCGTGTACTCTTTTTTCTAAAGAGTAAAGTTCATTTCCATAACTTAAAATAAAGCATAATGAAAGTTTTAAAATTTGGCGGAACTTCTGTCGCCAATGCCAAAAATATAGTAAAGGTAGAAGATATTATAAAGAAAGAATCACTTAAAAACAGAGTCGTTGTCGTAGTTTCAGCCCTTCATGGAGTAACAGATCAATTGATAAAAGCAGCGGAATTAGCTTCTCAAAACGATGAAAACTATTTTCAAATTGTTAAAAATCTTGAAAATAAACATTTGGATTTAGTCAAAGAATTAATTCCAATTTTAGATCAAAGCTCATGGTTGAGTTTTGTGAAAAAACATTTTAATGATATCGAAGATATCTGCAACGGAATTTTAGTATTGGGAGAATTTACTGATAGAATTAAAGATAAAATTACTTCTTACGGCGAATTTCTTTCCTCAAATATTATTGCTGCAAGATTACAATTCGAAGGACTTCATGTCATTTGGATGAACACTGCCGAAAATATTGTAACCAATAGTAATTACACTAACGCAAAAGTAAATTTTGAAACCACAGAAAATAATTTGATAAAATTTTTAAGTGAAAATAAAAATAAAATTACAATTGCTCCCGGATTTATCGCTAAAGATGAAAAAGGTAATTCCACTACATTAGGACGAGGTGGTTCAGATTACACGGCTTCAATTATTGCTTCTGCCATCAATGCCGATGAACTTCAGATCTGGACAGATGTGAGTGGGATGATGACTTCCGATCCGCGGTTAGTTTCTAACGCAAAACCGATTCCTGAAATTTCATACTCTGAAGCGATGGAGCTTTCTCATTTTGGTGCAAAAGTTTTATATCCTCCTACCATTCAACCTGTAATGGCAAAAAATATTGATTTAAGAATTAAAAATACTTTTGAGCCAGAAGAATTCGGAACATTAATTTCTCATCAATTAGAAAAACCAAACTTTGAAAATCAACAGATTGCAGTTGGAATTTCCAATATGAGCAATATCGCTTTATTGACTTTAGAAGGAAGTGGAATGATTGGGATTCCGGGATTTTCGGCAAAATTATTTCAATGTTTAAGCAATGAAAAGGTGAATGTTATTCTCATTACACAAAGTTCGTCAGAACATTCCATTACGGTTGCTATTGATAAAAAAGATGTTTTTAATGCAAAAAATGCCATTAATTTCGCTTTTGAAGATGATTTAAAACTAAAAAGAGTCGAACCCGTAAAAATTGAATCCGATCTTGCTATTGTCGCTTTGGTCGGTGAAAACATGAAAAGCAGAAGCGGTGTTAGTGCAAAAATGTTTGGTTGTTTAGGCAATAACGGAATCAATATTCGTGCGATAGCCCAAGGTTCTTCAGAGAAAAATATCAGCATTGTTATTTCGGAAAAAGACATCAAAAAAGCAGTAAATGTTTTGCATGAAGAGTTTTTTGAATCGGAAATAAAGCAGGTTCATCTTTATATATGCGGAACAGGAAATGTCGGAATGAAATTAATTCAGCAAATCTATGATCAGAACGAATATCTTAAAGAAAACCTTTTGATTAATTTAAGAATTTCAGGACTTTCCAACAGCCGCACAATGATTTTCTCAGACAAAGGAATTTCAAAAAATGAATTCGAAAATTTTAATAAAAACAGAGAAGAAGCTTCTATCGAAAAATTTACTCAGGAAATTATTTCAAGGAATTTAAGAAACTCCATTTTTGTTGATGTAACAGCAAGTTCAACCATTCCCAATATTTATGAAAAATTGCTAAAAAAGAGTGTAAATATTGTCGCTTGTAACAAAATTGCCGCTTCATCAGATTTTGAAAATTATAAAAATTTAAAAAATATTGCCCGAAATCACAGTTGTAAATTTTTCTTTGAAACCAATGTTGGAGCCGGACTTCCCATCATCGGAACAATTAACGATCTTATAAGAAGTGGTGATAAAATTACTTCTATTGAAGCAGTTTTGAGTGGAACTTTAAATTTCGTTTTTAATAACTACGATGGAAATAAACCCTTTTCTGAAATCGTTGCTCAAGCTCAAAAAGAAGGTTACACAGAACCCGACCCGAGATTGGATTTGGCCGGAACAGATGTTGCCCGAAAAATTTTAATTCTGGCAAGAGAAGCTGGTTATTCTTTGGAATTTAATGAAATTAAAAATGAAAGTTTTCTTCCAGAAGAATGTATGGAAGGCAGTGTCGAAGATTTTTATCAGGCTTTATTTAAATATGAAACTCATTTTAAAAATTTATTTGAAAAAGCTAAAAATCATGGAGAAATTTTAAAATACGTTGCTGAATTTAAAGACGGAAAAGCAAAAGTTGGATTACAGCACATCGCTCCAGAAAGTGACCTTTTTCATTTGTATGGAAAAGATAATATTGTGATTTTTAAAACATTGAGATATTCTAAACAGCCTTTGGTTGTGAAAGGTGCAGGAGCTGGTGCGGAAGTGACTGCAAGTGGAGTTTTCTCTGATATTGTTCGTTCCGTTTAACATTTTAATTATGAAAAAAGTAAAATTACAAGTTCCTGCAACAGTTGCCAATTTGGTTTGCGGGTTCGACATTTTGGGAATGGCTATCCATGAACCGTTTGATGAAATGGAATTAAAATTATTAGAAACTCCTGAAATTATCATTAAACATAAAGACAATTTCGGATTGCCGGAAGAACCCTCAAAAAACGTTGCCGGAGTTGTTTTATTGAAAATTCAAGAGCATTTAAATTTGAAAAATGGTTTTGAAGTGATCATTAATAAAAAGATAAAACCGGGAAGCGGATTGGGTTCTAGTGCGGCAAGTGCGGCTGGAGCCGCTGTTGGAGCGAATGAATTATTAGGAAACATTTTCACTAAAGAAGAACTCGTTCATTTTGCCATGTTTGGGGAAGAACTGGCTTCCGGAGTGAAACATGCAGATAATATTGCACCTTGCATTTTTAGCGGAATAACTTTAGTTAAATCTTCAAATCCGATTGATATTATTCCATTGAATACTCCTGATTTATTTGTTACGGCAGTTCATCCACAAGTTGAAGTAAAAACTTCCGATGCAAGACAAATTTTGAAGAAAAATATTCTTTTGAAAGATGCGATTGAACAATGGGGAAATATTGCAGGATTGGTTGCCGGAATTCAAAAAAATGATTTTGGCTTAATTAGTAGAAGTTTAAATGATGTTATTGTAGAGCCTGTAAGAAGTATTTTAATACCGAGATTTAACGAAATAAAAGAAAAAAGTTTGGAATTGGGAGCTTTGGGTGGAGGAATTTCAGGTTCTGGGCCTTCGATTTTTATGCTTTCTGAAAAAGAAAAGATTTCAAACAAAATCGCAGAAATGATGAAATATATTTATAATGAAATCGATATTGAGAGTTTTGTATACGTTTCAAAAATAAATCCGTTGGGAATCAGAATTATTGA
Organism: Chryseobacterium sp. RLHN22; assembly: GCF_051011795.1. Taxonomy (NCBI): domain Bacteria; kingdom Pseudomonadati; phylum Bacteroidota; class Flavobacteriia; order Flavobacteriales; family Weeksellaceae; genus Chryseobacterium; species Chryseobacterium sp. RLHN22. Next base: position 152,644 of record NZ_JBPCHW010000007.1, read on the forward strand.
AGATTAAAAATCAAACAAATGAAGTATTATAATTTAAAAGATAAAGAAGAAGTTGTTGATTTTAAAACAGCTACTATAAAAGGACAAGGAAAAGAAAAAGGTTTATTTTTCCCTGAAAATATTCCGCGATTTGATCCAGAATTTATTAAAAATTTACAACAATATTCCAATGAAGAAATTGCTTTTCAATGCATGATAGATTTTGTCGGGGATGACACTCCGTCAGATGTTTTAAAACAAATTGTTTCTGAAACAATCAACTTTGAAATTCCATTGAAAAAAATTAATGAAAATATCTATTCCTTAGAACTTTTTCATGGACCAACTTTAGCTTTTAAAGATGTAGGTGCAAGATTTATGAGTCGCTGTCTTTCTTATTTTTTGAAGGATAAAAATAAAAAAGTTACAGTTTTGGTAGCGACTTCCGGCGATACAGGAGGCGCGGTTGCTAATGGGTTTTATAAAACAGAAAACGTTAATGTTGTTATATTGTATCCTAAAAATCGGGTAAGTGAAGTTCAGGAAAAACAATTGACTGCTTTGGGTGAAAATATTTCAGCTTTAGAAGTTGACGGCAGTTTTGATGATTGTCAAAATTTAGTAAAACAAGCATTTGCAGATGACGACATAAATTCAACATTTTTTCTGACTTCGGCGAATTCCATTAACATAGCAAGATGGCTTCCTCAACAGATTTATTATTTGTTAGCTTTAAAACAATGGCAGAAATTGGAAAAAGAAAATCCTGTTATTTGTGCTCCAAGTGGAAACTTCGGGAATCTTTGTGCAGGAATTTTAACCGATTTCAGAGGACTTCCTGTTGAACATTTTATTGCGGCTTGTAATGAAAATGATGTCGTTCCTCAATATTTGAGGACGGAAAAACTTGAATTAAAAGAGACGATTGCAACTCTTTCTAATGCAATGGATGTTGGAAATCCGAGTAATTTTGTGAGAATTCTTGAGCTTTTCGGAAATCAGTTCAATGAATTAAAAAACAAAATTTCAGGCTATTCCATCAATGATAAAGAAACTTTACAGACCATTACAAAAGTTTATGAAAAATATAATTATTTACTCGAACCTCACAGCGCAGTTGCTTACGCAGCAATGGAACAGTATTTGAAAGAAAATCCGGGTAAAAAAGGTTTTATTTTAGGAACAGCCCATCCTATAAAATTTCCGGATGCAGTGAAAAAGGCTACTCAAATTACAATTAATCTTCCTGTGTCTTTAGAAAAATTAATGAAAAAGGAGAAAAAAAGCATCGAAATACAACCGGATTTTGCAGAATTAAAACGATTTTTGCTTAATAAAATTAGCAAATTATGAGCAAAATATATCTTGAAGACGTAAAAATTTACGCTTATCACGGTGTCTTACCGGAAGAAAACATTATCGGGACATATTATATTTTAAATGCAGAAATTCATACAGATTTGTGGAATGCCGCTGAATCTGACAATTTGAACGACACCATCAGTTATGCAGACATCAACGATATTATTCATAACGAAATGAAAATCAATTCTAAACTTCTGGAGCATGTTGCCGGAAGAATTATTGCTAAAATCCATGAAAGTTTTGAGCAGATTTCTTACATCAGATTAAAAATTACCAAAACCAGCCCGCCTATGAAGGGCGAAATGAAAGGTGCAAGTATTGAACTTGAAAAAAGTTTTTTGTTGGGTGGTTCAGCAGAAAATAACTAATTTCACTTTTCAAAAAAACATTCATGTGAGAATTTTAAGTTTTCTATTCGTATTTCTTTCATTCAATATTTTTGCTCAAACCGAAAATAGCCTACCGGTTTATAACTTTCCTAAAATAAAATCGAGCATTACAATGCCGGTGACAATTCCGTTATCGGAAATCAGCAATCTGGTGAATTCTTCTGTGAAATATCTTGTTTTTCAGGATGATTCTTATACCGATAATGATAATGATCAGTTTAAAGTAAAAGTCTGGAAAACCCGTCCGATACGTTTAGTGGGAGATGCTAATCAAAATATCCTCATTGAAGTTCCGCTAAAAATCTGGGCTGAAAAAGGAATCGGAACGCTTGGTTTGTACACGTATCAGGAAACCACCTTTGAAACGGTGATGTATTTCAAAACGGCTTTAAGTTTTAAAAATAACTGGTCTGTAAGTACTTTTACACAGCCAATGGGTTTTAAATGGGTAACTAAGCCTGTTTTGGATTTCGGTAAAATAAAAATTCCGATCACATCACTTGTCGAATCAAGTTTAAAAGACCAACAATATAAATTCTGCAAGACCATTGATGAGCAAATGGCTTCACAGCTCAACTTTCAGCAATACGCCGTTTTAGCGTGGAATGCATTTTCACAGCCGTTCAATATTTCGGAAGAGTACAATACCTGGCTGAAAATTACGCCCATGAACGTTAATATCACCCCGCTAAAATTCTACGGAAATCAAATCGATACCAACATCGGAATCGATATTTTCTCTGAAACATTTACAGGGACAAAACCCGAAGCGTCACAACCTGTAAAAACGGTGATGAATTTCAATTTTATTCCGCTTCTGGCTGATAAATTTCTTTTACAGACCACAGCAAATATTCCTTTTTCTGAAGCAACAAACATTGCAAAGAAAACATTTTTAAATAAGGAATTTGATATCAGAAATTCAAAGGTAAAAATCACGGACATTAAAGTCTACGGAGAAACAAACCGCATCATGATTGAAGCAGATACAGAAGGTTACGTAAATGGAACGGCATTTATTTCGGGAATTCCTGTTTATGATGAGACAAAGAAAAAGATTGTGCTTTCAGATACAAAATTCAAGCTTAAAACTTCCAATATTCTTCAAAAACTGGCAACTTCACTTTTCAAAGGAAAAATAGTAAAGATGATTGAAGATGAATATGGCATTCCGACAAACGAACTGGAAACTTCTTCTAAAAAAAGTGTTGAAGAAGCTTTTAATAAAGAATATTATAAAGGTTTAAAAATATCCGGAAAAGTATTTAATTTAAAACCATCAAAAATACTTTTAAATGATTTTGGAATTACCGCTGTAATCGATACTAATGCCAATTTGAAACTTACCTTAAAAGGCTTTTAATAAAAACTAAAAAACATAACCATGAGAAAATATTTAAAGATTGTCGACAGGCATAAAGCCTCTTTGGCATTGAGATTCGTCAATAATCTAATAGATATGATAATTCTTGCAATCATTCATATCATTTTAGCAATAATATCAACTATAATCTACAACCTTACTTACAATAACTTCTTTTTCTTTTTTAATAATGGTGGGTTTCTTTGGGATATTTTTGTAGGTGCAATTATTGCATTTATTTACTTTTATCTCTGGGAATATTATTCAGACGGAAAAACTCCGGGCAAATATATTACCGGTACAAAAGTAATCAGTATAGACGGAACTAGACCAACGAGAAAACAATATCTATCAAGAAGTCTTTACAGAATAATTCCGTTTGAATCTTTTACATTTTTTGGAACTGACGGATGGCATGACAGCATGACAGATACAAGGGTGATTAATTACAAAAACTATCAAGCTGAAAAACAGACCAAAAGCGAAATCGACAACATCGGAATTAAAGAAATTGCCTGAAAAATTTGGTGAAAATAGAAATTTCAGTATATTTGCACCACTCTAAACGGTGCTTTGGCCGAGCGGCTAGGCAGTGGTCTGCAACACCATCTACAGCGGTTCGAATCCGCTAGGCACCTCCAAGCTTTCCTTTTTCAGGAAAGCTTTTTTTATTTTAATTTTGATCTATTATTTAATGTCAATTTTAAATGGACGAACTTATCAATCAAATAAATATTTATCATCATCTATCTCTTAAAACAACTGCAGCTTTGCGCGAAATTTTCTCTGTGAAATTTTTCAAAAAAAATGAGATTATTTTAAGATCCGGAGATGTTGCGCGATATTATTACTTCGTCAAATCAGGATTGCTAGGTTATTATACGATTGATGAAAACGGTAATATTATTTATAAATTATTTTTCGAAGAAAATAGTTTTTGCGCTTCAACCTCCTCCATTATTCAGCAAAGCCCTAGTGCATTTCTATTGTGGCGCTGGAAGATTCGGAAGTGATTGTTTATTCTGCGAGTGCATTCCGAAAACTGGTTGCTGAGCATCACGATTTGGCGCTGTTTCAAATTGCTTATCTGGAGAAAAATTGGGTGGTAAAAAAAGAACCTTTAGAAATCAATCTCAAATCAGAATCCGCAAAGCAGCGCTATATAGAACTTTATGAGAATCAGAAGCTTTTCTATCGATTAAAACAACATCAGATTGCATCTTACCTCGGAATCACTCCAACACAATTAAGCAGAATCCGTAAAGAATTAAATTTTTAATTTCCATCAACATATGTAAATGTTTTTCATCTTTTTACAGGCGAGTTTTGCTTTGTAATTTTAAATCAATCAAGATGAAAACAACATTCATAATCATTCTCACATTCATTTCGCTGTCTTTTTCTGCCCAGAAAATTGTGTCTCAAAAAATTTACAGCCCGAAAATGAAAAAAGACATCGAAACCATTATTATCACTCCGGAAATTAAAAAAGGAAAACACTACAAAACGGTCTACATTCTTCACGGTTATAGCGGAAATCCAGCTAGAACTTACAAGCAGGATATTCCGGATTTGATTAAAAAATCGGAACAGTTTCAGACCATTTATATTTTACCTGACGGAAGTTTCAATAGTTGGTATGTTGATAGTCCTGTGAATGAAAAACATCAGTATTCAACATTCATCGGAAAAGAATTGGTCGATTATATCGATTCTCATTTCCCAACCATCAAAGACAGAAAAAGCCGTGGAATTCTTGGATGGAGTATGGGAGGATTTGGCGCATTAAATATAGGATTAAATTTTATCCAAAACTTTTCAATTGTCGGAAGTACTTGTGGAGCTTTGGATTTCACTTATTTCGGAGAAAACTATAAAAGCTATCAGGTCGAAGATGCTCTCGGGAAATTTGAAAACTTATCTCCTGAATATTTTGTCAATAATAGAGCTGATAAAATGAAAAGCGCTGGTCAATATTACATTTTCGACTGTGGTACAGAAGATGACCAGATGATTGAAATGAACCAAAATTTCCACAAAATACTGACTGACAAAAAAGTTGAGCATTATTACACCGAATCTTCAGGAGAACACGACACGGAATACTGGGGCAAAGCTTTATCTCATCAATTGGCCCTTTTCGAAAATTATTTCCAGAAATGAAAGACTTTAAATCAATTTTATATGTTGCAATAGGTGCGTGTAGCTACGGAGTTTTAGCAACCATTGTAAAGTATGCCAATGACTTAGGAATTAAAACCAGCGCACTTACATTTCTGCAGTTTTTTGTGGGCTTTCTGTTTTTATTTTTATTGAATCTTTTGAAAAAGAATTCCGAGACAACAGAAAAAATCAAAACCTCATCAAAAATCAAATTGATAATCTGGGGAATTGCTTTAGGATTGACAACAACATTATATTATCTGTCAATTCAATATATTCCGGTTTCTTTAGGGATTATTTTACTAATGCAATCGATCTGGATAAGCTTAATTATTGAAATTTTTGTTACTAAAACGAAACCTTCATTTTTGAAAATCATCAGCGTTATTATAGCTTTGATTGGAACATTTTTGGCGACCGACCTCTTTAACCAGGCTGTTACCCTCGATTTCCGTGGAATTTTGTTAGGTTTCAGCGCCGGTGTGTCTTACAGTATTGCAATTTTCGCTTCCAGCAATATTGAATCTCAGATTAAAAGCTCTGTAAGAAGCCAGTATCTTGTTTTAGGCGGATTAATTCTGATTACATTATTCTGGAACTTCAATATTATTAGAGATATCAGTCTAGAAGCTTTACCCTGGGGAATCTTGATTGCCGTTTTCGGAACCATTCTGCCACCGCTTCTTTTCACTAAAGGAATTCCGAAGACAGGAATTGCACTGGCAAATATTATTGCAAGCCTGGAAATTCCCGTTTCAATATTATCAGCAATTATCATTCTGAATGAATCGATTAACCTAATTCAATGGATTGGTGTTGCAATTATTCTATTTGCTGTTGTTACTATTAATAAAAACCTGGGTATTTAAAGCCTTTATTCATAGTCATTTGAGGATTTTAACATTCTTTTAACTAAAACTTGGCTTCATAATTGAAAGTGAATTATCATAAGCGCTATACTGCTGTAATAATTAGAAAAATTTGAGTTATGAAAAATATAGTTTTAGCAGGTTTAATTTCAGTATTTACGCTGAGCGCCTGTAAGAAGGATGACAATAAGGTTGCAGAGAAAACATTAGAACAACAAAAAATGGAATTTCAGGTGAGACAGCTTGAAATTGAAAAGCAAAAATTAGCGATAGAGCGAGAAAGATTTGCCTACGAAGCGCAGAAGAAAGCCGACAGTATCGCTGAGGTAGAAAAAGAAAAAGCAAAAACCGCAGCTGTTGCAAAACCTCAGGTTATTAGAGAAACAAAAACTATTTATAGAGATGCACCAGCTTCCAACAGCGGAGGATCTTCTTCATCAGGTAGTTCTTCGCAAGGTACAACTGCTCAGAAAAAAGGAATTAGTGAAGCAGCAAAAGGTACGGCGATTGGTGTAGTGAGTGGTGCAGCTTTAGGAGCGATTGTTAATAAGAAAAACCGTGGTGGTGGTGCCGTTGTAGGTGGTATCATTGGTGGTGCAACAGGATATACTTTAGGTAGAGCGCAGGATAGAAAAAGCGGTCGTGTACAGCCTAAATAAATTAAATATTTTCAAAAACATGAAAGATTGCTTATTTTTAGGCAATCTTTTTTTATGCTGTTAATTTTATTTTCCTCCGCGCTTTTGATTTCGACTTTACTCGGTTGGGGGAAATTGCTGGAAAATATTTGGGGGCACAATTTAAAAGGACTTTCAGGAAAAATATTGACAGGAATATTTTCCTTAGGAATAATTTTTACTTTGTTATCGTTCTTTACTCCTCTTAATCTGTACGTTGAAATTCCGACAGTGTTAATTGGACTATTTTATTTTTTCAAAAATAAGCTCTATTTAGATTTTTATAAGCTTTCAAAAAAAGATTCTGTTCTTTTTGTGATTTCAGTAGTCGTCATCGCATTTTGTGGTTCTTTTTACCCCTTTATTTTAGACCATTTCGGATATTATATTCCTACTATAAAATGGCTTACGGAATACGGCTTGGTAAAAGGCATTTCGAACCTTGATCTGATTTTGGGGCAAATGTCGGTGTGGCATATTTTCCAGGCAGGGTTTACTAATTTTTCAGACCCGTTTTTTAAGCTAAATTCAATATTACTGATCGTTTATGCACTTTATATCATCGAAAACAAAAGCTGGATTCAGTTAATATTCCTTCCGGTTTTATTAGTTTTTGTGCAATCTCCAAGTCCTGACTTACCGGTCATTGTATTTTCTTTAATTATTTTGAATGAAATTTTATCGGGGAACAAACACCTTTCTTTTTTATTGGCACTTTCAGTATTTACTTTTGCTATAAAACCAACGGTCATCTGGTTACCGATTTTTATTCTGCTCTACTCTATCTTCATTTCTAAATTTGATTATAAAAAATTAGTTTTTGGCGCTCTGGTTTTTCTTTTATTCATCACAAAAAATCTTTGGACATTCGGTTATCCTGTTTTTCCAATTGCTGTTTTTGACTTAGGGATTCCATGGATAGCCAATCCCGAACATTTAAAGGCTTCTTCAGAATTTGCATTGGTAAAAATGTATGATGAGCAATATACTTATGAGGAAATTTTAAAGTTTTCGTGGTTTGATCATATTAAAAACTGGCTATTTTTAAAAGGAATAAAATCAATTATCAACATTTTATTTATTGTAAGTTTAATCGGCTTCATTGTATTTTCGATCATTAAAAGAAATAAAACCATCAGCTTAATTTGTATTTCTATTTTAATTAAAAGTGTTTTAATACTTCTTTTTTCTGCGCAATACCGATTTTTCATCGATGTTTTTTTCGTGATATTTTTTGTTGCGCTTTATAAACATTTAAAAAAGAAAAATTCAATTCTATTTTCTTCATTGATGATAGTGGGTGCCGTTATAATTTTCTCTTTTCCAAATCTTCTCCAGCAGTTTATTCCAAGTTTTAATGTAGGAAAATTTATGAGCCAATTTGAAAAGAAACAGCTTTTAAAACCATCCAACTATGAATACAACCAGTATAAATCTTATAAAGTAGGTGATTTGAATTTTAATATTTCAAAACAGTACCCTTTTAGTTTTGACACGCCTCTTCCTGCAATTTCCGAAAGCTATGTTTTGGATTATCAAAAACTGGGAATATTTCCTCAACCTGTTGACAAAAACGATTTAAAAAAAGGCTTTATCTGGAAAAAACTTAATGCAACAGAGAAAAAAGAATTAGATAAAACCATCGAATTCATCAAAAAGAACTATCAATAAAGCCATTTCCAAAGACTTTATTATCTGAATAAAAAACGGTAATTTTGTACTATGTTCAATACTTTAGGTAATCTTCTCAGCCTTACAACTTTTGGCGAGAGTCATGGCGTAGCGTACGGCGGAATCATCAATAATTTTCCGGCAGGTCTGGAGGTAGACTTTGAAAAAATTCAATACGAACTAGACCGTAGAAAACCAGGTCAGTCTGCAATCGTTACACAGAGAAAAGAAGGCGATACAGTAAAATTTCTTTCAGGAATTTTCGAGGGAAAAACCACGGGAACACCGATTGGTTTTATGATTGAAAATGAAAATCAGAAGTCAAAAGACTACGATCATATTGCCAATTCTTATCGTCCGAGTCATGCAGATTTTACATACGACCAAAAATTTGGCATCAGAGATTATCGTGGCGGCGGAAAATCTTCCGCAAGAGAAACCATCAATTGGGTTGTTGCGGGAGCTTTAGCAAAACAATTTTTAAAAGATATTGAAATCAACGCTTACGTTTCTTCTGTTGGCGAAATTTTCTGTGTAAAACCTTATCAGGATTTAGATTTTTCTAAAACAGAAAGCAATGAAGTCCGTTGTCCAGATGCTGAAACTGCCGGAAAAATGATTTCTAAAATTAAAGAAATTAAAAAAGAAGGAAACACAATCGGCGGAACAATCACTTGCGTCATCAAAAATGTTCCTGTAGGAATTGGCGAACCTGTTTTTTCTAAACTTCAGGCTGAATTAGCGAAAGCAATGCTCAACATTAATGCCTGCAAAGGTTTTGAATATGGAAGCGGATTTTGCGGTGCAAAAATGACAGGAAGTGAACATAACGACCAATTCAATACCGATTTTTCTACAAAATCTAACCTTTCAGGTGGAATTCAGGGCGGAATTTCTAACGGAATGGATATTTACTTTCGGGTGGCCTTCAAACCTGTTGCTACTATTCTAAGACCTCAGGAAAGTGTAGACAAAGATGGAAACGCAGTAACTGTGGAAGGAAAAGGAAGACACGATCCTTGTGTAGTTCCCAGAGCCGTTCCTGTGGTAGAGAGTTTGGCGGCATTTGTTTTGGCAGATTTATTTCTGATTAATAAAACGAGAAATATTAATAATTTTTAATAAAAATATTGGTAATGAAAAATTACTGGGATAAAGCAATTTCATTTGAAGAATATCTTCAGATTGCGCATGAAAGACTTGAAAATCCTGCGACTCCGCATGATGCTGAATATAAAATGTATTACGAACTAGGAATTCAGAGAATGGATCGAACTCTGAAAAAATTTGTAATCGACGAAGAACAGCTTAGTGAACTTAAATCTAAAAACTTCAGCGGGAAAATATTAATAATTTCTGAAGCTTGGTGTGGTGATGCAAGTGCCACTGTTCCGGCCTTAGTGAAATTTTTTGAAGGTCAAAACGAAGTGAAAATTTTTCTGAGAGACAGTGATAAAAGCCTGATCAATCAGTTTTTAACAAACGGAACCGAATCTATTCCTAAAGTAATTATCTTGGATGAAAACTTTAATGTAAAGCATTCCTGGGGACCCCGTCCGAAATTCGGTCATGAATTATTATTAAAATTTAAAGCAAATCCTGAAGAATATCCACGAGAAAGTTTTTACAACGACTTGCAGGTATATTACTCAAGAAACAGAGGGAGAGATGCTATTCAGGAGATTTTAGAATTATTGTAAAATAGTGAATATGAAAAAACTGGTTACACCGATTATTATTCTTATCGTTTTAGGATGTGTTTTTTTAGTACCGGGAATAAGAAACTTTCTAAAAGATCAATTTTTCCCTGTTGCAACGATAGAAAATGCAGTACACATCAGCCAGGATGATTATGATGTAGACTTACAGGGAATCAACGTGCCAAGTACCAATCTGAAAAACTTTAAAAACAAACCTGTTTTTCTGAATTTTTGGGGAACATGGTGTCCTCCGTGCCGAAAAGAATGGCCATCTATTCAAAGATTGTATGAAAGAAGAAAAGGTCACATTGATTTTGTTCTGATTGCCATGAAAGATGAGGAGGAAAAAGTAAGAGCCTTTTTGAAGGAAAACAATTATACGGTTCCTGTATATATTGCACAAAGCCCAATCTCCGAAAAAATACTTCCGAAAGCGTTCCCCACAACGTTTCTTTTAGACCAGAACGGAAGAATCTTAATTAAGGAGGATGCTGCAACTGACTGGGACGCAGAATCTATCCATCAGTTCATTGATAATATTGTTAAATAAACTTTAACTAAAATTTAGATTGAGTTGGTATAAATTTTGCGAAATTTACAGAGTTGAAAATTATTTTAAAAACAAACACAAAAATGAAATATTCAAAACTCAATCTTGCCAAAGAGGCAATTGCCCACAAAGGCTTCGTAAAAAAAATCCCCGATATTTTCAGAATGGTAAATATGTGGAGAAAAGGTGCTTATCCTGTAAAATCTGTGGATCTTATTTTGCCTTTAGTTGGTCTTCTCTACGTCATTTCGCCAATCGATATTATTCCGGACTTTATTGTGGTTGCGGGAGTATTAGATGATTTGGCCGTTTTATCATTAGCCATTCCGAAGCTGATCAGGGAAGTTGATAAATTCCTGCTTTGGGAAGCTGAACGAAAATACAGTTCAGAAACTACAAAAATTATAGACGCAGATATTGTTAAATAGCATAAACATCCTTTCGGGGATGTTTTTTTATGAACAAACTAAGGCATTAAAATCTGTCCTAATAATTCCAACCAAATAATGTAGCCTAATATTCCTCCTACAAACCCTGAAACAATAAATGTAAATCTCTGATTGATTGGAATATATTTAAAAATTACTAAAAGTGTTACAGCAAATCCTATAACACCGCTTAATGACATAAAAAACCATAAAGGCATTTTAAGATAAACTGCCAATTTTACTTCATCCGAATTTGTGGAGATACGATTCTTTAAGAGATATCCAATCATCCACATTACAAAATTAGCACTCTGTCTCAGCCAAAAAAGAGACATAAAAACATAAATCCAAGATTTAAAATTTAAAACTTGAGTCTCAGAATTTCTTTTTGATATATGTAATAAAATCAATCCTAAAATTCCGGTAAAAATGGTTTGTAATGGACCTCCAACTGTAATTAAAAATCGATCCCATTTAGAAAGATTTCTATAATTCTCGTCAATTACGAAACTTGTAAAACCATAATGTATTTTGGCACTTATTCCTAAAAATTCAGCAGCAATGAAGTGACCATACTCGTGCAAAACAGTTCCCAAAGCTGTTGTAAAAATAAATGCAATTGCTAAATACATAAAAAGTTTAAAATCAACTCTAAAAACAATCAGGTTTTTCATGCAGAAATTTTATAACCAATTTTAATGAAATTAAAAATAAATAAAATATTCTTCCACATAATCATGTATTTTGGCATTAAATTTCCAAGCCTGAAGACAAATCCTTAAATTTGCACATCTAATAAAAAATAATGGAAAGTAAGAAAGAATTCTTTTTGGAGTGTTACAAACTGGGCATCATCAAATTCGGAAGATTTACATTAAAAAGCGGGATTGAAAGTCCGTTTTACGTAGATTTAAGACCTTTAGCGTCAGATCCTAAAATCTTAAAAAATCTTGCCAACTATTTGCTGGAAATGCTTCCTTTAGATAATTTTGATCTGATCTGCGGAGTTCCTTATGCTGCACTTCCGATGGCAACTGCAATGTCTTTGGAAAGCTATATTCCATTAATTATCAAAAGAAAAGAGGCAAAAGAATACGGCACTAAAAAAATGATCGAAGGAATTTACCAGAAAGGCCAAAACTGTCTTTTGGTAGAAGATGTGATTACTTCCGGCAAATCGCTGATCGAAACCATCGCTGAAGTGGAACAGGAAGATCTGAAAGTTGCCGATATTGTTGTCGTTCTGGATAGAGAACAGGGCGGAAAACAGCTTTTGGAAAGTAAAGGTTTCAGAGTTCACACTTTATTTAATATTTCAGAAGTTTGTACTATTCTGCAGGAAGAAGGAGAATTGAGCAATGAAGAAGTAAAGAGAATTCAGGATTTTTTACAGGGAAATCATATCCAGTTTGAAGAAAAGAAAAGACTTTCTTACCAGGAAAAATTTGAGAATGCACAACATTCTGTTTCAAAAAAATTATTAGAGATTGCTTTGGCGAAAGAATCTAATCTCATTGCTTCTGCTGATGTAACGACAACTCAGGAATTGCTGAATCTGGCAGAAAAAGTAGGTCCACATATTATTGCTTTAAAAACACATATCGATATTATTTCAGATTTCGATTACCAGAAAACGATTATTCCATTAAAAGAAATAGCTTCAAAACATAAGTTTTTATTAATGGAAGACCGGAAATTCGCAGACATCGGAAACACCCAGGAATTACAGTTCACAAGCGGAATTTTCAAAATTACAGAGTGGGCAGATTTTGTGACCTCTCAGGTGATTGGCGGTTTTGAATCTTTAGACTGCTTCACAAATGTAGGTGTTGTTGCCATTATCGGAATGTCTTCTAAAGGAACTTTAACGACAAACTCTTACAGAGAAGAGGCCTTAAAAATAGCTTTATCTCACCCGAACGTAATCGGTGGGGTTTCTCAAAATGCGCTTCCAGAAGAAGTATTATTATTTACGCCTGGAGTAAACTTAGCAGATTCTGGTGACGGAAAAGGTCAGCAATACAATACTCCGGAACATGTTTTCAAAACACTTCACACCGATTTTATTATTGTCGGAAGGGGAATTTACAAATCTGAAAATCCTGGAGAAGCTGCTATCAATTATAAAAATGAAGGCTGGAATGCTTATCTGGCTTCTCTTTAAAACAGAATGAAATTTATACTTAATATATTGCTCTCGTTCATCGGGAGCAATTTTTATTTAAAAACAGTGGAAATATTATTGTTTTTTGATAAATCTTAACTAAAAAATCATAATAATTAAACCCAAAATAAGTTATATTTGAAGCTTTTATAGGTATTTTGAAAAAGTTTTGCATCGGTATTTTTTTGATATGGGGAGTTGTACAGGTTTCTGCACAAAAAGATAGTATTTCTATTAAAGCTAAATTATCCCAGGATAATAAAATTCTTGAAGTAAGTCAGGAAATTGTGTACCATAATCATTCTGATAAAGATTTAAACACCATCAAGCTTCTCAACTGGATTTCTGCTTACAATAAAAGAGGAACTTCTTTGGTGTACAGAAAACTTGAAGACCGCAACAACAGTCTCCATTTTGCAAAGCAAAATGAGCTGGGGAAAGTATTAGAATTGAATATTAAAAACTCTCAAGACAAAAAAATTCCTGTCAATAATATTTCTGATGAAAACCTATATCTTAATTTAAGCGAAAGTTTAGCACCCGGAAAAAGCGTTACGCTGCAGCTATACTACAAAATACAGCTTCCTGCCAAAAAGTTTACAGGTTATGGCACTTCCGTACAAGAAGCAACTTTAAAATATTTCTTCATCGTTCCGGATCATTTCGATCCTGACAACAATCATGGCAGAGAGTATCTCGACACTGAAGAATCTGTTAATTTCAACACCTATTGGTCGGTAGATTTTGAAACTTCAGGTAACTCTTTTGTACAAAGTAATCTGCAGCAGATTCAGACTAACTCATTTAAAGGATATTCAGATTCTGATCCTGAATTTATTATTTCTAAAAATAGTTTCCCGACAATAACTATTAATTCGGATGATATTAAAACTGAAATAAAATTTGGTTACCACATCACGCCACAGGAAATTCAGAACCTAGAGTTTTATCTTCCTTTACAGCTAAGATTCATCAAAGACAGATTGGGTTCTATACCTGAAAGAATGTTTATTTCCGAAAAATTTAAGGCTAAAGAAGATTTTTTCGGCAATAACGATATCAGATTCTGGAAATTCAGGTTTAAATTGTTTTCCGATGCAGAAAATACGGATCTTGATTATTTCGGAATTATATCAAAAAAGATTCTTGACGAAAGCATTATCACAGATAAAGAAGATAATCACTGGTTTAAAAACGGGCTGAAATCTTATCTCGAAATTCAATATCTGAAAAAATTCTACAACGATAAAAAACTGTTGGGCAGCCTTCCCGAAACCAATATTTTAGGGCTAAAACCTTTGAAATGGTTTCATGCTTCGAGAGTAAAATTACTGGACCGATATGGTTTAGCGTATCAATACATCATGTCTCAGAATCTTGATCAGAAGATTGACGAACCTTTTTCGCGCCTTAGCAATTTCAACGATATGGCGATCAGCAGCTTTGAGACAGGAACTCTTTTCAGCTATTCTGCCGATGAAATAGGCGAAGAGAAATTCAATAACATATTGAAAAGTTATATTGCTGAAAATAACGATAAGCAAATGACACCTGAAGATTTTTTGAATCGGCTTAACAAAGAAGATGCTTCGACTTCATATTTAAATGGATTTTTAAGACAGAAAAACAGAATCAACTTTAAGCTTAAAAACTTCAGAATCAAAAACGATTCCCTCAATATTAAAATTGTAAAAAATACAGACAAGGCCATTCCCGTAAAACTGGAAACAGAAACCAAAGAAGGTGCAAAAACTTCTTACTGGATAGAAACCGACGCAAACGAGAAATTAAAAACGGTAAGTCTTCCATCAGAAGATGTTTACAAAATCACATTAAACAACGGTTATATTTTCCCGGAATCTAATTACAGAGATAATTTTCTTTACACAAAAGGGCTTTTTTCAAATGCCAAAAAAATCAGGTTTAAACTTATTAAAGACATTCCTAATCCTGAATTCAATGAAATTTATCTGAACCCGAGAATACGTTTCTCAAATACGTATGATAAATTCCTGATCGGGATGAATTTTAAGAACCAATCGCTTTTTGACCAGAAATTCCTGTATTCATTAACGCCATATTACAGCACAGGAACGCAGAAAATGACAGGCTCCGGAGCAGTCTCCTACTCTTTTTTGCCTGCTGAAAGTATTATTCAGAGGTTGATGTTCGGTGTTTCAGGATCTTATTTTCACTACGATTACGATTTATCGTATCAGAAAACATCTCTTGCGGTAAGTATCAGCTTCAGAAAAAACCCGAGAAGTACGGTAAGCAGAGGTTTGAGTTTTACATACAGCTATTTCGAACGAGACCTGAGCCAAAAAATGATTCTTGCCAACGATTATGGCAAATACAATATCTGGACAGCCGGTTACGGATATTCTGACAATCAGATGATTCACGAAAAAAGCTTCAGTCTGAGCACACAGGGAATGGAGGATTATAATAAAATTACGGCTGAAGGTTTTTACAGATGGGAATTTGCCCCAAGACAAAAACTTAGCTTAAGGCTTTTTGCAGGGTATTTTGCCAGAAACGAAACAAGAAACAACACTTTCGACTACGGAATTTCGAGAGTTTCCGATTATTCTTTCTCGTATAATCTTTTAGGGCAGAGTGCAACCAGCGGTGTTTTGTCTCAACAATATGTTTTAGCTGATGGTGGTTTTAAATCTTTTATTCCGGGAACAGCCAACCAATGGATCACTTCTTTTAACGTAGATTCAAGTGTTTGGAAAATTTTCCATGTTTATGCTGATGCCGGTTTGTATAAGAACAAAAACAATCCCACGCAGTTTATCTGGGACAGCGGTGTAAAAGTTCGTGTGATTCCTGATTTTCTTGAAATTTTCCTTCCCGTTCAGTCATCGTTAGGATTTGAGCCTGGCTTTAAAGATTACGGAAAAAGGATAAGATATACTTTGGTGTTGAATCTGAGTACGATTATAAATGCAGCGAGAAGGGGGTGGTATTAGAATATGTTTAATCTTCAAAAATAGTTTTGAAATTTCGTTTAAAATACATTACTATTGATAATAATATAATTTAATTGACATTAATTTTAATTAATTGGAAGATTTTTAGACTTTCTTAACCATTCATCCATTGAGGTAATTATCTAAAATCATTAATAATTTTAAAGGTAATGTGGTCAAAAATAGTTGGTGTTTTTCACAAAAATAATTCGTAATATTTGGCGACTGATTGGAAGAGGAAGCAAGCAATGCTGAGGAGCAACTTGCCAGCAATACAGTCAGTGCTGTACACAATAGTTTAAAGGATGGTAAAAACCATCCTTTTTTGTGTAAATTATTGAAACAGCTTTATGGCTAAAAAAACCTTTAAACCTCCTTGTTCTGGCTGTAACTTAGCCTTGGAGCTTTCCCAAGCATCACGTTAAAATACCGCTGAAGAGTACTAACCGAATATCCGGATTCTGTTAAAATCTGCTCATAAGTCTGTTTTTCGACAATCCATTTTTTGAACCAAATTTCTTTGTTTTTTAAGCTTACAGATATTTTCGGAAGTAAAATAAATACCACAATTTTTACATTTAAATCTGCGTTTTCCATTTTGCTTTCCCCATGAAATCACATCCAGACTTCTGCAACTCCAACAACGATTTTTTTTGAATTTCCAGCCATAAAAAAAGTTTATTGAAACAAAGTTCAATAAACTTTCTATATCATCAGTAGCAATCAGCAATACAAAGACTTTTACCAACTATTTTTGACTATTAAACCATTTTAAAGCACATTATCCAAAATAAAAAAACAGCTGTCTTTCGACAGCTGCTTCTATTTGTATCCTAATAAGAAATTAGTTTTTCAAGATTTTCTGAGAAACTGCCTGATTGTTTACAGTTCCTGTAACGATGTAGTTACCTTCAGCCAAATCAGCAACATTTAAAGTTCCGTTAGCTTTTACAGAAGCAGTTTTTACCAACTGACCTGTCAAAGTATAAATTTTTACATC
This sequence comes from Chryseobacterium sp. RLHN22, assembly GCF_051011795.1. Classification (NCBI taxonomy): domain Bacteria; kingdom Pseudomonadati; phylum Bacteroidota; class Flavobacteriia; order Flavobacteriales; family Weeksellaceae; genus Chryseobacterium; species Chryseobacterium sp. RLHN22. Next base: position 169,940 of record NZ_JBPCHW010000007.1, read on the forward strand.
CTTAGCATCAGCACCGAAAGTGATTTCGTCATTTTTAACGAAAGTGTTTTTAATTATTCTATATTTTGAAGGTAATACTTCTCCAACTGCCAATGTTCCTGTAGTTACAGAAAAATCGTCAAACGCAACAACAGCAGCATTATTATAGGCTCTAACCTGTAATTTCAATGAAACAACATTTGCAGGAGCAACTACAGTCACAGAATGTTGTGTCCAAGCTGTACTTGTTGGTAAATAACCATTATTTGGTCCTCTCAATGGATCAGAAGCCGTATTAGTATTTTGATACACTGCAGCACCTGCAGAATCTAAGTAATTTGCCCAAATTCTCGCATCAGTATTATCACCACTAGCTTTATACCAAAAAGATATTGTATAAGTAGCACCTGCAGTTACTGGTATATTTTGTTCAAATCCTGTAGTAGCAGTTGGAGCAGTATATTCTACCGAATTTGTTCCACTGTGTGGAGCAGTCGTTGTCAGCGTTGGTAAATAGTATGCAGTGCCACTACCAGGATTAGTTGCAGTCCAACTAGTAAGACCATTTTCAAAACCAGGGTTGGTAATCAAATTCTGCGCATTCGCAGAAGCTGCAACTGCAACAATTCCTAAAACTGTAAAGATCTTTTTCATAACTTAATTTTTTAATTATTAATAATTTACATTGCAAAAATAAGGCTAATTTTCCATTTGGGACAATATTCAGGTTAATTTTCTGTTAATAATGCTAAAAACCCTACCGTTCACATTTTTTAGCTATTTTTACCAATTATTTTTTAAACATTTGCGGAATTCTATTCTGATATTCTTCCTATTTTTCCTGGGCTTATCTTTGAATAACGCTCAAATTTTCACGTGGAAGAACCCCAACATTCCGAAAGATTCTGCATCAACAAAGAATGACAGTATTTTAGCGATAAAAAAAGACAGCATTCTCGCTTTCAGATTCGGACAGGATATTTTTGCAAAAGATACCATGGATTTTGTGAAAACCCAAAATCGTATCATTGTAGACGAAGCTGTTCTGGCAAAAAATAACACCAAAAGATTTTTAGGAGAGCTCAATTCAAAAGGTTCTATCATTCGTGGGATTACTTTTGGTAACAATCAGGGACAATCGGTTCAGAGCTCGATGGATCTTCAGATTTCGGGCAGACTTTCGAAAGACGTGACTGTTTTAGCAAGTATTTCCGATCACAATTTACCGATTCAGGCAGACGGTTATACGCAAACCTTGGAGGAATTCGACAAAATTTACATGCAGCTTAATATTAAGGATAAATCAATTCTTAGAGCAGGGCATCTGGATTTGGTAGATTCCAAAACTTATTTCGCAAAATATCAGCGTCGAAGCATGGGTCTGCAGTTTCAGACGCAATTCGGAACGGATAATAAAACGTTCGTAGATATTTCCGCAGGTGTTGCACGAAGTGAATTCCACAGAATCCGTTTTCAGGGGATTGAAGGAAATCAGGGACCTTATCGTTTAACCGGGAAAAACGGCGAACAGTTTATCACACTAATTTCTGGCTCTGAGCAGGTCTTTATCGACGGTATTTTAATGAAGCGTGGAGAAAACCAGGATTATATAATTAATTATAATACGGGAGAAGTTACCTTTACCAGCTTCCGACCGATATTTCAGCAAAATTTCATTACGATTTCCTTTAATTATGCCAACAGAAATTATTCCAGATATTTATTTACCGGAAAGCTTGAACATCAGAGAGAAAAATTCAGAGTCGGCCTCAACTGGTTTATGGAGAATGATAATAAAAATGCTCCGTTAGCTTTAAATTTGTCCAAAGAAGACGAGCAGATTTTAGCCGATGCCGGAAATGATGCCAATTTGATGTATGCCCCATCGGGAGTAGTTGCAGAATATGATGTCAACAAAATTCTGTATAGCCTTGTTCCTGGACCAAACGGAAATTATTACCAGTTTTCTACGGATGCTACTCAAACCTTATATCAGGTTTCGTTTACCTATTTCGGGGCAAACTTAGGTGATTATAAGTTGAGTCAGACAACAAACAACGGGCGTGTTTTTGAATATGTTGGCCCGAATCTTGGTGATTATCGCGCCGTAAGAAAGCTTCCTTCCCCTCAAAAAGCTCAAGTGTATACTGTAAATTCTGAATACTCTTTAAAAGACGGAAAAATTGGTGCAGACATTTCATTAAGTAATTATGATATCAATTTGTTTTCTTCAAAAGATTCAGATCAGAATTTAGGATATGCCGCAAGAATTTTTGGAAATAAAACCTTTACCAAAAACAACTGGAAAGGTACTCCAAGTTTTGAATATCAATATATCGACAGACAATTCCATATTTTAGACCGAATCAATGATGTGGAATTTTCCCGGGATTTCAACTTAGCCCAGGAATTTAATGGCTTAACACAAAACCGCTTCATCTTCAGTTTTCAAAACAAATGGAATAACAAATCGACTCTAAATTACCGTATTAATTATCTCGACGAAAGAGATTCTTATAAGGGAATAAAGAACGATCTTGATTTTGGCTGGATTAAAGGAAAATTCAATACCAAAGGAAACTTTTCTTACCTGAATACGAACGCTCTTCTTCAGGACACCAAATTCATCCGTGGAGGAGCAGGAACTGAATACACCGGCAAAAAAGGCAGCTGGGCAGTCGGCGGAAGCATGGAACACAACGAAAAAAAATACAATGACACAGGCTTAATGGATGTCACGAGTTTCAGCTGGAAAGAATTGTTTGTTCAGAAAAAAATCGGAGACAGCACAAGAACGAAACTTTTGTCTAAAATCTATGTAAGAGACAACGACTCTGTTCGCAACAACAGTCTTCAGAATATGAACAGGATCTTAGGTTTCATGGCGGAAAGTCAGATCATTAAAACTGAAAAAACAACGTTAAACGCACTTCTTCATTATAGAAAATTCTTTTATAAAAACGATGATGTAGACGTTAATCAGAATAAAGATTTCGTGGTCGGAAACATTCTGTATAACCAGCAATTATTTAAAAACGGAATGCGTCTCCAAGCTTTTTATGAATTAGGAAACGGACAGGAAGCACAGAGAGAATTCCAGTACATCAAAGTTACAGACGGACAGGGAGTTTACAAGTGGACCGATTACAATGGTGATGGCGTTCAGCAGCTCGATGAATTCGAAATTGCTGAATACTCAGATTTGGCGCAATACATAAGGATTTACACCAATTCGGTACGATATATTCCTTCCAATAAAAATAAATTACAGCTGGCTTTATTTGTGAATCCATCGGTTGTTTTCAGCTCAGAAAACAAATTTTTAAAGCGCTGGAACTTCAATATTTCGTTAAATTCTCAAAATTCTTTCTACAAAAAAGATAAAGTTCTGGTATTGAATCCTTTTGAAAAAGGTGAAGATCAGATTCTCAAAAACCAGAACATTCTGATGTCGGCACAGTTTAATCCTACCGAAAAATCCGGTTGGAACGGAAATTATCGTTTTATACAGAACAACAACCTCATCAATGCCAATTTCAGTAATGAAGAGCGCAATCAGACCTCACATTTTGTGAACATCGGATATTGGTTCAATAAGGAATTCAGGATCGACTGGGAAAATTCTGTCCACGATTTACAAAACTCATCACAGTTGTTTGCAACAAGAGATTACCGTCTGAATAACTTTGAAACCAAGCCAAAAGCAACCTACAAGTTCACCGATGCCATTCAGGCAGAATTTTCATCAGCTTATCGTGAAAAACAGAGAAAAGATGGTGAAGAATTATTAAAGGCTTTCGATATTACCGGAACCATTCAATGGGAACGTAAGAAAACTTCTATTCGTGGGAATTTCTCGTTTATCAACAACGATTTTATAGGAAACAGTTTCAGCATTGTCGGTAATCAGATGCTTGACGGATTAAAACCGGGGAAAAACCAGGTTTGGAGTGTTTTCATTCAGCAAGCCATCAACTCATTCCTGCAATTGAATCTGAATTATGAAGGAAGAAATTCAGGCGAGAGAACTATTCACATCGGAAGTATGCAGGTGAAAGCCAGTTTTTAGGAGCTTTTTCCAGCTTTCACTACTCGCTTTTTTGCACCTCACAAAGTCCGTTTATGCAAAAAGAGCTCAGACAGGCCGTTCAATCTGGGCTAATTACGCGGTCTCAGAATTAGAATTTTTGTTTTCATTTTCGTTTCCTGCAACAAAAAACCACTCTTACAAAAGAGTGGCTTGTAGTCAAAAATGAACAAATGTCGAAACATTTTTATGATGACGTGAAGGTTTTAACAACCCTTCCTTTATAGTTCAAAGTATTTTAAAAAATGCGCTATTTAAGAATATTTTATTTCAAGAACCCTTTCAATGGTTGACATTAAATGAGATTCAGCGTTTGTAAAATTGATACCGATGCTCCCGATAAATGGATAAATTGTTTTTGAACCAAAAATTCCATATTCATTTTTATGATAAAAATTTCTGCTATATTCAGTGCTCGGGAACAAAACTAATAAACCCAAAATATTAAAATTTTGACCATCAGTTGAGCCTATACCGTGTAGATACTTTAAAGCCAAATCTGGATAATCATAAGTTTCTATATTCTTTGATTTCTTGTATTTAGAATCCAATATTATAAAAGTATTATCATCAAATTCAAATATAAAGTCCGGCTTTAATTGGTTTCTAATATTTTTTATTGTTGTTAATGAATCTGGTAAATTTTGATAGTAAAAATTTACCTTTTTTTGCCCCTTAGAAAGAGTAATCCTATCAAATATTTCACCAGCATCATTATATTCTATAACTGGCATATAACCCAATTGCATAAAAGTGTCAATAATTTGATAGTAGCAAGCACGTTCAAACAATTCATCTAATCTACTTATTCCTTTAAAATATTTATTGGTATTAGTATAGTTTGCCCCTTTATAAAGTAACCATGTCATTAAGTGATTATACACGTAATAGTAATGATCTTTAGATTCAATTTTATTAATGTTTGAAAAATTTACATCGGTTTTACTAACTGGAATCTCCTTAATAATTACTTCCTTGATTATAGCTAATTTAAAAGCTAATTCTTTTGTAAGCTTTAGCTTTCTTTTGTACGAATAAGCCATTACCATATCTTCAAATCTTTCAGAGTCGGTTGATGTAACTTCAGAAGAAAATAAATTTTCCAATTCAACTAAAAAATACGATATTTCATTAATGAACCCGTTAATCAATTGGTTTTCTGGATTATCTGTTGTTTCTTTAATGTGCGACGATAAAATTTCAGTAGGAAAAAATGTCCTGTTATTAATTAATAGTTTGTTGGGATCATATGAATTTGTTGCAGTTAAAACTTCCAAATTTGTTAAAAGCCATAAAATAGAATCTTCGGAAACAGCATTGTAACCATTATATGTCTCAATTATATAATTGTTTTCTAAAGTAGTTATTTTGTCAATTTGAAAATAAAACAAATATTTATTTCGAAATTCATTAATGAAATTGTCGCAGAAAATCAATAACCAATCTAATCTATCTTCATCATTAAAATTATTAGCTTGCTGCTTTAATAAAGAAAATTTTGCCCAAATGGAACTTCCTTTACTTTCAACATAAGAAACTAAAGATTCGAATTCAAAATCATCAATTTTTGAAGAAACTACATTTAATTTAATTGTAGAAATCTGCTCGTAATTATCTTTTGAAACTAAAACGATATCACATATTCCAATAGGGTAATTTATAAATAATTTATAAAATAAGATATTTTGAACAAAATTTGGAATTGAAAATCTTGCCTTATATAGGTCAAATACTTTGTCGAAATCCTGATTTTTAAAATAATTTCTTACAGAATCTTCTTTAACAGTGTAGAAGTACTGTCCATCAATAATCTTTATAACAGTTATTTCTACCGGAATATCTGTTATTAATAAACAATGATTATCTAGTTCAACATTTGATTGCACAATGAATGTAAAATAATCAACTTCGTTAATTATTTCATTCATTTCAATGCGAACCGTATTCTCCCTTACATTTTTATAACATAAGATTTCATAATCCATTTTAATAGTAGACATATTTAAAATGCTTCAAATCTTTTCCTCGTTCCAAAATTTTCCCTAACAAAACTGATGACTTGGTCATACCTTTATCTTCAAGGATATTTTTTAATTCTTTCAATGATTGTTCAAAGTACTCTCCTCTTCCATTTACAAGCGGCATAATATGCTGAGAGACTGCAAAATCTAAGGCAGTGTAAGAATTCCCTTCTAAAACCCCAGTAGCAACTTTACAATATTTTTTAATCAAAATCTCTTTACGAGGACTAATGATGATGCCACTATTATTTGATTCAATTTTTTCTTTTATTTGTTGCAAAAGTTTTTTAATCAACTCCTCATCAGATTTCCATTTTTGTGTCTCAGGAAACAATTTTTGTACATCATTGAAGTCAAATATATGATCATTTTTGATGTCAGAAATTGCGTTTTCAATTACTGATAGAGGTTTGTCAATTTGAATAATTGATGCTCTGTCAATCAAACGATTTGATAATGATTCTGTGGTGTGATCATGATTAATTGTAGCAATAAACCTAAATCCCTCTCCAAAGGTAATTTCTTCTTTTTCATGGGTTTTAATTTTTTTTGCATAATCTCCATCAGCTAATTTTATAAAATCCGACCAATAATGTTCCATCGGGCTTAAGTTGGCTTCGTCCAATAAAACAATATAAGGAGAGTTTAAATTTTTATTAGATTTCATCAGAGCTAGTCTTAATCCTGTTTTTGCGTCTTGATATTTACCTGTAAGAGGATTGTAAAAACCCAAAAAATCTCTAGATGAAGTCCATCCCTTCGCACAATTAACCTCTAAATATCCAAACTCTTCATTTAAACCATATGCTGTTGATAATTTATTTACTAATGATGTCTTTCCAACACCTGGTGCTCCGGCGAGTATTGTGATAAACGAATGGTTAATAGTGATTATTAAGTTTGCTACATCATTAAAAGATAAATCTCGATTTAGATTTTTTAATCTTTTTTGGATTTCAAATATATAAGATCTTGCAGTAGATATTTCTTCTGGTAGCTTACTTAGAACCACGGATTCAATGCTTTCTGAATTATCTTTACTAATTTGATTAATATTTATTCCATTTAGCAAATCTGTATACATTTTAGCATCTGCTAATTTAGCAGTATGTACAGCAACGTCACTATCAAAACTTTGTTTTATATGTCTAATTGAATCTTGAATTTTCCTCTCTGTATCCTCTAACTTTTTGATCTCTTCATCAAAAATTTCTTTTTTAATTTCTAATTTCCTCAAATCATCTTTTAGTAATTCAAAATTTTCTCTATTTGCAATGATTTCTTCGAGATTTTGAAGTTTTTCAGGATGATTTAATACTGATGCAATATTGGGATAGCTATTCTTATCTATCCCTTCAATGTCTTTCTTTTCTATTTCTTGTAATTCAATTTCAAGTCTTCTTCTATCGTCTTTTAGCTTTATTATCTCCTCACTTTTAATTATATCATTATCTTCAAGGGTTTTTAACTTCTTTTCAATATTTTCTATCTGTGTATTTCCAGTTATATCCTCTACAAATCCTTTATCATAAAGTTTATTTACTAAGCTTTGAATAATTTTACTTTCCTCTTCAAGTTTATCAATAAATAGTAAATACTTTTGCCATTTTAGCTGATCTAAACTTGAACTAAATAACTTATCTATATCCCCAATTTCGTCAAGAAAATCGACAATTCTTAATCCCTTGTTATTAAGTTTATTTAATACCCACGAATGTAAAATTTGTATCGGAGTATATTCAATTTTTTCTCCCAAATTCTCAACAATGACATTGGTAAAATCTTTGATGTAGCTATTTCCATCAAAATCTGTAAGTATATTTCCAGACGATAGATGCTTGTTAAGCTTAAAAATAACAGATCCGTCATATTCAATGTATGTATCTAAAAAATCTCGGTACATTGATGTGTCGTAATCTTTATTTTTAAATGTTGCAGCTTTTAAATCAAAATTATCTCTCTCAAACGGCCCATATATATTATTCTCTTCTTCAACTATTAGAAAAAACACATCGCTATTTATACCTTCATCGGATATAAGTCTGTGTTTTTCTATATTAAAGTGGTTATTGTAAATTGGAATATATTGAATTGGGGTAACAGCAGAAAAATAATTACTGATACCCATATTATAATTTATTCGTTTCTGAGAAGCATTATAATCATTTATTCTCTCTGTAAACATATTATCGTCGTTAATGAAAAATCCATTATCGATAACTATGAGTTCTGTATCAATGTCTCTATCAAGTAAATCAAAGTCACTAATAAATATATAACCGTTATTGGGATAATCATCTTTCGAAACAGCTTTATATTGATCCGATTCATTGATTTCGAACACCGGCTGTATGAATCCATTTCTATTAGAATTGAAACGCTTAATTTTTTTGGCTAATAATTTCATTTAAATTAATATATAAATACAAATATATAGTAATTAGAGATAATCATATTTAAATATTGACAATGTTGATAAGGTTATTTCGATCTATCGTGATAACTCAAATATAAGAAAATGAATAATTGACATTTCTATTCGTATTTTAATAGTAATATTATCACAAATGGAAACTGAAATATTTTCGTTAAACAATTAAAAAGGCGTCTAAGTAAGATAATAAATTATAGAATTCTCCTAAATATCGAACACAATTGATTTTATCTAAAGGAAAATAAAAATCATTTCACCCAGTAGTGCCTAATAATAATTAGCTTTTATGAATTATTATGAAGGAAATCATTTCCTCAACAATACCATAGATTTTTAGTTGAATAGATGATTTTTAATCTAAATCCAATAATGTGTCATTATCTATTAAGATTTATATAGTAATGTATTTCTTTGTAAAAAATATTTTAAATAAATTTTATCTGACTATGATTTTATTACTTACATAAATACATACAATTCTACCAACTATACGGAAAAGTTAGGAGCTCATTCGCAACTTTGAAGGTCGTCCCTCCCAACAAAGTTGCTACCTCGCTCTCCGAGGGCATAATTTGTAATGGAGAAAATTCAACCAACACAATAGCTTAATCTGAAAAATCCATTCCTTTTATATTTATAACATCAACTTTTGTTTTAGTTTGATTTTGAATAATACCATGATAACAATCATGTTAACTATTTTTAAGTTAATTATAAAATATGTTAAAAAAAGTTAATTTTGCACGATTTTAAAAACTCAATTATGAAAAAACTTTACACTAGTGTATTGCTATTATGCACTATCTCTGTATTGTTTGGTCAGAATGTTCTGTGGCAGAAAGATATTAAATCCTCTACACAGGATTTTCTCTCGCAAGTTACCACAACAGTTGACCAGCAGTATCTTATCACAGGAAGTTCGATTCAATCTAAAAAGATCATTTCTGAAAACAAACAGAATAACGGTTACGACTTTCATCTTGTCAAATTAAATCAACAGGGTGAAGAAGTCTGGGAAAAGTATTTCTCAGGACTAAACCATGATTTTTTATCAGCAACAGTTGCTACACAGGAAGGAGGATTCCTTTTGGCAGGAACTTCTTATTCGGGAAAAAGTTTTGACAAAAAAGACGATTCAAAAGGCGGATCTGATATCTGGCTGATAAGGATCAATGAATTCGGGGATGAACTTTGGCAGAAAACATTGGGAACTTCACAGGATGAAGAAGCAAGGTCGGTGATTCAGACGGCAGATTTAGGATTTATGGTGGCAGGAAACGTTCAGAATTCACCCAACGGCTTTGGTTCGAAAGATGTGATCATTTCAAGATTGGACAAAAAGGGGAAGGTAGTATCCGAACTCATTTTAGGCGGAAAAGGTCTTGATGAAGTTGAAAAGATGATTCCTACTCCCGATGGCGGATCTTTGCTTGGAATTTATTCGCGAAGTTCTGAATATGCAGGAAGCGGGAAGATGGAAGCCGGAAACTCTACCATCAATCGTCATTCAAAATCAACCGAAAACTATGGTGAAGGCGATTACTGGATTGTAAAGCTCAATAAAGAGGGCAAAGTAGAATGGGAAAAAAATTTTGGTGGTAAGGGAGATGACCATGTAAGAACGATGGCATTTACTTCTTCGGGATATATTATCGGTGGCGAGTCAAGATCGGAAAGATCAGGCAATAAGACGGTAGGAATAGAAGAAGGAACAGATCTGTGGTTAGTTTCACTCAATGCCAAAGGTGACGAACAATGGCAACAATCCTACAACTTCAAGAACCGTGATATTCTGATGGGAATGAATGTGATCACAGGAAAACCATCAACGGACAACAATCAACTATCAACCAAAGGCATTTTGCTGGGCGGCTATACTCAGGCTGAAGGAAGGATTGAATCGGATGATGAGACATTCTGGATGCTTTATATTGACAATGATGGTAATGAGCAGTGGAGAAAACACGTGAAAGGAGAATCGAGAAAGAAGGAGGAAAGATTATCTGATCTAAAGATGAATAAAGATGGTTCGATCGTACTCGCAGGAACGAGTGCTGAAGAATTAGGCAAGGAGAATTGGAAAATCGTGAAGTTGGGAGACAGCCAGATTGATCAGCTGATCGAGAAGCAGGATATGAAGATTTACCCGAATCCGGTGAGTGATTACTGTTATGTAGAGATTGGGTTTGAATTTAAGGAAGCGGATATTACGCTGTATGACATGGGTGGAAGACAGCTCCAAAGTTTGAAAACAAAGAATAAAGTGACTAAGATCAATACACAGAATCTCATTCACGGAGCTTATCTGATAGTCGTAAAAACGAGTGATGAAGAAATTGCCACCGCTAAAATTATTAAAAAATAAAATAATGAAAAAACTACAGCAAATTATTTTTGTTATTATATCAATTGGTTTTTTTGCACAAAGTCAGCAAATAAACTTTGGAGATCTTCCAAGACCAATACCATCCACGTCGTACAACGTTACATACCAGGAAATGCCAATGTCTACCGCTACAGGGGTTCCAAACATTTCAATTCCATTAGGAGGAATTTCTGCACAAGGTGATAAGATTCGCGAGAACTTAATATTGTCTTATAACCCCTATAATGTAAATAATGAAGATTTTGTAAGTGACGCAGGGTGGGGATGGTCACTGTTTTCAGGAGGGTCCATCTCAAGGCAAATCGTTGGTGGATTAGATGAATTATTTGATAATGCTTCTGCTTCAAATTATAATCTAAATGATTTTGATGATCTTTATTACTATAATTTACCAAATGGCGTTTCAGGGAAATTTAAAATTTACCGTGATATTTCAAATAATACTTTTTCTATAGTCAATTACGATAGAAATAGTGTTAAAATGGAATTTACGAAAACAACTAATACAGCAACTCTGATTGTTAATTCTTTTACTATTACAGACGACAAAGGATTTAAATATATTTTTAATGATTATAGCCAGTCTCGCTACACATTTGGTAATAAATTATATAGATCTGCATTTTATCTTAACAGCATTAAGGATGCTGCCGGACAAGAGCTTCTTAACTATGAATATCGCAAGAACTACCACTATTTAGATACTACTAATTTATTATATCAAAATTGTAAGTTGAAAACAATTAATAGTATTGGATTAGGTAGAATAGATATCGAACATACGTACGATCACACACTAATCTATACGATGCACGATCCCTATAGCATATCCAAAATTAAAGGACAAAATTATTATGGTAAGGAATTGTTTGAATATACTTTTGACTATGAATTCAAATATTTTCCATCTTTTAACAATCAAAAAAGAATATTGAATAAGATTTCAAAAAAAAATTATGAAAACCCTAGTTCTCCTGAAGTTACGAAGCTTGAGTATTACAATACTGCTTTAGATGATAATATAAGTCTTCCTAATTTTACAGGAATATCTTGCATGGATTTTACGGAGACACAAAAATATCCAGCTAATAGTGTCATAGGCATTCTAAAAAAAATACATTTACCAACAGGAGGAATCATCGAATATGGATTCGAACCCAATGAATATTTTTTTGATAAAAATAATCCTACCTATATACAGAATTTGCAAGAAAATTATGTTGATCCGACAATACAAAGTATTGAGCACATTGGAGAGTTTAATTATTCAAATACACACACGAATAGTCTAGCTCTATGGACTTTGCAAGGAGATCCTGCTAAACAAAAGAAAATATATTTTGTTTTCAACGCCTACAGAAATCCAGACAACCCCTTCTTGCCAGAAAATCCAGGATATCTGCATAGTGGATTTAATATTGATGGGATCAATTCAAATAGTTTTCCAACTTGCGGAGTAGTTCAAGCGGACGAATATAGTTTTTCCGTCACAGTATCTTCACTTGTAAATCCTGGAAAGCATACTTTTCAGTTTCCTGGAATTTGGGAATCAGGGACAGTATCAGTTTATGAATTAAAAAATATACCTCCTCCTTACAAAAATGTCGATTATACATATGGTGTCAGAATAAAGAATGAAAAACACTTTAGTTCATCTTCAAGCACTATTGCAAACAAAACGATCGCTTATTCATATAATTCATTTGACGATAGTAATAGCTCAAGCGGTTACAAATTTGCGAACGAAAACGCATACTCTTCTTCAGAGTTTGTGCTTTATAGAAATGTGAAAGTTAGTGAAGGAGAGAATATGGGATATATCAATAATTATTTTAAATTACCGAGTGATTATCCTGATACCTACATAACTGTTGGTAGTTCGCAATATCCTGTGAAGAATTATTATAACCTCACACAAAATGGACTGTTATTTAAAAAATCGATTTTTGATAATAGTAATAATAAGGTCAAAGAATTTCTTTACGATTATGAATTGCAAAATTCACGTGGCTTTACAGAAATACCCACAGGTTACGGGTATACCAGATCGGGAGTGATCAAAAAACTAAAAGAACAGGAAATACTTTTTGTAGATAATCAACCAGCGTTAATTAATAAAAGAGAATCAAATTTTGAAAACCGTTTCAGATTTAATAGTATTTCAAATATCAAAACATTCCTTGCGGATGGGACTACAACAGAAAAAATCTTTAATTATCCTAGTGCACTCACTTTAGTAGGACAGACCAATGAATTCCAGCATCTAATCGATAAAAATATTACAGGAGTTCCTGTTCAAATTATTGAAAAAATAAATGGTGCAGTAAACATTATAAGTGATACAAAATTTGCAAATAATAGCATTTACCCAACTTCTGTTAAATCAACTAATCCTAACGATGAAAGTATAAAGACAGTTATTCGTTATGATAAATATGATGATAAAGGAAACCTGCTACAGTTTACAACCAATATTGATGAAGTTACAGGTGCAGGCTTTCCTACAACATTAATATATGGATATAATCAGACACTTCCTATAGCAAAAGTTGAAGGAGCTACCACAAATGATTTAAAATTTATACTTGTACCAGCCGGATCGCAGGGAATCGTGACTCGTTCTGATCAGGATATCGATGAAGCTTCTGAAAAACTTTTAATCGGAGAGCTTGATGAGTATCGTAATAATCCTCAGTTAAAGGGTTTCATGGTAACTACATACACATATGATCCATTAGTTGGTATTACAACTATTACGCCTCCAAGTGGTATAAGAGAAATTTATAAATATGATACTAATGGAAAGTTGAAAATGGTATTTGACGTCAATGGTAATATTTTAAAAGAATATAAGCTTAATGTAAAACCACAACCTTAAAACGATGAAAAAAATATTATTATTACTACATATTTTAGTAACAGTTTTAATTTCAGCTCAAAATTTAAGCAATGCTGAAAATTATTTTTATTCAAGAACATACTTGGAGCCAGTCACGGCTTCCCAACCTTCTGCACAACAAATTCAAAGTGTACAATATTTAGATGGATTGGGAAGAACCAAACAAAGTATTGCTATACAAGCTTCTCCTACTGGGAAAGATATCATTATTCCTTCGGAGTACGATAATAGCGGAATGCAAACCAAAAACTATCTTCCTCTGCCTGTAGACACACAGAATGGAGCTTTTGTGAACAATATTTTAGGAAATTCAGTTAATACTTTTTATGGCGTCCCGAATGCATATTCTGAAATTCAGACTGAAAAATCACCGTTAGCAAGAATTGAAAAAATTGCTTCCCCAGGAATTGATTGGCAGATAAACGGTACTCACACTAAAAAAATTAAATATCTTAGCAATGCAGGTGGTGTTGTGAAAAGATTCAAAGCTATGACTATATGGAATTCTTCACAACAGATTAACGATGTTTCTCTGACATTTGCTCCGGACGACAGCTGTTCGGTTGATGGATATTATATTGCCAATACACTATATAAAATAGTGAAATTCGATGAAGACGGAAATGAGAGTCATAACTATATTAATGGTTATAATCAGAAAATACTTGTTCGCCAAATCAATAGAACCCAGAGTGGGGATATAGAGAATTTAGATACTTATTATGTGTATGATAAGTTTGGAAATTTATCATACATCATCCCTCCGAAAGCAGCCGTATTAAATACTATTGCAGAAATTAATGGAAGTCTTAATAATATAGCTTATCAATATAAGTATGACAAATACAACAGGGTTGTCGAAAAAAAGCTACCAGGAAAAGATTGGTCATACATAGTTTACGACAAGCAAAATAGGCAGGTTTTAGTTCAGGATGGTAAGCTAAGAACTACGGAAAATAATTTTGCGAAAAAAGGATGGATGTTTTCGAAATACGATAAGTTTGGAAGAACTTTATATACTGGATTCTTCGCTAATACATCGTCAAGGGTAGCAATGCAGAGCGCACTAAACAACATGTCAAGTAATGCCTTAAATAACGAAACTGCGAGTTCAACCCCATTTACGCTGAACAATATTGATGTTTATTACACAAAAAATGCTTTTCCAACAGGAAGTATGACTTTGTTAGCAGTTTATTATTATGATGAATATCCTACAGGCGCAGTACAACAACCTTCTCAAATACAAAATCAACCGATCCTCGGTGGTAATCCCACGCCATTTATTTTCAACGGATGGTCATCAATAAGAAGCATTAAAACGCTACCCGCAGCAAGCTATATAAAAAATATTGAGGATGATCAATGGACAAAAGCTTTTATTTGGTATGATACATTAGGGAGAGTGGTCGGCACACATTCTAATAATCATTTAGGAGGATCTACGACTACGGAAAAGCTCTTGAATTTTTCAGGATTACCGGAAAAAAACAATATTTTTCACGCAAGGAGAGCAAATGAACCGGGAGTAATAATAAAAGAGCGTTATACATATGATTCTCAAATGAGGCTAAAAAAACATTATCATCAGGTAGATGATATGCCTGAAGTTTTACTTTCTGAAAATAATTATAATGACCTCTCTCAACTCATCAATAAAAAGGTTGGAAACAACTTACAAAGTATAGATTATAATTACAACATTCGTGGTTGGGTGACCGATGTTAATAAGGACCAAATGCAACTTGCTGATCTTGGAGGAAAACTGTTTGCTTACAAGATCAAATACAATCAGAAAGATGGCATTACCAATCCTGATCCCACACAATTCCCAGGAAAAAATGTTGCGGCAAGGTATAATGGTAGCGTAGCAGAAGTTGACTGGAGAACTGTAGAAACTTTAGGTGTTAATCCTTCTCTTATTCCTAAAAGATATGGATATGTCTATGATGAGGCAAACCACTTGACAGCAGGATATTATCAAAATCCAAACAATCCTTACAGCAAGGAAAATACCGAGTCAATCAACTACGATTTAAATGGAAATATTAGTACTCTATTCCGAACTTCTGTAATGGAAGCAGGGACAAATACTGCGACCGTTATTGATAACCTAAATTATACTTATACAGGAAACAAAGTTACCAACATCAACGACGTTTCAAATAATTTTGCAGGTTATGAAGGAGGTGGATTTGGAATGCCCATACAGTATGATGTTAATGGAAATATGCTAAATATGCCAGATAAAGGGATTAATGCTATAGAATATAATTTTCTTAATCTTCCCACTTCCATGGATATAAACAAAAACGGTAATGAACAAATTACTATTAAAACAAAATATAGGGCAGACGGAACCAAGCTTTCAAAAGAGAATAGTACCATAATAACAGGCGTAAAAGGAAGTTCAACAGTAATAAATTCTACCGATTATATTGATGGCTTTCAATATTTTTCTTCGAACTCTCTGATACCACCTGTTGAATGGGAACTTGAGCCAGCTTCCCAACGGGCAATGGAAGAACAGGCATTTAATCGCGATGATTTTGGTGTTATTGGAACAGTTAACGCTAAAACACCTGAACTAAGATTTTTTGCAACTGAAGAAGGGTTTTATGATTATCAAAAAGATCAGTATATTTACCAATATAGAGATCAACTTGGAAATGCCAGGGTTTCTTACGCGAGAAATAACTCAGGTAATCTAGAAATAATAGACAATAATGATTACTATCCGTTTGGTATGAATCATTTGAAGACAGGAAATTCATTTTATGCACAGGGAAGTTATAAATCTTATAAATACAATGCAAAAGAGATGCAGGAAACAGGTTTATATGATTATGGATGGAGGCAATACATGCCCGATATCGGTAGATGGAGTGGTCAAGATCAATTTTCTGAAGTATATCACAATTCCAGTACCTACGCTTATGTCTTGAATAATCCTATTAATATGTCTGATCCTGACGGGAGGTATTCACAAATACAGGATTTAAAGGACTCTATGCCCAACATTTATTCAGGTTGGGAATATGTCGATGGTATTAATTTTGGAGACTGGCATAATTTTGCTAGTGGTGCACAGTTTAGCGCCTTTGTTGCTTACATGGCCGCCAATGGAGGTGGCGGTGGTGGAGGTGGTGGTGGCTCCTACTCCGGAGGTAGTGGAAGCAGCTTTGGTAGTGGATCATCTGGTCTAATTTTTAACGATGGTCTGAAAGAAATGCTTTTACCAGAACTTATGTTAACAGCAAAATCTGGTTGGGGTACTCAGATGTGGAATCATTACAATAACTTTATGAACGATTGGAATTCTGGGTCTGTATGGGATTCTTTCAAACAGCATTTTTATATTGAAGCCGAAGGTTATGTTGATGCAGGTCCTCAGGTGGAAGCGTCAGGAAAACTTTTTGGTATTCCAGTTGGACTAAATATTGAAGGCAGACATACAGAGAAGTTTGGATTTTCTTTAAACTTTGAAGAAGGTCAACTTAAGGATCATATTTTCTTAGGAGAACAGTCTGAGAATACATTTGGATTTGGGATAGGAGCTTATGGTATGGAATCGGTTTATAAAAATAAAATGTTTGGAGACGTTGCTGAGTTTAAAGAATCAATTGGTCCTGTTACTTTTAAGTTTAACCATACCAATGGTGAACGAAGTGTTGAATGGACTCCGATAGAAGGTAGTTTTTCTGCAATCATAGGAATAACAGGTGGTGTAACTTTAGGTTGGAAATATTAAAATAAAAAAATGGTAGGAAAGAGAGTATTCGCATATTTGGCTGATATGTATATAATTACATTGTCCCAGTTATTGTTTTTTAGCATATACAGATATTCTATTGAAGGTGAATTCAAATTAAGCATACTTTATATATTAAATAATTATAAATATTTATTTATATTTATTTACCTCATGTATTTTTTTGTCTTTGAATTTTACTTTAGACAAACACTTGGAAAAAAAATATTTAAATTAGAAGTTGTTTTTAAAAATAGAAATATATTAAGTATAATTATCAGGACCTTAGTAAGATTGATACCAGTTGACTTGTTTCTGATCATTTTAAAGAGCAACAAAACATTACATGATTTACTGTCAGGTACTGAAGTAATATCAAAGCCTGACAAAAATGCTTAAAAATCAAAGTTGCTAAACATGCTTTGATTACAGCTTCAGATAATAAAAAAGATCAGAGCACAGATTTGCTCTGATCTTTTTTATTATCTTTTATTCAAGAATACCTCTCAGTTCCCTGCAAACTTGATTAAACATGTAATACACATTTATTCCTCCTGCTGAGATAATTAGTAATAACCTCTAAAATCTTTTACTTTAAATTACCACAAAGTTCAAGATAATTTTAGAAAGGACAAGGACAGCAAAATTAGACTAAAGACTTACAAAAATTAAAGATTGTTGTAATTATTCATAAAATTAAAATATGAAAACTTCCATCAATTTTAAAGCAGCGAAGTCAGATTCTGAAGCCCACAACTTCAGAAAGAAAACGTTCGATTATATTCGAAAGGATTTAACTTTCAAAAACGAATATTGGTCAGAAGAAAAACTTTCAAACAGATTACAAAATATAGAAGCATATTGTAAAGAAAAATCAGGAAGAAAACTACAGAAAAATGCAATGCCTGTTCGTGAAGCAGTTGTAGTTATTAAAGATGATACAACAATGCAGGACTTGCATCATCTTTCTAAAAGATTGGAAGATGAATTGAAAATAAGAATTTTCCAGATTGCGATCCATAAGGACGAGGGACACTATGATAAGGAAACGAAAGAATGGAAACCCAATTTTCACGCTCATCTTGTTGCGGATTGGCAAGATTTGCAAACCGGAAAAACTTTAAAGCATCAATCTTTCCACTATTCAAAAATGCAGGATATCACAGCGGAATGTTTGGGAATGGAAAGAGGCATTGAAGGCTCAAAAGGTAGATTAGAAGCGATAGAATTTAAAATCCAGAAAAAAGAACAAGAGCTTTTAGCACTAGATAAGAAGATAAACGTTGTCAAATCTGAGCTCAGTTCCAAAAAGTTTGAAGATTTTATTGTGAAAGAAAGAGACTTCTTAGGTTTTAAAAAAATTAGAACCGATCAAACTCTTGACAACTACGAAAAAGCGTTCAAGACGTACAATATACAACTTAGCAAAAACAAACAGGAATTAAAATTCAAAAACAAACTGATAACAGAACTTCAAAGCAAAAATTTTGATCTTAAAAAAGAAATTTCAATTCTGAAAAACAAATTATCCACCGTTCTATCCAACGGCAATATTTATTCGAGTGAAAAAATAAAATATTTAAACTCTGTGAAGGATACTTTAATCAAAACATTACAATTTGAGAAAACAAAATTACCTCAGCTTTTTATTGGTTCTCAAGAAAAGTTACTCGCAGAAATCAATAATGTTTGTAAGAAGGTTTCGCAAGGGAACAATATACCTTTCTCTGCATTTGAAGAAGTTTTTAAAGATTCAGAAAGTGTTTCCCAAATAATAACTCTCTTAAATTTTGGCAATTCTGAGATCAATTATAATTCTGAGCAAATTCTATTACAGCAAAAGAAGAAAAAACAAAGGAGATTATAATAGATAATTAAAAATAATAAAAAGAAAACAAAAGAATAGTTCCAGATTATTAAACACAAGTTCAAGCCTGACGGTATCAATAAAAATCTCCACCTTTCAGGTTGTATTTTTATTGATAAACTTGCTTATTAAAATCTGTAACGATAATGAAATGGCTTTCTTTTTTTTCCTTTTTTCTTTTAGAAATAAATTTAAATTCCAGTTTTCAATTTAGGTTTATAATTATAAGAGTGTATGGTATATATATTAAAATTGGATGTGAAAATACAGATTTGTAGAGATTTAATATAAAAGTTTTGCGTAAAATTCTTTATGAAAAAGCTTCATTTCATGATTATATAAAAAATCTGTAATCATATTCTGTACTTCCCATGTTATTAACCAGTTTTCCAATTCTAGCAATCTCATTTGATGAAAATATTGTTGCTGGCAGTTGGGAATACATATTTAAAGAATTCCAATTCATTTTAGATAATCCTAAAATCTCGTTAGAAATTTGTTCTAATGAGCTATTACCATAATGTCTTATTATTTTTAACGGTTTTGGGATGTACCTACCACCAGGATAAAAATTATAATACTCATTTTTTACCGACGGAATAATTCCGTGAGTCCATAATAATGCTGAATAACTTGTTAATTGAATACAAGTGCCTCTAGCGATAGAATAACCGTCAATTTCTGTTTTCCCATTTTTAATTTTACTAGAGACATATTTAACATCATCTTCAAAATTTATTTCAATTAAATCGACATTCTGAATATTGGCATTTTCTAGAAGACTATCGCAAATTCCATCTCTTTCTTCTTTGGTAAAAAATGTCCTTTTATGAATTACGACCCGTCTCGGCATTTCGTTCATGGATTCATAAAACAAGTTGATAATGGACCTCCCAAAATCATACGCATCATCATATGATAGATGAGGTTTTTTATCTCGCCATTGAATTTTATCATTACTTAATTTGGAGAGCTTATATTTTAATCCTTCTCCATTTGATGTGTATAAATGACTACAACCTAAAATTATTGGATTATTTTTATTGAATTTATCGACGCTGTAGCCTATTCCTGCAAAAGCCGTATCACTTGTGGAGTTCTCTACCAGCCAAGGCGTTCTAAATGATTTTACATAAAATGACAATGAAAGCCACCATATAACCTGGCATTCTTGTTTTTTATCTAACAATGTCCTTTCTGTTATAAATTGAGAAGTCAAACCTTTCTCAGCACAAAATGCTTTTATATAATCATGAAGGTTAAACGATTCATATTCATTTGAAAAGGAAGTATATTTTAACCATTTGTCTGGAATAAATATTACAATTACCTTTTGAGTTCTCGATGCACTTATCTTTAAAATTTCGGAACAAATATTTTCTTTAATTCTATTTGAAATATTTTTTATATCACTAGATAGTGCTAAATCTTCAATTTCTCTCCAATCTGACGAATTTATATTTGGAATTTCCAAATCCACATTATATATATCATAAAATGCTTCATAATCAATCAAATAGCTTTCTTTAGGATTGTTAACAGGTATTTTTGTATTTAATTTGCTTAAAAAATTGTTTAATTTTTGAGAATATTCAGAAATACACAATACTGACATTTTTATCTGCTTATTCAAAAAGTGATCAATCCCAGTCTCATAAGGTTTATGATTAACCAAACCCTTCATTGGATGAGGTTCTAAACATCTTTTCCCACCATTATTTGAGCTAAAAATCAAATTTGGTTCTCTAAATTTAACACCTCGATATCTTATCAAATGAGATGGAATATTATGAGTCTCATTATTATTTTTTGTCAAGTCATCAATCAATGTAAATACTGGATTTTTTTTGATTTTAAAAGCAAAGCCTGAATTTGAATTATTGGGGAAATCAAATTCGTTAGAATTTTTGAATAAAATTTCTCTCCATTTTGAAACATACTCATTGAATTTACTATTCCAAATTTGATGAAAATATTCAAGACCTATTGTGTGAATTTCATCTTTAGAATCAACATGAAAATCTGGATTTAAAGTAATATATACTTGATTAGATATAATCTCAATGTTTAAACGAATTGCACTGTATACTTTGTGTCCTTTAATAAATTTAAAGTCATTTTCACTCCATAATTTTCTATTATTATCTGTGTTTAATTTGTTTTCTAAAGAATAGTACTTACAAATCGCTGAAAGAAATAGGTAAATTAGGTTATTAGAACTATTCGTGATTTCGGTTATAGGTTTTCTAACTAGCTTTGTTTGAATAAAAGAACCAAAGAGCTTACTTATATTCTCTGCAACACCAAGACTCCATATTTGGTTGCCAATAGGAACTGCTGCAATTCCCTTTTCAGGTAAAATGTTTTCATTTAAAAAATCCCATGTTTTTCCTGTAATTGTGTGTTCAAAAACGTAAACTTCTTTTGGAAATTCTATTGGGAAAAAATTGCTTTTTAAAACAGTGTTGGTTTTTTTAGGCATAAGATTAAATGGAATTGATTCAATTTTCTTTGAATCATCTTTAACAAGTGCCTCAAACTCATTATAGATTTGTACATTATC
Organism: Chryseobacterium sp. RLHN22; assembly: GCF_051011795.1. NCBI lineage: Bacteria > Pseudomonadati > Bacteroidota > Flavobacteriia > Flavobacteriales > Weeksellaceae > Chryseobacterium > Chryseobacterium sp. RLHN22. The sequence continues at coordinate 191,927 of NZ_JBPCHW010000007.1, forward strand.
ACTTAGTAATAATTGAGCAATTTGATAGATGGCATTATCATATCCTTCTGTAGCAATATAGAAGGCTCTCGTTTTTCTTTCATTTGCAGAAAGGATCAAGTCTTTGACTACCTCACTCTTGTTTTCTTTATACCCACACCAATATAATCTCCCTCCACCATCTTTTGAATATAATTCTCGCAGAGTATTCATTAGAGAATGATCCCTACCACTGTAACCAAAAACAATAAGATGTTTATCCTTAAGATACTCGATCATTTTTTCTCGAAATACTTCATCTTGAGTCTTTAACTCACTTTCAGTATTTTTTAAATCTCCAAACTTAAAATCTCCGTGAAGCTTTAGAATTGGCAATTCGCTACTATTTTGAGTACGATTGATAATTCTAGAAGTATTTTCTAACGTTATATCAATTGATTGAAATCGCTGCGATATACATGCGTCTCTCATTAAATCGTCAAAATTAGTTGTCCAGATAGTATCAACAAAACCTGATTTTGCTAATAATGCTGTCGCTTTGTAGCCAATGGAAGGTTGGGCATTAGAACAAATTTTCTGAAAATATTTTCTTCGATCTTCGTCGATGGGAAAACATTCATTTGCATAAAAAGAATACTCAATTTCAGATCCATTAGGAGGAAATCTCCCTTGATTATCAAGCCAATTTTGTATTATCTCTTGATTTTTTTTATTCCTAAAGTTTTCAATTAGTTCACTTGAGATATTATTGCTAGTCTGATAAATCATTTTTTTCCACTCCCAAATACAATCATAAGCTGATTGAATTCCGGAGGTTATTGAACTACCCGCACCTAGCAGAAAAGCATATTTGTCATTTTTTGAAATAATCAATGACCTTTTAAACTTATCAAAATCTAATTCCATCGTTCAAGTTTTTAATTATTAGTTTAGTTTTTAAATTTCAGTGCAAGCTTGAGTATTTAAAAGGCTCAACCTGTAGTTGAGCCTTTCTAATGAAAAAGTAATTATCCCGAATTACTTATATCTTATTTGTTAATAAGCTTCTCCAGCCTATCCATCATTTCATCTTTTTCTTTCAACATCCTTTCATACAAAGCAATTTTTTCTTCGTGTAAAGCAACTAATTTTTCAATTGGATTTACTGTTGGGTAGTAGCTAAACAAAGAATTCCCATTAGCATTGTCGTTATTATTGACAGTATTTGAAATTATGTTGATAGCTTGTTGCTCATCAAAATTCTGAAAAGCCTCTACAGGAATTTTAAGAGCAGTAGAAATTGCTTTCAATAGATCATCTTCGATAATATCTTTCTGCTCCAGCATAGAAATTTTCTTTTGATTCCATTCCTCTCCCAAGTCAAAAGCCAAAGCTTCCTGCTTGATTCCAAGCATTTCTCTAAAGCGTTTAACATTTCTTCCTTGATGTATTTTTTGTTCCATAGCGGTTATCAAAATTTTTAAAGGCTTAAAGATAAAGCCATTTCTGTTAATTCGTCTGAATTGTAAAGTTAAAAAATTATCCTGTAAAATATCCCTTCCAACGGATATTTTATTCGCTAAAAGAATAGATTACTCAGTGGCAACAAGAGAATTTAGTTCTCACATTTTAAAAACTATTGTTATGAAAAAGATAAAATTATCTTTAGAGACGAGTTTCTGGGCAATCGATGAAATTGAAAATCCATTTCAACTGATCAATGCTTTCTTCAACTACTGTACTGTAGACAGTTATAAGAATACACTCAGTGAAATTATGCTGTATGTCTATAAAGCTGAGGTCTGTAATAAAGAACGTCCGGGAGACGTCTTCGATTTTCATACTGCTGTCAAATCGTTTATAAGGGGAGCTTATCTGCTAACATTCAAAGCTAAAAAATGGAGAGTAAAAAAGACTCCTGAAGAATGGCATATCATAAGTCAGGCATCCTTAAACAAAGAAGAATACGAAGATCCGTTTTTGGTTTTTGAAAAAGCATTTGAATGCAAAACATTGGAAGAATATGAGTTTTTCCTTAATGAAAATTGTTCACGTATCGCTTTCACCTTACAAAGAGGAATTTGATTACGATCTGACTACTCCGCACATCTACCTTGTTAAAATGCTGGATGCAGCGCAGGTAATGAGTGAAAGAGGTCTCAAAAAGATCAAAAATAAAAAATCGTAAATCCCGAATAATTTATCCCTTCTCGGAATAGAATATCTCTTTTCGCTTTGTCAACTTTACTAAAGATAAAATTATTGATATGAAAAATAACAAACCCTTTAGTAAAGAAAAACAGCTTGTACAAACAAAAGAACAAGCTGAGATCGCATTAAATATTCTAGTTCAGAATTCTCAAGGAGAAGATCTTGAATTAGGTTTATTCCGCCTGCGTGACCAACTGAATAATCCCAGACTTACAGAACTGCTCGATAGCTATCCTGATTTGATTCAAAAATACGAATTGGAGAAATTGTTGTCCGGAAAGATTGAGATCAAAAATGCAAGCTGGCAGGATATCAAGACGGCAGGACTGATGTCCTGCATATTACTGCTCATTCATTTTTACTTTGATGAAAAATCAAATAATTCCGTCGAATCCAAATCCGCAATAGATAAAGTAGATAATTTTAATAGTGCTCAGTATATTATCAATTCAACTACTTCTGAGAAATGTATCAATGAATTGTTTCTTCTGATATTATCAATTGTTGGAATTGATTACTTTGAGAAGTATCAGGAAAAGATGAAAGACCCTGATTTTGTTTTGAAACAGACCATAGGATTTGACAACGACCCAGAAATGGATGAGCATATTGACATGATGGTGTGGTTTGCCTTGGTTCGTTTATTTATTGAAGCTATCTTTATATACTATGATAGTAGTTTTGAATCTAAAAACGTTCAGCTATGAAAACACCAAATAAATCTCCGTTTTCAATTCTCGCCAATGAGTTTATTGAAAATACACTAGAGCAAATTGTTAGGGATTATTCCATCGGTCAGGTATTCTATAAGAAAGAAAAGCAATCAACTCGATCACACATTTTGGTTCAGCTCAATAAATTTGCAGATGTAGCGAAATTGCGTTCAAAAAGATGGGTGAAAGAATTTAGAGATCAGTATCAAGTTTACGTTTATTTCATTGATTATTCAAGATTAAAATATCAATTGTCAAAAGGTCATCCTTTCATAGAGTACCATTGCCAGCGATCTTTGATAATCTATCAAAATGAAGACTCAAGATCATCAATTTTGACAGATAGGATTTGGAAAAAATACAAGAAGAAATTCAATAGCTATGAAGATACTTTCCACCACAATCACGAAATTCGTAGGGTAAAAATTGAAAGACTTATTTCTGAGGATTCATATAACAGTGTTTTTACCTCTTTCGAAGAACTGATCCAATATGACTTAGAGTACTTAGAGGAACTATATAGCGGAGACAGGACAAGTGACATCGATCTGAACCAAAGGATAAATCAATTGTTGATTTATATTCCGGAACTACAATCCCATTTCGTCAAAAAGAATCCAAGGGAATATTTTATAACTGAACTTTTTGCAAAAGTAAAGAAAGCGATTGATGAAGATGATATCATTTACAATACAGAAATGTTTGAATCATTAAGAATCATCGAAGATTCGTTATTTACTTTTATTGAAGCTCGATTCTACGAATTGAAGCATCTGATCAAAAAGCAATATGATAAAATTTATATGGTCGATCAGGATATAATCCCAATAGAAGAGTATCGATCAGATGAAATACTGGATAAGGCAATTGACAGAATCCTGAACTTTACAGCACTGGAACAAATATATTTCTTTCATAAAACAGCCTATGGAGAAGTGACAACGTACTATTTACTTTTGATTGGTTTGAATATCAACAATGAAAAAATAAAAGCGATTACTCATTCTTTGACGAGTATATTTGGAAAAGAGTACAAATTTTTATTAGTCGGTCACGATCGGTATTGGATTCAGAAGAATCTATATCAATATCAAAGCTTCTTTGTATTCATTATGCAAGGCAAACATTTGGTCTATTCCTCGGATAAATTTCATCCTGAGCCACATTGGGAAATGCCTCATCAACCGCAGCACAGTGACCTGTATTTCCATTATAAGAGTACATTACAGAGTTCATTACAGTTTTATAAATTGATTGATGGAGAGCAAGAAAATTATCAGGGAGTAGATAATATCTTCGCATTGTTTCTTTTGTCCTTTTGCAGAACGTACATCTATGTAAAAACATTTTATCTTCCCAATTATATGACTAGCGAAGCCCTTTGGCAATTATGTATCTACGCTGATAAGGACATATATAAGTATAACTATCTGTTTGAGCAATTTTCTAACAATATATTTTCCTTCACGGATTACAACATGAGCGTGCATCATAGTATAGGAAAAGTTGACAGAGAGAAAGTAAATTGTATGAAAATAATTGTAGGAAAGCTGATGGATGAACTCAAGGCAAATGTGGTCTATGGTAAATTATTAAACAATTTTAAGATGAATTTAATCTGCGATAAACAGAAAGTGTAATACTAGCAGAAAACAAGTTAAACCTTTAGAAAATAAATTTTATCTAATTAAAGACTTTCATTGCCTAAATATGTCGTGAGATACATATCACAGAATAAATGGAATTTCTCTGAATTATTTTTAGGGAAATTCTGCATTTATGTCTAAGGCAAAAGAAATCAAAAAAATACCGATAGAGGAAGTTATTGAATATTTCCGAACTGAAGGTATGGAGCTGACAAAGGAAGAAGCTGAATTGGTTATGGAGTTTCTTTACAACCTAACATTGATGGTCATTAAAAGGTATTTCGATACTGATCAGAAATGATATTCCTTAGTAGAATATCCGACTGATAAACCTGAAATTTTCTTATTTGACCATAATTACTATTATTCCACAGAATTAAATTTTAAAATTATGAAAATAGCAGATTTATATATACGTGTATCGACAGATGAACAAGCAGATAAGGGCTATTCCCAAAGAGATCAGGAAGAACGTCTTAGACGTTATTGTTCACAAAATAATTTTACTGTCGGAAATGTTATTTATGAAGACCATTCTGCAAAATCTTTTAACCGTCCCGAATGGAAGAAGCTTCTAGTTGAACTTAAGAAAAAAGGTTCTAAAACCAATGTTATTTTGTTTACGAAATGGGATCGTTTTAGTAGAAACGCAGGCGATGCCTATCAGATGATAAGCATCCTTTCAAAGTTGGGTGTGGATTTACAAGCCGTTGAACAACCGTTTGATCTTTCCATCCCGGAAAATAAAATGATGTTGGCTATCTATCTGGCTGCGCCCGAGGTTGAAAATGACAGAAGAGCACTTAATGTTTTTTATGGAATGAGAAGAGCTGTCAAAGAGGGGCGTGTCATGGGAAAAGCCCCATTTGGTTATGCAAACAAGATAACCGAGAATGGCAAGAAGTATATTGCAATCAAAGAGCCGGAAGCAACAAAAATGAAGTGGGCATTCAATGAATTGGCTAAAGGCATCTATGCAAGCAATTCTATAAGAACAAAAATTAATGAGTCTTTGAGGAAAGGTGTCAGTAGAACATCTTTTCATATAGCCATTCGCAACCCGATTTATTGCGGTAAAGTATTTGTTCCAAAACATAAAGATGAGGAAGCCTGTTTTGTGGAAGGTCAACACGAACCTTTGATCAGTGAGGAGCTTTTTGACAAAGTTCAAGAGATACTGGATGGCAAGAAACGACATCAAAGACCGAATACTAAAATCACTGTTCAGGAAAATTTTCCACTTCGCGGATTTTTAAGTTGTCCTAACTGTGGTAAAACACTTACTGCCAGTGCTTCAAGAGGTCGGAATAATAGATACTATTATTATCATTGTAATTCTATCTGCGGATTCAGAGAAAGAGCAGAGATAGTTAATAAAGTTTTTGAAGATGGATTAATGACATTAGAAATGAATGCACCAGTTAAAAAATATCTTAAAAAGCTTTTGACTGAAAATTATCAGAACTTCATTAGCGATCCATTAAAAGAGAAAAAGAAAATATCTGATGAAATTGATACTTTAAATAACAAACTATCTTTCGCCCGAAACAAGTTTCTCAGTGAGATAATTGATGATGATGAATATCTGGAGATTAAAAGAGAATGCAAAGACCGGATTTCAAAGTTGGAAGAAGAACTGAATAAAAGTTCAATCCCTCAAATTAGCAATATAGATAAACTGCTCGAACAAGCCTTAGAGACACTTCAAAATATCGGAAAACACTATCAAGAAGGGGAAATTGAGGTAAAGCGTGCAATTATTGGTTCGATATTTCCTGAAAAATTGGAATTTGACGGAAAACATTATCGAACCGCCCGAATTAACTCAATAGCACACCATATCTTTCAGGTTAATAATGAGTTAGATGGTGTAAAAAAAAAGAGAAATGATCAAAATGATCATTTCTCCTCGAATGTAGACCCACAGGGATTCGAACCCCAGATGACTGAACCAAAATCAGTAGTGTTACCGCTACACCATGGGTCTTTGTTATTGTTGCTGCAAATTTATTGATTTTTTCTTTATTTGCAAATGAATAGCAATATTTTTTCAAAATTACTGTTCATAATCTAAAATGAAAAACCACCCTTAAAAAGAGTGGTTTTCGTAGACTCACAGGGATTCGAACCCCAGATGACTGAACCAAAATCAGTAGTGTTACCGCTACACCATGAGTCTGTTTGTTTTAGTGGTGCAAATTTACAGCTTTTTTCTTTATTTGCAAATCATTTTTAAATTTTCTTTACATTTACAGTACAATTTAACCGTAGGAAATATGCTGCTCAATTTCAATAATCTCGAAATTAACAATTTACAACCGAAAACCGAATTTGAAAAAAAAGTATTTTTTTTTATTGAAGAATGGTTATCAAATTTCAAAATGGTAAAAGTGCAGACCTCAGGGTCAACGGGTTTTCCAAAAATTTTTGAAATTGAGAAGGAGAAAATGCTCAATTCGGCTGTGATGACCTGTAATTTCTTAAACCTTAGAAATGGAGATTCCGCACTACTTTGTCTTCCTGTGGAGTATATTTCAGGAAAAATGATGGTGGTGCGTTCTTTTGAAAGGAAACTAAACTTAGTGATCGCAGAACCATCTTTAAAACCATTAGAAAATCTTAATCGGGAAATTGATTTTTGTGCCATGACACCTTTACAGGTAGAAAATTCTTTAGATAAAATTCACCTTATAAAAAATCTCATCATTGGCGGAGCGGCAGTTTCGGAATCATTAAAAATGAAAATTTTTAAAAATTTAGATCGGCAATCTCAAATTTCAAACTTCAAATCTCGAATTTTTGAAACTTACGGAATGTCTGAAACCCTTTCTCATATTGCACTAAAAGAAATTTTTCCAAATACGGATGAATATTTTACTGTTTTTGAAAACATTGATATTTCTGTTGATGACAGAGGTTGTCTAAAGATTTTTGCTCCAAAGCTCAACACAGAACTTTTGCAGACCAATGATTTGGTTGAAATTAAAAATGGAAATCAATTCAAGTTTTTAGGAAGGATGGATAATGTCATCAATTCGGGAGGCGCAAAAATATTTCCGGAACAGCTTGAAGCTGTAGTCAAAAAGGAAATTTCGAACGAAGTTGTATTTTTAGGAATAAAAGACGAAAGTTTGGGACAGAAATTGATTTTGGTTATTGAAGGATTTGAAAGCGATCATCTCAAATCTCAAATCTCAAATCTCAAATTTGAAAAATCTTTCCATAAGCCAAAAGAAATTATTTTCATTAAGAAAATTCCGAGAACACCAAATGGAAAAGTAAATCGGCTGGAGTTAGAAAGTATCATTGAGGAAAGCTATCACTAAAATTGCCTTTTAAAACCACCCCGTTAAAATTCTTACGAATTTTCGCCACCCTTCCAAAGGAGGGGAACTTGAGTCATTAAAATGTAACTTATGAAAAACTTTACCACAGAACTCACTTACAAAACTTCACGCAGCAGCGGTGCAGGCGGACAAAACGTAAATAAAGTTGAGACTTCTGTTACAGTAATGTGGAATGTAGAACAAAGCAGTTTCTTTTCTGATGAGGAAAAAAATTTAGTCTTCAACAAACTTAAAAACCGCATCAATTCTGAAGGTATTTTACAGCTTAGTGTTTCAGAATCCAGAACACAATTACAGAATAAGAAAATTGCTACCGATAAAATTTTGGAAATCGTCAATCAGGCTCTAATTATTCCGAAAAAAAGATACAAAACCAAACCTTCCAAATCATCGGTTGAGAAAAGAATTCAGCAGAAAAAACAGCATTCAGACAAAAAGGAAAACCGTCGTTTTAAATATTAAATCTCCGTATTTTGAAAAATAGTATTTTTGCGGAAATCTTAATACAATGTTCAGAAAACTAATGCTATTGGGAGTAAGCATTGCTCCTTTCCTCTTTTCAGCGCAAGAAGCAGCTTCAGAGCCACAACCAAAAGTTGCCATAATCCCCTCTGTAGGTTACGCTTGGCGTTTGGCAAAGACATCTTCCGGAATTACCAATGACACAAAAAATTACATCAAAGGTCTGAAAAATGGTATTGATGTAAGTATTGGTACTTATTACCTGCTTAACGGAAACGGGGCAATCGGATTAAAATATTCAGGTTATTTTGCATCAAGTGATGGTAGACTTACTGTACAGGACAATAATGGACAGAATGTTTCGGGCTTCGTGAGTACAAAAGATAATATTAGTTTTATTGGAGCTTCTTATATGTTTTCAAACTTTAAAGAAGATACGAAACATAAATTATTTTATGATATTTCATTAGGTGTCATTACTTATACAACCAAAACAGGAAATGTAAAAGGAACCGGGGCAAATGTAGGTGCAGAAATTAATCTTGCCTATCAATACGCACTCAACGATCATGTTTTTATCGGCCCAAAACTTGGATTAACAGGAGGCAGTTTAAGCAAAATGAAATATAACGGTACTACGATAAACTTTGGCGATGACGAAAGAGAAGGCTTAACAAGACTTTCTTTAAGTGCTGCTGCGACTTTCCGTTTTTAAATTTTATCTTTGTAAAAAATTTAAATAATGAGCAAACCAATAACTGAGTTCATAGAAAAATATTATCTGCACTTTAACGCTGCAGCTTTGGTAGATGCATCTAAAGGATATGTTGCGCACCTTAAAGACGGTGGAAAAATGATGATTACGCTTGCAGGAGCGATGTCAACAGCAGAATTAGGAAAAATCTTAGCAGAGATGATCCGTCAGAACAAAGTAGATTTTATTTCTTGTACAGGTGCAAACCTTGAAGAAGATCTGATGAATCTTGTAGCACACTCTCACTACGAAAGAGTTCCTCATTACAGAGATCTTACAGCTCAGGATGAGTGGGATCTTTTGGAGAGAGGTCTGAACAGAGTGACCGATACTTGTATTCCTGAAGAAGAAGCTTTCAGAAGATTGCAGAAACATATCGTGGAAATCTGGAAAGACGCTGAAGCAAAAGGAGAAAGATATTTCCCGCACGAATTCATGTACAAAATGATTCTTTCAGGAGTTTTGGAGCAATATTACGAAATTCCGAGAGAAAATTCATGGATGATCGCAGCAGCAGAAAAAAACTTACCAATCGTTGTTCCGGGATGGGAAGATTCTACTATGGGTAATATTTTTGCATCTTACTGTATTAAAGGTGAACTGAAAGCGACAACCATGAAATCTGGGATTGAATACATGACATATTTAGCAGATTGGTATACAAAAAATTCAGGTGGAAAAGGAGTTGGTTTCTTTCAGATTGGTGGAGGTATCGCAGGAGATTTCCCAATTTGTGTGGTTCCGATGCTGTATCAGGATATGGAAATGCATGATATTCCGTTCTGGTCTTATTTCTGTCAGATTTCAGACTCTACGACTTCTTACGGTTCTTATTCAGGAGCTGTTCCGAATGAGAAAATTACCTGGGGTAAATTAGATATTACAACTCCGAAATTTATCGTTGAAAGTGATGCTACAATTTGTGCACCATTGATGTTCTCTTACATTTTGGAAAACTAATCATAAAAATTAAATTTCATCATACAACGTCTCAATTTTTTGAGGCGTTTTTTGTATATGATTGTCTCAAGCAAAAAAATTGGTCACTTCTCCGACAACATTTCGGTTTAATCCAATGAGTTAATCAGTACGAAATATCGGTATGCTAAAATAGCTTTTTGAAATTTTGTGAGTTTCAACGGATCTTTATCACTCAATTTGGGCAAAATTTTCTTATTGATTTTATTTAAAAATCTAAATATCGACTTTTTCATGATGAAAATCTTTAGAACCTTATAAAATTCAAAAATTGTGCTGTTTTGTATTAGGCTGGATGATGGATGTCGGAAGCAGGATGTTCTAGCAATCAGAAAAAAAAACTGCCTTCAAAAAATGAAGACAATTTTTCAATTAATTAGAAATGATGGATTACTTATTACCAATCATTCATTACTTATAATTACGGGTTTCCGTACATATTCGATTCTCCTCCATCGATTGCAATGACCTGCCCAGAAACATAACCATTTTCATCGCTTAAAAGATAAGCCACCAAATGACCAACGTCCATCGGATCCCCCAATCTTCTGGTCGGATTTCTTGATGCATATTCTTTTTCAGCCGCTTTCGGATCTGCAGGATTTACCTGATTGAATGCTTCCGCAACCATCGGTGTAAGAATTGCACCCGGAGCAATTGCGTTTGTCAAGATATTGTCTTTGCCATATTCTAAAGCAGCATTTTTCGTCATTCCGGCTACAGCGTGTTTGGTTGCTACATAAGCGGTCTGGTTCAGAACCCCTCTGATCCCTCCTACTGAAGCAACATTTACAATTCTTCCGCCACCGTTTTTCTGCAATTCAGGGATTACATATTTCATTCCGTAATACACGCCCAAAAGATTAATATCAATTACTTTTTTAAATACATTGATATCGTAATCAATCAGGGGAGCCTGCTTTCCTTCGATCCCGGCATTGTTGTATAATCCGTCAACTTTCCCAAATTCTTTTACGGTTTGGTCAACATAGCTTTTCACGTTTTCTTCTACCGAAACATCGGCAGTTACTGTCAGATATTTACTTTCCGGATATTTTGAAGATAATTCTGCTTTTGCTTTTTCCAAAGCTTCACCATTGTAATCTACAAGAGTAAGATCAGCTCCTTTTGAAGCCAGCACATCTGCCGCAGCTAAACCTAATCCCATTGCTGCTCCTGTCACTATAATTACTTTTCCTTTTAAATTTGCCATAACTTTTGTTTTTATTTCATTGCTTCAATTTACAACAATAACAACTTTCATTCTATTGATATATGATAAGTTTTTATCAAATCATTAAAATCAACTTACAAAAATCATATTTTAAATTAAAAACATCTAATTTTTGTCAACGTGGAGATTTCCATTACATAAAAAGGATCAATATTTATTTCTTACATTTGATTATTCTTTATCGTCATAAAATGAATGAAATTTTCAAACAACAAGTCTGGGAAATCACAAAATTGGTTCCGAAAGGAAGAGTAACCAGCTATGGAGCCATTGCAAAAGCTGTCGGTTTCCCCAATCATTCGCGTCATGTAGGAAAAGCGATGGGAGGTTGTCCGAAAGATGTTCCCGCTCATCGTGTAATTTCAAGCTCAGGAACTTTATCTGTTCCTGAATTTCAATCGAGATTAGAAGCTGAAGGAATTATAGTTGATCATTTCAGGGTTAAAAATTTCAAAAATTTATTTTGGAATCCTTTGGAGGAACTTTAAAATAGAAAAGAAACTTTATTGATCATGCAAAACAACCATTCAGCATCAAAAAGTAACAGTTCAGTGATTTAAATTTCTCAAAAAGACTTTCCAAAGGATATATTTGCATCATAATTAATAAAAACATTATGAAAGCTAAAACGACAATCACTTTTCTATTTGTAATTTTTACTCAATTTTTCCAGGCTCAAATCGATGATAAATTTTATCAGCCAAAGAAAGAATTACAACCTATCGATCTTACATATGAAAACATTTCAATTCCCGTAGATAAAGATACGATTACTGCAATTTTCTTAAAACCCAATATGGCGAAACCTAAAGGAACAATCCTGTTTTTTCACGGAGCAGGCGGAAATGTTTCAACTTATGTTTTTATGATTAAACCTTTGGTTGAAAGTGGATTTCAGGTTGCCATGGTTGATTTCAGAGGTTACGGAAAATCAACCGGAACTCCGACTCACATGAATGTTGCAGCAGACGGACAGAAGTTTTTTGATCTGATATCTCAGAGAAAAGATGTAAAAAATACAAAGCTTATTATTTATGGAGCTTCTTTAGGTTCACAGATTTCTGCACATTTAGCAAAAAACAATAAAGACAAAATTTCAGGGTTGGTTATCGATGGCGGAATGTCTTCGTTTGCAGATATTGCAGCCGTTTTTGCTCCTCAGTTTAAAGATGCTCTTGCAAAAATGCTGGCTTCTGTTTACTCCGCGAAAGAAGATATTAAATCTACGGAAGGCCTTCCAAAGCTTTTTATTTACAGCAAAAATGACAAAACCGTTCCTTTTTCTCAGGGAGAAGAAATTTATAAAAATGCTCCTGAACCGAAACAGTTTTTTGAATTTACTCAAGATCATTTATTGGTAGCAAAGGAAAAACCTCAAGAAATGGCAAAAGCGGTTGAAGCGCTTTTAAAATAGTTTGCTTTGAAAAAGAACTTTCAAGGTTTGGCAGTCACAAAGAAAAACCCCGCCGCGACTTCGTCGCGGCGGGGTTTTCAATATATTAGGTTAAATTATTTTTCCAATTGCTTATAACTTCTCTGAATGAATTCGGTAAGCTCTTTTCCTTTTAACAAATTCTGAGATAATTTAGCCAAATCCAAAGCGTGCTTAATTTGAGCGTTTTTCTCTTCAGCATTTTCTGTAGCCAAAATTTTCGAAGCAAATTCACTGTTTGAATTAACCACCAAATTGTACATTTCAGGGAAACCTCCCATTCCAAACATTCCGCCACCGCCGGTTGCCTGCATATCTTTCATTCTACGCATAAACTCAGGCTGCGTAATTGTGAACGGAGCGTCATTGCTGTCTAAATCTTCAAGCTGAACCGTAAATTTAGTATCGTTAATTGACTCTTCCACATTTTTCTTTAACGATTCTTTTTCAGTTTCATTCAATTTAGAAATCGCAGGCTCATCTTTTTTAATCAGATTATTGATGTGGTCTGCATCTACTCTTGCAAAAGAAATTTTCTCTTTTGAAGTTTCAAGTTTCTGAATTAAATGCGGAACAATCGGAGAATCTAAAATCAAAACTTCATATCCTTTATCCTTCGCAGACTGAATGTATGAATGTTGTTCGTCTGCATTTGTAGCATAAAGAATTACTAAATTTCCATCTTTATCGGTCTGAACCGGCTTGATCTTTTCTTCCAATTCATTCCAAAGGAAATATTTGCCGTCAGTTGTTGGATATAATGCAAATTTGTCTGATTTTTCAAAGAATTTTTCTTCTGAAATCATTCCGTATTCGATGACAATCTTAATATCATTCCATTTTTTGTCGTAATCTTCACGGTTTTCATTGATTAAAGAAACCATTTTATCAGCAACTTTCTTGGTGATATAAGATGAAATTTTCTTCACTGCTCCATCTGCCTGTAAATAAGAACGGGAAACGTTCAACGGAATATCCGGAGAATCGATTACCCCTCTCAACAACATCAAAAAGTCAGGAACAATTCCTTTTACCTCATCTGTTACGAAAACCTGATTCTGATATAACTGAATCTTATCTTTCTCAATATTTAAATTATTACTGAGTTTAGGAAAGTATAGAATTCCTGTCAGATTGAACGGATAATCTACATTCAAATGAATATTGAACAAAGGCTCCTCAAACTGCATTGGATATAGCTCGTGATAAAACGCTTTATAGTCCTCATCTTTGAGCTCATTTGGTGCTTTTGTCCAAGCCGGAGTTGGGTTATTGACGATGTTATCAACTTCAACCGTTTCTGCAACTGCATCTTCCGCAGCATCTTCAGGTAAAGGAAGAGTTTCAGTTTTTGTTCCGAATTTAATAGGAACAGGCATGAATTTGTTGTATTTTGTCAACAATTCACGGATTTTATTTTCTTCTAAAAATTCTAAAGAATCCTCAGCAATGTGAAGGATAATTTCAGTTCCTCTGTCTGTTTTTGCCGTTGTTTCTTCTAAAGTGAATTCAGGGCTTCCGTCGCAAATCCAGTGAACAGCAGGTTCATCTTTATAAGATTTAGAAATAATTTCCACCTTCTCCGCCACCATAAATGCAGAGTAAAAACCTAATCCGAAATGACCGATAATTCCAGAATCTTTCGCAGAATCTTTATATTTTTCCAAAAACTCCTCCGCTCCTGAAAATGCAACCTGATTGATATATTTTTCAACCTCTTCAGCCGTCATTCCCAAACCCTGATCGATAATGTGAAGCTTCTTATTTTCCTTATCAATTTTAACTTCAATTTTCGGATTTCCGTATTCTACTTTCGCTTCACCGATTGATGCTAAATGCTTTAATTTTAAAGTAGCATCAGTTGCATTTGAGATCAATTCTCTCAAAAATATTTCGTGATCGCTGTATAAAAACTTTTTGATTAACGGGAAAATGTTTTCTACCGATACATTAATATTTCCTTTCATATGTTATATAATTTTATTTTATGTATCTGTTTTCTCAAAAAAAATACCGTTTCACCAAAAGTGACAATTTGACATTTTTTAATTCATGTAACTACTTATTGTTACTAATTACTCCAATCATCACTCCAAAATCGCCATCTTCCTGAATCCAGTTTTGCTCAGGGAAATATGCTCGAGAAACAAATCCGTCTAAGTATAGTGCATTTTCACAACCAAGATTTTTAAATAATTCAGCAAAATCATAAAAACTAATTTTCTTTTTTGACATGACAAAAACAGCTTCTCCATTTTTCAAAATTCCTATTCCATTTCTGATATTTAAATTCTTTGAATCTTTTCGGAAAATAGAATTGATTTTCCCATTAAAAATAAGCATGGGTCCAGACTGTGTTGCAAACTTTGTCTCTGAGTTAGATTTAAAATATTTTGTTGGCAAAACCTCGTAATTTCCTGATTTTGTAATAGAAAAAACTCCATTTGGTTTAAGGTGAAAGTTTCCTTTACCCGATAAAGTGTCAATAGGATTTAAAGTTTGATAGTTTTCAATAAATAAACCTTTGGGAATATTATTTTGAATAAACATTCCACCATTCATTGCGAATTTTAAAGTTTGTTTTTTTGATTCAACAAATTCTTTAAGGTTTTTTAAAGTTTTTAAAGTTTCATTTTTATCATTCTTCCAAAATAATTCAACCTTATCTTCACTTTTCGTATAATAGATAACAAAATCAGGATTTATCTGTTCTTCTTTTTTACAGGAGAAAAATAAAATCAATATTGAACATATCAGGAGTTTTTGAAAATGTTTTTTCATTTCTTTAAATTACTATTTTCAAAATAAAAAAGACAGCTTTTTGGCTGTCTTTTGTTTATCATTCAAAGTTAAAATTACTTTTTATTTGCAATTTCTTCCTTCACTTTGTTTTCAAGTTCTTCTGCCAATTCAGGATTGTCTTTCAACACGTCTTTTACAGAATCTCTGCCTTGTCCCAATTTTGAATCTTCGTAACTGAACCAAGAACCGCTTTTCTTCACGATTCCCATATCTACAGCAGTATCAAGAATCTCTCCCGCTTTTGAAACCCCTTCACCGTACATAATGTCGAATTCCGCCTGCTTAAAAGGTGGCGCTACTTTATTTTTCACGATCTTTACTTTCACACGGCTACCAATTGCTTCGTCTCCGTTTTTAATAGGAGCTGCTGCTTTTCTGATATCCACTCTTACCGAAGCATAGAATTTCAATGCATTCCCCCCCGTTGTTGTTTCAGGATTTCCGAACATCACACCGATTTTTTCTCTCAACTGGTTGATGAAAATTACAGTACATTTTGTTCTTGAAATTGTAGCCGTCAATTTTCTTAAAGCCTGAGACATCAATCTCGCATGAAGACCCATTTTAGAATCACCCATCTCCCCTTCAATCTCCGCTTTTGGAGTTAGAGCCGCTACAGAGTCAATAACAACGATGTCGATTGCTCCTGAACGGATCAGGTTGTCTGCAATTTCCAGAGCCTGTTCTCCGTTATCCGGCTGAGAAATAATTAAGTTTTCTAAGTCGATTCCTAATTTTGCTGCATAGGTTCTGTCGAAAGCGTGCTCTGCATCAATGAATGCTGCAATTCCCCCGGCTTTCTGAGCTTCTGCAATGGCATGAAGCGTTAAAGTTGTTTTACCTGAAGATTCCGGTCCGTAGATTTCGATAATTCTTCCTCTCGGGTAACCACCCACTCCTAAAGCGATGTCTAATCCTAAAGAACCTGAAGGAATCACTTCGATCGTGTTGTCTACAGAATCGTCTCCCAAAGTCATTACCGTTCCTTTTCCGTAGGTTTTATCCAGCTTGTCAAGCACTAAAGCGAGTGCTTTTTTCTTATCATCTATGTTGCTCATTTCGATTGTATATAATTTATCAAAAATACAGAAATTTACTCGCATAAACCAATATTTTAATCATAAGTGGTTGGTAAAAACTGTTAAAATTTCAGATGGTATTTTTTTAATATAATTTTATTTCAAATCGTTCTGCGGTGAAGATTTTTTTCTATCTGCTGAATATCATAGCCCAGATTGCAGCAATTGTCTGAGCTCATTTTTCTTACTCCCCGGGGGGGGGGGGGGGGGGGGGGGGGGGGGGGGGGGGGGGGGGGG